>JANNFX010000179.1:0-24810 GCA_031380225.1 Hyphomicrobium sp.
CCGATAGTCGCCTGCCGGTGCCTCAAGGTTGTGGATCGACATATCAAGCGTGGCTTCATCACCAAGCGTGATAAACCGTGGCGCAGAGGCAGTCAGCGCAACCGCATCACGGACAATGACATCGGTGGTGCCGTGGCCGAGCTTGGATTTACTCCATGCCACCGCAATCACCCGCACGGTGCCGTTGAAGTCTGGCATGTCGAACGTTACCTCGGCCGTGCCGTCTGCCACTACGGTCACGATGCCGGACTAGAATGCAACGGTGTCTTCGACGGGCGGGCTACCTTGCATTCCGGCAGAGTCCATGCCGTCTCCGCCGGAACGGATTTTGCCGCGTTCGGCGTGCATCCCATCGATGAGCCGTCCGTAGAAATCTCGGACGTCGATGCCAAGTTTGCGCTGCGCATAAAAATGCAACTCCGGCGCTGGTGCTTGGTAGCGGGTCAGATTCAAGATACCGGCATCAACAGCCGCAACAGTCACGCGGGCTTCTTCACCGGACGCTAGGCCTGAAATTTTAACCGGCACAGTCAGCTTTGAGCCTGATTTGACTTTGGCTTCCGCGGGAACTGAAACCTTCAATACACGGTCTGCTTGATCGACACCAATCCAAGCGATGCCAAGAGCACGGCTTGGCATCCGCTTTTGTGCTTCGTCCATCGGGCGGTACAGAAGTGCCGTCGCATAGGCGCCTGGTCCCCAGTCGCTGCCGACCTTGATGTCAATGTCACCGCCGCCCTTCGGCACATCGACGTCTTGGGATGAGAGCAAGCCGCCGCCGAGGATCGCGACTAGTGCTTTGCCGCCAGATTTGCTGGCAATGCGCAGTTTCGCTGTATCACCAGGTTTGTAGTTGGGTTTGTCGAGTGCCACATCCAGAATTTCTGGTGTGTCTGCGGTCTCATCGCCAGCATACCACCCTGAATTGAATTCAATGCTGGATGCCGGACCTTCGGCCGCTGGTGAAACGATTTCGAGGCGATAACGGCCGAAAGTGGTCGGTTGTTCGAGCACGGCTGCAGCGCCAGCTAGCGTATCCAGAGTGCCGTTGGCGACTTTGCGCTTGATGGTTTGAGCTTCGTAGTTCCATGCGTTGTCGCGGCTATACCACTGCCATGACGTGTCGAGTTTGATTAGTTCCCAATGCAGACCTTTTACGGCAGCGGCCTTGTTGGATTCGTCAAGAACAACGATTTCGAACTTGGCGCTCTCGCCTTCCTGCAGATTGTCGCCGAACACTGGTTTGATGCCGATGCGCGGCGCCTTCAAATCGACGGGCATCGTAATGCTGCGCTCGATCGTACGGCCGCCGTCTTCGCGCATACGAAGGATGACATTGGCTTCAAGCGGGCGCGCCGTCTTGGTGACGGCCGGAAGTTTGATCGGAACGACGGCGCTACCGTCGTCACCCGATGACGGCAAACCTTCAAGCGTTTCGCGGATGGCAGTGATCGTTTCGTTTGTTTGGCCAAATTTGTAACCGGCAAAGCCTTCGACCGGGCTTTCGCTTTCCTTGACGACGATTTCACCTTCGATGGCCAGTCCGGCAGCCGGTGGGCCATAGAGATAGCGGCCGTTGAGTTTCACAGACTTCGGCGTATCCGGCGAAATGGCGCCAGCGCCCGGGTCTAAAGTCAGGTCTAGGCGTTCGGGGACATAGTCTTCGACCAGGAAAGTGACTTGGGTGATTGGGTCTGACTTCGGATCCGCGTGCAGCTTGACGCGCCAGGTTCCCGTTTGCGCAGTGCTGTTCAAGCCGAGATGCAGTGAACGTCCGCCAAGCCCCTGGTCGTTTAATGTGAAACGGCCATGTTCGACACCATCTGGCCTCGTAACAATCACGGTGACGGGCAGCGACTGCGCCGTGCCGTTGGCATCGCGCACCAGAGCAGTGACGTTAACGTCTTCGCCGGGCCGGTACACGCCGCGCTCGGTATACAGGAAGCCATCGATGGGGCCTGGTTGATCGCGGCCTTTGACGCCGCGATCTGAGAGGTCGAAAGCGTTTGCGGTGAGGTCGAGGAACGCATAGTCGGTGCCGCCGTTGCCTGCGGCGATGACGGCCGGTTGCAAACCGCCTTCACCCTTAGTTTGTCCGGCTTCAAAACGGACGTAACCATTGTTATCGGTTTTGGCAGTGGCAAGAATTTCATTGTTCTTGGCGATCAAATTGACAGAAGCGCCAGCGACAACCTCGGTGCCTGACAGCGAGCGCACAAAAGCGTGAATGCCGTCTTTGCCGGTGAAGCCTGTCAGGCCGAGGTCGGAGACGATAAACCATTGAGTTGCGACACCACTGTAGTCTTCGCCGCCGGACTTGCCCGCCGGGCGTGCGATCATGGCGTAAGCGCCAGGCTTCAACTGGCCAATTGCGTCGCTGACTGGGAACGCGGTTGTCACGTCTTCATTGAGTTTCGAAGTGACATCCATTTCGCCTTGGTAGACTCGCTCGCCGGTGCGGTCCTTGAGAGTTTCGAGATCATAGCCGGAGAGTTGACGGTCGAAGTCACCGTTTGAAAGTGCTCCAGCTAAGCTGCGGTCGCCGATGCGATATACTTCAAGCTCAACGCGCTCGGTATTGACGGAGACAACGGGAATACCCTGTTGCCCGCGGCTTGGCAGCACGTAGGCCTTGCCGGAAAAACGCACGAACGGCTTGCGATCCGGCACGTAGACGGCAACGGTGACCGGCTTCTCAAGTGCTTCACCGGCGTCGGATGGCAACCCGGCGCGCACTTGAATTTCATAGCGCTGGCCGTGCGTCAGGCCGTCGACACACAATTGCTGACTTTCAACGGCGACGGACTGCGGATCTTTGCCGTCGAGAGAAACAAATTTCGCAAAGTCCGGCTGCGCGCGTGACAACACTTCAGAGAATTGCACGCAAACGCGCGGCGTCGCGGCTTCCGAATCCGTCTTGTAGTCGGTCATGCGGAAGCCGTGCTCGGCGCGCAGCTTTTCAAAAGCTGCGCGCGTCGAGGCGTCTTCGATGATCGCTAGCGATGTCTTGAGGGCATCAATTGCTGGCCGCCAGTAGGCCCGGCGCTGCATGGCCTCGCCGAGCACTGCGAGGGCCTTAGCTTTCATTGCTGGGTCACCTGCGCGTTCGTAGGCGCGGTAGGCAGCGGCCGAGGCATTGACCGGCAAGTCGTATTTTTCGGAACCCTGGTCTTCGTTGGGCTTGATTGCAAGCAGCGAGCGCGCGAGGCCGAGCCAGCTTTGGGCGTTCTTGTCGTCTGCAACGACAGCCTGCGCGAACGTGCGCGATGCGGCGCGGGGGTCAGCGGCGAGTGTCTTTTCACCGGCGCTGATCAATTCGGTTGCCTTGCGGCCGCCAGCTTTCCATCCGTCCTTGACGTAGGCTTCGTAACGCTCGGCGTCTTGGGCCACGCCCTTGTGCGAGAACGTTTGCGCGACCGGTTTTGCGGCCGCTGCTGCTGCGATAGGTGCTGGCGCTGTTTGCGCAAGTGCCAGAGGGGAAATGGCGACGGAAAGGGCCAGAATGATCGGGGCGAGGGTGCGCATGGCGGTATCCGGAGGTTGTCTGTTCCGGCCAAACGCCGGGCAGAATCAAATGTCTCCGGAGTATCCAATGGATAGGTGGCCCAGTGAAGGCCAACTGTATCAAAGCGGGCGGCGTTAGGCGAATTTCTATTCTATCCGGAAATTCCGTTTGATACCGAATATTGCGGGTTAGCCCAGAAGAGGTTTTCCGATCAGCCATTCGTGGCCGCCGAGCATTAAGGCCACGCAGATGGCGATCCCGGCGCCAATCACGATGACGTCGCTCATGGCTGAACCTTGCGCGTCAGCACAGTTTGGTCCCCAAGGTTAATTTTGCGAAGTTGATAGGTATAAGTGTTTTTCAGCCTGCGTCGCAAACTAGGTTGCATAGAGATTAAGCTGCGTGTTAGAAATTGCACCATCGAGCATTTAGGGCGGCTCGAACAACTGAAGTCGTATTTGGCTATCACTCCAGCGCGCGGCGGGTTGGGGTCAGTGCAAAGTAAAGCGTAAGACCGATGTCGCTCGCCCTCAAGACACCCAGCGAAACGACCCCGATTCATGAACCAGAAATTGGTTTTCTGGCCATCGAGCCCACGCGCTCAGTTCGTGATTTGGATCGCGACAGCGCCCTTCAGAATGAACTTGACCAATTATTGGCTCGTAAGCCCGTCGCGAAGCCGACGGCATCTAGGCTGACTCCAGCCAATTCCAATCTCGTTGATTTCGATGCTGTGGCAGGCGACGACGGCTTCTCGTGGCAGCCCGAAATCGGTGAGGCGCAACCCAAGGCCACATCAGCCATTTGGATCGACAAGGCCCGGCTCGACCGGCGTAGCTCGTCGCGGCGCAACGCGGTCGCTTGGGTCGCGACGGTTGTCATAGGAGCGGCAATTTTGGCAGCTTTAGCCTATCTCTTGGTGGGTTGGCGACCTGATCTCAGTGCCGCCTATGCAGTGGTGGCTGACTGGTTATCGTAAGTTGGTAGTCACTTATAGATAGAAATTTGGCAGAGCTGGTTAGCCGCGGCGGTCGCGGCTTGCGTTGGGGATAGCACGCCTCACAAAGCGGCCAGACAACCCGAATCGGATATACCTTAGAACTCAAAACTCATGTCTCTCCGGCGTGAGGCGATCGTCATTTCCGCCAGCTGACCGCAGACAATGCCACAACACACGTCGCCATTAGGTACTCAAAACGTTTATGCCGTCGATCATCGCACGGCGATCGTTCCGGCTGCGCCGTCGAACGTCACTTCGCTGCCGCAAATACCGCGGGATACGCAGCTGGCCAGCCAATTGGCTGCCACGATGAAAATCGTAAAGTCTGCACGCTTCAATGCCGCCGAACGCTTGGAAAGCAAACAAAAGGTCTCACTCGCTACCCAATCGATTGTTGCGCTCTATTTTATAGGTGTTGCGGTTTTTCAGGCAGTGTACATCGGCCAGATTGATGATGCGACCAATCGGTTGCTGACCTTTATCCAAATTGTATCGTCGGTGTTTACCCTGATCCTGGGCCTGCTTGAATCTCTGAACGACTACCAGATGAAAGCGCATCATCTGTCGAACTGTGCACTTGCGGTTTCGGAATTGACGCAAGAATTGAAAATCGCGCGCGTAACCGACCGCTGCGAGGTGCAGGAGTTCCGCCGCCGTTACAACGACGCTTTGCGTTCGTGCCCCGTCAACCACAGCCGTCTCGACTATCAGTTCGCGCTCCTCGATGGCAAAGGCGATCGACCCGCGTGGGCGATGATCTACGCGCGCTATTTGATCGATGTTTATGGGCTTTACGCGTTATTTCTCGGTGTGCCGCCGTTGTTGTGGTGGTTGCACCGCTAGCTAGGTTCAAAAAAACAGCCACGGCTGGTGGCCGCGGCTGCTTCAGGAGTCGCATTCTTCAATCGACTAAACTGCGGCTTTGATTTTATCTGCCAGGTCTGTCTTTTCCCAAGAGAAGCCGCCGTCCTTGTCGGGCTTGCGGCCGAAGTGACCGTAAGCGGACGTGCGGGCATAAATTGGCTTGTTGAGATCAAGGTGGGCTCGGATGCCACGTGGTGTCAGATCCATCACTTCGCCAAGTGCTGTCTCAAGGACATCTTCAGCGACTTTTCCAGTGCCGTGTGTATCGACATAAATCGACAGTGGCTTGGCGACGCCGATGGCGTAGCTCAACTGGATTGTGCAGCGGTCAGCGAGGCCTGCAGCAACGACGTTTTTCGCCAGATAGCGCGAGGCGTATGCGGCCGAGCGGTCAACCTTGGTTGGGTCTTTGCCCGAGAACGCGCCGCCGCCATGGGGCGCCGCGCCGCCATATGTATCAACTATGATCTTGCGGCCGGTGAGGCCGCAGTCGCCGTCAGGACCGCCGATAAAGAACTTACCAGTCGGGTTTATGTGCCAGACGGTGTCCTTTGAAATCCAACCATTGGGCAATGCCGCCGTAATGTACGGTTCAACGATATCCCGGACCTGCTTCGACGATAGATCTTCAACGACGTGCTGATGCGACAGTACGATCTGTGTCACGCCGACGGGTTTGCCGTTCTCATAGCGCACCGTGACCTGGCTCTTCGAATCGGGGCCGAGTTTGGCCGCGTCGCCCTTTTTAGCCTTGCGGGCGTGGGCCAGGTCTTCGAGGATCTTGTGGCTGTAATAGATTGGAGCGGGCATCAGCTCCGGTGTGTCGGTGCAGGCGTATCCGAACATGATACCTTGGTCGCCAGCGCCTTCTTCCTGATTGCTCGGCTGCTTGGCATCAACGCCGGCGGCGATATCGGCTGACTGGCCATGTAAAAGAACTTCGATGTTGGCGTTAGCCCAGTGAAAGCCTTCTTGCTCGTAGCCGATGTCTTTGATGGCCTTACGCGTCACGTCCTGGATCATGGCGACGGTGACGTTGTTCGGACCACGATATTCACCAGCGATAATAACGCGGTTGGTGGTCGCCATCGTTTCGCAAGCGGCGCGCAAAATCCACGGGTCAAATTTAGCTGCGATGCCTTCGCGGTAGAACAGGTCAACGATTTCGTCTGAGATGCGGTCGCATACTTTGTCGGGGTGGCCTTCGGAAACGCTTTCACTGGTGAACAGGTAAGATTTGCGTGCCACGTTCGGGCTCCCTGACGATCAAAGGTTTATGAAGTTGGCCGGGTTGTTACAGGTCTCTAAACACCGGTCAAGGAGCGCCCTGGGCACACACCCTGGGGCCGCTTAACGCACCCGTCAGCCTTGAGGGTTAACTGCCTAGCTTGCGTTGTTGTCGGCGATTGAGCGGACCAGGTCGACGATCGACCGGCGGACTTTGTGATCTGTAATCCTCTGGAAAGCCTTATTGAGCTCAATGCCTTCCTTGGAATTCAGGAAATCTGCGACATAGTTCTCGGACGACGGTTCCGCGAACCCAGCTGCCGCGCTGCCAGGAGCGTCTTCGTAAAAGAATTGCACAGGAACGCTCATGACTTGTCCAAGCTCGTGCAAGCGGCCGGCCCCAATACGATTGACGCCTTTTTCGTACTTTTGAACCTGCTGGAATGTCAGACCAAGCATTTCGCCAAGCTTTTCCTGGCTCATGCCAATCAGCATCCGGCGCAGCCGGACGCGCGAGCCAACATGGATGTCCATAGCGTTAGCACGGCGGGCATTGCGTTCGTCTCCGTCTTGCTGAACCGCCACCGCGTCTGCCATCTCTGGTCCCTGCCTATACTCAAATTGCTCGTATCAAATTAAACGATCCAGAGGGCTATGATCAGCCGTCTATTACCCCAATCTCAAAGGGCGCATTTACCTATGTACGATTGTGCTGCTCAAGGCAACGGCTACAGCAGTAATCCAGATACTGAATAAAAGCGTCAACGGCATTTTTCTCAATGTTTCTTGTGAAATCATAGAGTTGCAGCAAAAGTTTGAAGGAGCCTGACAAACGTTGCGATTATAAAACATGCTGAAGTTCTGCAACCGATGGGCAACGGTTGTCATTCGAAAGAAGGCCGTTGCCCGCTTTGACGCACGCCGTGCGGTTTGGTTAGAAACGCGGCAAGTCCGAATAGGCCGAGTTGGAGCAAGAACATCCAATCTCCAGCCCAGCCATAGAATGGCTGATTCCGAGCCGCTGGCAGCGGACTGTCGATGACGCCCTGTACATTCATGCCGATCACAGAGCGCATCGAGCCATTGGCGTCGATCACGGCGGAAATGCCATTGTTGGCCGCCCTGATCACGGGCAGGCCTTCTTCAACGGCGCGAACGCGAGCTTGATGCAGATGTTGGCGCGGGCCAGTCGTGTTTCCAAACCATCCGTCATTTGTGACATTCAAAATGAATTGAGCACGAGGTTGGCTTTGGACGGCTTCGCCGGGAAATATGGCTTCATAACAAATAAGACTGGCTGCCGGCGGAAGACCCGGCACATTCAGGTTGGCACGGGGAGATTGTCCGGCCGCGAACCCGCCGCGCATTTTGACAATGTCGTCAAAGCCAAGTCGCTCCAATAGCCAAGGCCATGGCAAGTACTCACCGAATGGAACCAAGTGGATTTTGTCATAGATGGCAGACGGGCCGCCGCCAGGACCAAAGGCGATCAGACTATTGTACGCCTGTGGGGCGCCGCCAGTTGCGTCCTTCTTCACGCGCAGGGCTCCAGCCAGCAGATATGTATTTGTTCCCAGCATATCGCTAATGGCTGAAATTGCTTCCGGATAGTCGAGCGGACGGAACGGCATCGCGGCTTCCGGCCAGATCACATGCGTGATGCCGTCAAGCGAATTCTTAGTGCCATCGGGCGCTGTGCGCGACAGATCAAGATGCAGGCGGAAATTGCTGCCTTGCTTATCTGGCAACCACTTTTCGCGCTGTGGAATACTAGGTTGAACGATGCGCAGTTTCACGCCCACTACATCTGGCGCCAACGTTTCAGCGAGGCGATTTGCACCGAACAAGACTGCCAGCAGTAGAGGAAGAGCTGAGACCCAAACAAGCTTTCTCGCAGTATTGGGGGCGTCTTCGGTTAGCAAAACCAGCGGCGCAGCAAAGATCGTAACCGCCCAAAGCGATAAACTGTAGGTCCCGGTGATTGATGCCGATTGCATCAGTACGTCACTCGATGTCAGCGTATAGCCAAGAAGGTTCCACGGGAATCCAGTGAACAGGTGACCTCGCAGCCATTCGGCCAACGCAAGGGCGATCGCTAGCACAATGAGCCGCGATAGACCCGGTTTCCAATAGCAAGCGGCTGCTGCGGTCGCAGCACCCCAAAAAACCGCAAGGGCGGCCGGCAATAGTGTGACGGCAAACGGCAGTAACCAGCCGAGTTTGTCAGCTTCGACCAAGAACGCCTCGCCGATCCAAAACAAGCCGGCCGCGAAATAACCAAAAGCGAACAGCCAGCCGGTCAGGAAGCATTGCTTGACTGCTGGCATTGACAATGCGGGCTGATTGCTGATGCCAACATCGAGTGACCAGACCAATACCGGCAGAGTTAGAAACATGACCGGCCAAAGATAGAACGGTGAAAGCGCCAGGACGGACGCCGCGCCAACTCCGATCAGGAGAACGGCCCGTCGCCATCCACTCGCGGTCATGACTGCCAATCGGAGGCGGGTCAGGCGCTCGGCAATTTCAATTGGCATTGGTGCCGTTGTGCGTGCCGTCACATCCGCCTCACGACGGATTGGGGGCGGATGTGGCCGCAGGCGGCATAGTCGAAGTTTTTGGCTTATGGACTTTTAGTTTTTTGACGCGCCGCGGGTCGGCGTCCAAGATTTCGAACTCAATTCCCGACGCGTGTTTCACCAATTCGCCGCGCGCTGGGATGCGTCCGACAATAGCGAAGACTAAGCCGCTAATGGTGTCGATGTCTTCAATCTCATCGGGCTTCAATAGTGTAACTTTGAGCATCTCTTCAAGATCAGCAACGGGTGTCCGGCCTGAAGCGATAATGCTTCCGCGCGCATCGGTGACGATCAAGGCGTCGTCGGCTTCGTCATGTTCGTCTTCAATATCACCGACGATCTGCTCAACGAGATCTTCGATTGTGACAAGGCCATCTGTGCCGCCGTATTCGTCGACGACCAATGCCATATGAATGCGGCTGGTTTGCATGCGGATTAGAAGGCTGGTCGCAGGCATGGACGGCGGCACATAGAGGAGTTGGCGGCGTATCTTGGCGGCTGATATCGGGCGTGAAAGATCAAGTTTTGCGACTTCGGGCATGTCGAGTGTGGACTTGTCACCATCGCTGGCTTCGGTCAGAGGCCGGCCGGCAGCCTCAGCAGTCAGAAAGCGCACGAGATCCTTGATGTGGATCATGCCGCGCGGATCATCAAGCGTCTCTTGATAGACTGGAACACGTGAAATGCCGGCCTTTTCGAAGGTCAATACCAACTCTCGCAACGGCTCGGTTTCATCGACGGCGATGATGTCAGCCCGTGGCACCATAATGTCGGCAACGGTTGATTTGCCAAACCGCATGATCCGCAGCAGCATCGTACGTTCTTCATGCGAGAACGCTTCAGCGGAAACGGCTTCATCTTTCTTGAGAGCGTGCTCAAGCGCCTCACGCAATGTCTTTGGGCCTTGTGACCCGAACCGGGTCTTCAGCGTTTCAATCCAGCCGGCGAACGCGTGACCGCGGCGTTCGTCGGCCGGGACGGCGGTCAATTTAATATCGGTGGTGTCGCTGCTCATGGGCTTTCTAAAGGTTGGCGTTGATCAGATGGTATTGGCGGTTTCGGCGTAGGGATTGGCAATGCCGAGCGTGGCTAAAATTTCGACTTCAAGTGCTTCCATAACTTCGGCGTCATGATCGGTCTCATGATCGAAGCCGAGGAGATGCAACAGCCCATGCACGACCAAATGCTGGAGATGATCGGCGGGTGAGATATCTTGTTCGCGTGCTTCAGACAGCAGGGTTTCAAGTGCGAGCACCACGTCGCCAAGCGGCTGTGCTTCGCCATCATAAGTCGATGGTGCCGGTCCACTCGGGAACGACAACACATTCGTCGCCTTGTCTTGGCCGCGATAGGTTGCGTTCAATTTTTGGACATTGGCGTTGCCGCTGAGCGCAATACATGCTTCGGCGCGGCGATGCGCTTTGAAATGTTCATGCGCTTCAAGTGCGCGGGCACCGTCTTCAATGAGGTGCTGGGTATGTTTGATCATTGACCAATCGCCGGCATCTTCAGCGATGTCCACAACCAGCCATGCGCGAGGAACGGTGTTCGCTCGAGTGTTCGACGGTCTACTGTCGCTGTCGTCCGGCATGATCAGATTTTCTTGACCGGCGAGTTGGCTTCGTAAGCCTGCACTATGCGCAGAACGAGATCACGCCGAACCACGTCTTTGGCTTCGAAACGCACCGCTTCAATGCCTTTAATGCCGTTGAGGAACCCAACCGCTTCTTCAAGTCCAGATTTCATTCCTGGTGGCAAATCGATTTGCGAGGGGTCGCCGGTGACCACCATCTTCGAGTGTTCCCCCAATCGTGTCAGGAACATCTTCATTTGCATGGATGTTGAGTTCTGCGCTTCATCAAGAATGACGTAAGCGTTTGCAAGCGTGCGGCCACGCATAAACGCCAGCGGCGCCACTTCGATAATGCCGGCTTCAAGATCGCGCTCGACTTTTTCAGGCGGCAGCACATCATAGAGTGCGTCGTACAACGGCCGCAGATAAGGATCGACTTTGTCGCGCATATCGCCGGGAAGGAAACCAAGCCGCTCACCAGCCTCAACTGCGGGGCGCGAGAGAATGATACGTTCGACGACGCCTCGTTCCAATGCCTGCGCCGCAGCCGCAACCGCGATGTAAGTCTTGCCGGTTCCGGCCGGGCCGATGCCGAACACGAGGTCTGAAGCCTCTAGCGCGCGGATGTAAGTGCTTTGAGCCGGCGTGCGGGCTTTCACAACCCGGCGGCGCGTCGCGATTTGAGCTTGTCCGTCAGAGGGTCCGCTTTCCTGGCGCGCATGGCGGATCAGGCCGTCAAAATCTCCGGCACCGATATGCTCGCCCTTAGAAATGCGTTTGTAGAGCGTTTCCAGAACATCACGGGCAATGGCGCAGCCCGCTTCACTGCCTGTGAGAATGATGACGTTGCCATGAGCGTGAGCACCAATGCCGAGCCTGTCTTCAATCAGGGCCAAGTGCGAGTCGTACTCACCCAGCAGCCGGGCCATCAGGCGATTATCTTCAAATGGCACTACGACGCGCTTGTCGGAAGCTTGAGATTTCGTTGCGCGCCCGGCGCCGGAAACAGAAGAACCGCGTAGTCCTGTCAAAGGTGGCCTCCAAAAAAGACTGCAGCGAGCCCTACAGACGCAACAATCCACTCCATGCGACATTATAGGACTGATCGCCAGGCCGAGGCAAACCCATTTATATAGCAATGGTGTGACGGATTTAGTTGGGGATTGCGCCGGCCAAGCTATTGGCTCCGCAAGCGGTAATTTGGACCGGCACAATGTGCCCTAAAAGGCTCGGTTCGGCATCCGAATGCACCAATTGCAGGTAGGGTGAACGGCCGACGAGTTGGCCGGGATTGCGGCCGATCTTGTCAAATAACACCGGCACCGTTTTCCCAATAAAGGTCTCGTTGAACTTGGATTGTTGGCTGGCGAGCAAATCTTGCAAGCGCGTCAGCCGTTCGGATTTCACGGCCTCGGAGATTTGTTCATCAAGGCTCGCAGCCGGAGTGCCAGGACGCGAGCTGTATTTGAACGAAAACGATTGCGCGAAGCCAATGTCGCGAATGAGGTCCAGGGTCTCTTCAAATTCGCGCTCGGTCTCACTTGGAAAGCCGACGATGATGTCGGTCGAGAGCGCAATGTCAGGCCGCGCTGCGCGAATTTTTGCAATCAGGTCTCGGTACTCAGCGACGGTGTGTTTGCGATTCATGCCGGCGAGGATGCGATCGGATCCCGACTGAACTGGGAGATGCAGGAACGGCATCAGCTTTGACACGTCGCGATGGACCGCGATTAAATCGTCGCCCATGTCGCGCGGGTGGCTGGTCATGTATCGGAGCCGCTCAAGGCCTTCGATTTCAGCGAGCGTCCGGATCAATTCAGCCAGTGAAGCCGGGCGTCCGTTGGCATTGTCGCCGTGATACGCATTGACGTTTTGGCCGAGCAGCGTGATTTCACGCACGCCAGCAGCCACCAATCGCAGCGCTTCTTTTTTGATGTCTAGAACGGGGCGTGAATATTCCATGCCGCGCGTGTAGGGCACCACGCAAAAAGTGCAGAATTTATCGCAGCCTTCCTGCACGGTCAGAAAAGCTGTAGCGGATCGCGCTTGCCGGGCCTGAGGCAGGGACGCAAACTTATCGTCGTCTGGAAAGGCCGTGTCGACGATGCTCTGACCATCATGCTTGGCTTTGATGATAAGATCGGGCAGGCGGTGATAACTCTGCGGGCCGATGACAAGATCGACGGCGGGCACACGGCGCGCGATTTCGGCGCCTTCGGCTTGCGCAACACAACCCGCAACAGCAATCGCTGTATCTTTGCCGGACTTGGCGCGCACTTCCTTGATCTGCCGAATGCGGCCGAGGTCCGAATAGACTTTTTCAACCGCTTTCTCACGGATGTGACATGTGTTGAGAATGACGAGGTCTGCGTCTTCCAGGGTGTCTGTTTCGGAATAGCCGCGCGCCACCAGCGCTTCGCCCATGCGCTCGCTGTCGTAGACGTTCATTTGGCAACCAAACGTCTTGATCAAAACTTTTTTGGGTTCTGGCACGCCGATTTCCCTGAGTTAGCCCGAGGACGGGAGAGAATAACCGCGAGACTTGCAAAACCCGTTAATGATTCCGCGCTGCAACATAACGGCTTTTCAAGGTGAATAGAGGATTTTCGTTAGTCTCACTATGAGGCAAGCGCGCCCACAGAGGGCTTACTCATTTTCGCGGTCTTATTGGAACCGGCCACTTTCAGCCTTGATTTTGGGGCTTGAACGGGGTGCGCCAGCGGTGGCAGCAACTTCAATCGGCACTGTGTCATCCAGGCCGCGCAGAATTCGAATAACTGTTTCGCGTACTTGCTGCTCGGTATAGCGCGCCAGGTCCTTGCGGTCTTTGAACGACGTCAACGCCACTGGCGGGCCAATCCTGATCACGGCATCGAGCGGGCCGCGGCCCAGCGTTTGCCAGGCATGTCTGGTCATTTCCATATCGCCATACCAGCCGACATGTGGGCGTTGCTCGCGGCTTAACGGAATACCGCCGAGTTTGGTGTAGACGATAGCGATCGTCTGGACCGAGACGACTCTCGCTTCTGTTTGATGTGCGCCGTTCTTTTGGGACGGCATGGCAGCGGCAAACAATGTCGACAAAAACGGTAACACCCGGTTTCCATCGCTCGACGTACCCTCGGCAAAAAGGACAATGGTGTCGCTCTGCTTTAAGCGATTGGCAATTTCATTTGTGCTATCGCCGGTCGCCGAGCGCCGCTGCCGGTCGATAAAAACAGAGCGTTGCAGCTTGGCGAGCCATGACACAAACGGCCACGTGCCGACTTCTTTTTTGGCAACGAACGATACTGGCGCAACCGCCGACAGCACTGGGATATCTAGCCACGACGTATGATTGGAAATCAACAGCACAGGTGTATCGGGTTCAATGTGGCCTTCGATATCGAGTTTAATGCCAATCAAGCGGCACACTTGCCGGTGATACCAGTGCGGAAAATGACGGGCGCCCCAGGGCCATACTTTTGTGAATAGCCATTGCAGCGGCATCAGCGGGAGCGTGAGCGCCATGAAAGCCGCGAGAATGGAACCAGCACGTATTTTGCTCATGCCGGTCTCAAATCAATCAGGCTTTCTCTTGGTGTTCCGGTTGGCGGGCAGCGCCATGCCGAAAAGCTCAAGACGGTGGCCAACCAGTTGATAGCCGAGTTTGCGGGCGATTTCATCCTGCAAACGCTCGATCGCCTGATCTTGAAATTCAATCACGCGTCCGGTTGCGATGTCGATTAAGTGGTCGTGATGCGCGCGCGAGGTTGCTTCGTATTGACCACGGCCGCGGCCAAAGTCATGACGCTCAATAATGCCTTTGGCTTCGAAAAGTTTGACGGTGCGATACACGGTTGAAAGCGAAATGCGTGCATCTTTGGAGTGCGCCCGGCGATGAACTTCCTCAACATCGGGATGATCATTGGCGTCGGCAAGCACGCGAGCGATGACGCGGCGTTGGCCGGTCATTCTGAGGCCGTGCTCGTGGCAGCGGGTCTCGATCGTCGTCGATTGGGTCTGTTTAGAGCGGGGCATAGCTGCCTCACTAGCCTACTGTTTGGAGTTCGGAGTCTTGCCAATATCGAGCGCGAGCGTCAGTGCATCCATCGCATCAGTACTCTTGCGCTTATAGTAGCCTTTTCGAAGACCAACAGCAGCAAATCCTCGTTTCAGGTAAAGAGCCATCGCGGCGTCGTTGTCGGCGGCGACATCGAGGAACAGGCGCTTGATCTCGGCCCGTTCAAGGGCGCGTGTCAGGCCGTCCATCATCCGCATGCCGATACCGTGGCGCTGCCATTCCGGGGCGACACCGATCGAGAGGATTTCGCCCTCGTCAGCCGCCATCTGCCCCATGATGAAGCCAACTGTCTGCCGCGAAAGGCCGTCGAAGGCCACGAATGCGGTTGATGCGGGATGATCCAGCATGACGCCAACCGTGCCTTCGCTCCACGTCTCCGCGAACAAGCGCGAGCGTAATTGAGCGATTTCGGCGGCGC
Source organism: Hyphomicrobium sp. (assembly GCA_031380225.1). Lineage (GTDB taxonomy): Bacteria > Pseudomonadota > Alphaproteobacteria > Rhizobiales > Hyphomicrobiaceae > JANNFX01. The sequence continues at coordinate 15,230 of JANNFX010000179.1, forward strand.
GGTCCGGGCCAGCCCACAACAGGCTGACGTATTTCATGTCTTGCGGCTGTGGGGCGTTCATTGGGCCCTCTCGAGGGATTTGCCGTCCTGCGGCTTGGCATCGGGCGGGCGGAGATACAGCGGCCGGGCGGGGAAGTTGGCGATTGTTTCTGGTCCATACAGTCTCACTGCGCCCATTCCGAGTGATAGGGCGCTTGGCTGCAGGTCTACAAATTTGACAGTCACGGGTAGGCCAAGATTCTTCCTCTCCGCCGCAACGAATTCTGCTCCTGAGCCGCAAATCGTGACGCTGCCTGCGCTGGCAAGACTTGCCGCGTCTGAGTAACTGAGCACTGACGGCTCATTGATCCGCTTCTGTTTTTCATCGAACACCTGCACGTAAACCTGATCCTTCCGTGCATCCACGGCGATAATCAGCCGATCACCAAGTGTAGCTGTTTCATCCAGATTGCGTTGCGTTTGCGATGCGTCCAACGCCATGACTTCGAGGGTTGGTAAGCCCACAACTGGGATGCCGAGTGTGACGCCCATCGCGCGCGCGGCAGCAATGCCAATGCGCATTCCGGTGAATGAGCCTGGCCCAGTTGTGACTGCGATGCGCTCAAGATCGCTGAACTTCAGCGAAGCTTCGGCCATGACGCGCTCAATCATCGGCATCAGTGCTTCGGCATGACCAGTCTGGCGCCGTTCGAATTCTGTACAGAATTCGGTTTCGAATTCTTGAGCGGTGCGGCCAACCGCGACCGAGCACGCTCCAAAACATGTGTCCATTGCGAGGATATTCATGGCCGCAAGGCTATACGCGGTTGCACCCGCTTTGCCAGCCGGAAATCGCCGATTTCCTGAGTTTTCAGCTTAAATGATACGGGCCATGTCGTTGAAATTAAAGCGCGGAGAACGGGGGTGTACGCCCGATGGATCGCCATAGCCGAGGTTGCACAGGAAGTTCGACTTAACCTCTGTGCCGGCGAAGAATTGCTGATCGACGCCGGCATTGTCGAAGCCCGACATCGGTCCGCAATCGAGACCCAACGCGCGTGCCGCTAGGATGAAATAGCCGCCCTGCAACGTGCCGTTGCGGAACGCCGAGAGGTCGGAGAATTCCTTATTGCCGGTGAACCAAGACTTCGCATCCGCATGCGGATAGAGCATCGGCAAGTGGTCGTAGAATTTCTGGTCATAGCCGATGATTGCAGTGGCGGGTGCTGCCATCGTCTTCTCGACGTTGCCATCCATCAGATACGGTTTGAGCTGCGCTTTCGCTTCGGCAGATTTCACAAACACGATCCGCGCTGGGCTCATGTTGGCGCTGGTCGGCGCCCATTTCATGAGGTCGACGACATCGCGCAACAGCGCGTCCGGAACATCTTCCGAAGACCAAGCATTGTGTGTGCGGGCATCAAAAAACAGCTGCTTCAGTGCAGCGCCGTCTATGGATTTTGGCATCAATAAAAACCGGATTAGTTGGGTGTGTTAAAGGGATGACATGCGCAGCATTGCGTGACGCAACCCACCATGTCTCAACACGTGACAGCGGAATTGAATACTCGCCAGTTTGCCGGTGAACTCCGCCGCCTGCATGGCCGTTACACCGGGCGGTGTTCGGAGACAGACCCTGCGGGCCGGACCCCGATCGCATGACGATTTGCATTTAGCCCTTACGCCGCCTGCACCGCTTGCACGTCGGGGCAATAGTGCTTCAGCAAATTCTCGATGCCATGACGCAGTGTTGCGGTTGAAGACGGGCATCCGGCACAAGCGCCGCGCATGTGAAGATAAACAACGCCATCACGGAAGCCGGAGAACGTAATGTCGCCGCCGTCTTGGGCCACAGCCGGACGCACGCGCGATTCAAGCAAGTCCTTGATGGTTGCGACCGTTTCAGCATCTTTGGGATCGAACGTGCCGGCATCACTGTCGTTCGCTGCGCCGGCCGATGCCGCATCGCCTGACATGTAGTGTTCCATGATGGCGCCGAGCACCATCGGCTTCAGATGCGGCCACTCGATCTCGCCCTTGGTGACCGAGATGAAGTCCGAACCGAGGAACACGCCCTCGACGCCGTCGATCCCGAAAAGCCGCGACGCAAGCGGCGATTTACCGGCGTCCTTTTCTGAGCGGAAATCCGCAGTGCCTTCGCCTGTCAACACCGCCTTGCCCGGAATAAACTTAAGCGTCGACGGATTGGGCGTGGCTTCGGTCTGGATGAACATGGCGAGTCCTCCCGTTCTGGGGGCTAGATTAGAATTGTTCCAATATATAGTACTCTGCTCTCAGTTTGTCGAGCCCTGGCGGGGACTTTTTAACATAACCTCAGGCGAATAGATCTGAGGATACTTTGGAAACTCCAGTTCCCAGAAAAGTCGCACCATCGGATTCTGCACTTTGGCAAGAACGCGTTTCCGATCCCCAGCATTGATCAGCATCAAGCCAAGCAGTGTCTCTCCTGGACTGTCCATCAACGCCAGAATGGCGTTGCACAAAAAGTGCTCAAGCCGTGGCCCCCAGCTATCCGCCCAGATCGCTCTGAACGCAGTGAAAACGCCATCGGCGACAGTCGGCTGGTCGTCCTCGGGCCATCTTCAAGCACGTTCAGGATGTTCCATGTCGGCGGGAGCAAATAAATTACTCACCAGTCAGTCAGATGAGCTTCCAAACGCAGCTGCTTATTGCTAAGTTGGCATGCAAATTGGCAACTTACTTTCGTTTTTGACCGATGGATCGTGATAGCACCGTCTTGATCGTAGCGCATGCGGACGCCGGCTGGGCGGCGCTAACCGAACATTTGTCGGAGCGCTACGGCTACCGGGTACTGACGGCTGAAACCGGGGCCGACGGACTGAAGCTTGCACATGATGTCCATATCGACCTTGCTGTCGCTGAAGAAGGAAATAAGGAATTCGACGGCTGCGGATTTTTGGAAGGGATGCGCATCTCGCATCCCGATGTGATCCGGGTTCTAGTTCTCGCCAAAGGCTCTGCGCATGCCGGCAAAGTGATCACGCAGGCTTCGGTTTTTCAGTATCTCCGCAAGCCGCTCGACATCGATCAGGCAGCACTAGTGGTGAAGCGCGGCCTTGAATCCCGCGAACTTGCCCGCCGCCACCGGCTGATCTCGCGCGAATTCAAGATGAGTGACGAGAACTCGGCGTTCGCTGCGCCCCACCACTTCAGCTTTCAACCGCAAAGCCAGCGCTTCGAAAAACTGGTCTACGCCAGCGAACTAATGGCCGCGCTGTGCGATCTCGCCAAGACAGCCGCTAAGACCGATCTGCCGATCCTTATTCAAGGTGAAACCGGCACCGGAAAGGAATTGTTGGCGCGGGCAATCCATTATAATTCGCAGCGCAAGGCCAGCCCGTTGCTGGTGCAGAACTGCGGCGGCATGAACGATGAACTGCTGCAATCAGAACTCTTTGGACACAAGCGCGGAGCATTTACAGACGCAGTCTCCGACCGCCTTGGGCTGTTCCGGGCTGGCGACGGCGGCACGGTCCTGCTCGATGAAATCTCAGAAGTTTCGCCATCGTTCCAAGTCTCGCTGCTGCGTTTCCTACAAGAAGGCGAGGTTAAACCGCTCGGCGCGGATAAGACGTTGCAATCGAATGTGCGCGTCATTGCAGCGTCCAACCGCCCATTGGCCCAACTGGTTACGAAAGGGGAGTTCCGGCGCGATCTCTATTACCGCCTCAAGGGCTTCGAATTCGAAGTTCCGCCTCTTCGCAACCGCGTCGAAGACATTGCAGCCTTGGCGGAATTCTTCGCCGCCAAACACAGCGAGGCGACAGGGCGCAAGATACTTGGACTCTCAGCCAGCCTGATCGAAAAGCTCTCGCACTATGAATTTCCAGGCAACATCCGCGAACTTGAAAACGAAATCCGCCGCTTGGTGGTGCTGACGTCCGATGGTGAGTACCTGACTACACGGCACCTGTCGCCAGCGGTGATGGCGGCAACCCAAAGGCCGCCAGCCGAGGCCCGCAACGGTTTTTCGCCAACCGGCGAGACGCTCAAAGATCAAGTTGAGAGCCTTGAACGCCATCTGGTCGAGAATACCTTGAAGCGTCACCGCTGGAATCAAAGCAAAGCGGCAGATGCATTAGGTTTGTCGCGCGTTGGTCTCGCCAACAAAATCCGCCGTTATGGTCTCAATCAGGAGGGACCGGCATGACAGGCGACGGCAAAGACGAGGAAGCGAAACCGTCTGCAAGTGTGATTGCGTTTCCGTTTTCGCGCGTGCAGCCGCCTCAAACCTTTGATCCTACAGAGCCGGTGATGTACGGAAAATTCGCAACCCTGTTCGGCATCCCGCAAGAACAGACCACCGGTCACTATTGCAGTCACTGCCGCAAGATCTGGTACGGATACTTGCTCGAAGTCGCGTGCCCGGTATGTGGGAATAGGCATGGGTGACGTGCGCGTCAATGCCAGAAGGAATTGTAAACTCACTTCGCGCACGTAAAGATACTTTGCAGATTTGCGAGCAACGCAGGGCCACGCCAAAACGCCATCATGGCGCGTAAGATATTGTTTTAAAACACGTTTCACAACCATCACTGTTTTGGCACATCCTTTGCTTTTGCTCACCTATCAGACGCCGAACCAACGGCTTCGCGAGCTAAGGGAGAAGTCGAATGGCCAATCTGTTGTGGCTCCAGGGCGGGGCATGTTCCGGCAATTCAATGTCGTTTCTCAACGCCGAAGAGCCGAGTGCTTGCGACCTCGTCACCGACTTCGGCATCAACATTTTGTGGCATCCCTCGCTCGGCTTAGAACTCGGCGAAAATGTGCAAAAGATGCTGCGCAAGATCATTGCGGGCGAAATACCACTCGATATTTTCGTGTTCGAAGGCACCGTCGTCAAGGCGCCGGATGGAACGGGTGAATGGAACCGCTTCGCTGGCCGGCCGATGAAGGACTGGGTCGCCGAACTGGCTAGCGTCGCTAGCTTCACTGTTGCGGTCGCCGCCACGGCATCATCAAGCCGAGTTTGACGGAACGGGTCGAAGCCGCTCTTGAGGGCATACGCCCGAGCCTGGCTTTCTGGCCGCGAAGTTTTGATGCTCAATCTCGTCAGCTCACCGGGGTCTGGCAAGACATCCCTTCTCGAGCGCACCATTCGTGATCTCAAAGGGCGATTGCCAATCACGGTAATAGAAGGCGATCAGGCAACTGCAAACGACGGCGAGCGCATAGCAGCGGCAGGAGCACAAGCCATTCAGGTCAACACGGGCACCGGCTGCCATCTGGAAGCAGACATGATCGAGCGGGCTCTTAGTGAATTGAAGCCGATGCCCGGCTCGATTGTCATGATCGAGAACGTCGGCAATCTCGTGTGCCCGGCTCTTTTTGATCTCGGTGAAAAAGCCAAAGTCGCGATTTTTTCGGTCACCGAAGGCGAAGATAAGCCGATCAAGTATCCGCACATGTTCCGCGCAGCGAGCCTTCTTCTGCTGAACAAAATAGATCTGCTGCCGCATCTGGATTTCGACGTCGTCAAGGCGATGACGTACGCACGCCAAGTGAACTCCGCGGTTGAGATCATCCAGGTATCTGCGAAAACCGGTGCCGGCATGGACGAGTGGTATGGTTGGCTTGACCGGCAGCTTACGCTCGTTAGTTTATAGGGTAAGCGGCGATGCTGATCTCAACTTTAAAGCCTCGGTTTTGTGTTCGGCATGCAGCACGCAACGGAGGCCGACCATGTGGCGGCGGTCAGCAGCATAGCAAGCCGCAAAAGTGGCATTCGCGCCATCTCAGTGCATGGTCTCTTCTGGGGCGTTGGGCATACGCTGACCTTGCTGCTCGTCGGCGGCACATGCCTGGTATTGCGCACATCGATGCCAGACAACATCGCAGCGCGGCTGGAGTTCGTCGTCGGAGTTATGCTGATTGGACTCGGATTGCACGTGCTCTATCGCGTCTGGACGGACCGGACCCATCTTCATAGCCATCGTCACGGCGATGGCGGCCTACACTTCGACGCCCACTGCCATGAGGCCGGTACGGCACCCCATCCGCAAAGTGCCCATGCACATATTCACCTCGAGCACCTGCCTTGGCGCACGCTGGTCGTTGGTCTAGTTCATGGTATGGCGGGGTCGGCAGCGCTTGTTGTCTTGACGGCTGCGACACTTGAATCGCCCTGGTGGGGCGTCGCCTACATTCTGACATTTGGACTTGGAACAACGGCTGGAATGGCGCTGCTGTCAGCAATCATCGCGGCTCCCATTACACTCACGGCCCGTTCGTTGACCTTCGCGAACCGGACGCTCCAAATCGTGATTGGCTTTTTGACCTGCATTGTCGGTGTTCGAATTCTTATTGAAACATCACAGCAGGCATTAACAGCACTTTGATCCAGTCCCGCAGTCAAAGTTACCGCCTACTTGGACGACACCCGGTTCGGCTGGAATGCGTGGCTCGAACGGCGGGATGCCCCGGGTCAGATCAGCAGCCAAGCGAGCTTGCCGGATGAAGGAGCAGCGCGGCAATCGCGTCACTTCTCGATTTCGCGAACCACTCGAAACCCAATCGTTGGCCGCGCGACGGACGGTGGCACCGCATTGCGAGCAGCGGAACGCAAGGCGCTCGGATCACTGCGCCATGACCCTCCTCGGACGACGCGCCGGGAACACGCCGTGCTTTCCTGAGCTGAGACTTGTTTTCCTAAAACCGGTTGCCAGCAGTCACTCACCCATTCGGCGACGTTGCCATGCACGTCGAACAATCCCCAAGTGTTGGGTTTGTAGCTGCCGGTCTGTGCAGCTTCGCGGCCAGTGCCGTCATCAGCAGACTCCAGGCCATTGCCGACAACCCGCTCGCATTTCCAATTGACCCAGAACAATGACTTGATATTGGGGCCGGCGCCGTTGGCATAATCGCAAAGTTGAGCCGGATTATCGCCAAACGAATATGCCGTTTGTTTTTCAGTGGGTACGCCACGGGCAGAATATTCCCATTCGGCTTCAGTTGGTAGGCGATAGCGTTTTGTGGCTGAGGCGCTGGCGTTCGTGCGATCGATCGTGCCACTCAGCCAATCGGTGTAGCGCATCGCTTCCTGCCAAGTCACATCGCTTACCGGTTGACGGTCGCGGCCTTTGTCATCGCTAACATCGCGCCTGACGGTACAGCCGGCATTCGTCAGTTTGCGGTCCAAGGTATCCTTCACACAGGCGTTCCATTCACCTTTGGTGACTTCAAAACGTCCGATAAAGAAAGGCTCCTTGATCGTAACTTTGATTTGACCGCCATCTGACCCAGCTTCACCCATGGCGAAATCTCGGGCTGGCAGTCTGACCATTTCCGGGCAATTCAGGCACTCTTTGAGAATATCGCCATCCCCCATACTCCGCGTCTCATCTGCAGAAACGATGTCGCCCACACCTGCAACTGCCACGCGGACTGGATCGGTCGCTTTGCCCAGGATCGTCTGCCGGGTAATCAACTGATCGTAGTAGGCGGGCGTCTGGTGATGGGGCTTCTTGCCGGGCACCGGCTTTCGTGCCTCTTGATAAACCTTGAAGCGCAGCACCTGTGCAAGTTCGGCTAGTGGCACGTCGCCATTCAATTGCTTGCGCAACAGCGGCAGAAGTTCTGTCGTGTAGACCGAGTTTACCGCGTTCTCTGGAAGCACGCCTGGTTTACGATCAAGTGCGGTCTGGCCGATCCCAGCCGAATACATCACGAAGACCTGGCGAGGTAGTTCGCGGATCGGTGCTAAGCCTTCGTTTTTGTCTTCGGAGAAATTGAGATCGGACACATTGCGGCAAGCATCAAGGATGAAGATCCCAGTGATCCCTGCTCCATTCGCGTCTTCCGCTTTCTTCTGAACTTTGCCGAGTTCGTCCAGGAGTCGTCGGAAGTTTATCATGTTATTGCCGGGCGACTGCGGGTCTGTCACTTGCAAGATAGCGTTACGAGGCGCCAGAAAATTCATGCCTTGACTCTGAATTCCATGGCCTGCGAAATAAAACAACGCGATGCCATCGGTCCCAACCGCTTCCAGCAATTGAGACCAGTGACCAACAATTTCAGCATAGGTCGCATCATGCAACGCCGGCTCGACATCAAATTCGAGCTCGGTTAGTGCGCTTCTGACTGCGTCGGCATCATTGATAGCCGTCAACAGCTGCTTTTTTTCTGGAAGATTGTCATATTTGTTGATGCCGATCACCAGCGCCACCAACTTTTTGGCCTCGGCTGGCTCCGAATTTGAAAAGAACGCGATGACAGCAGCGAAAAACGGAAATAGTATCCTCGTCATGACAACCCCTCGAAATAACTCCCAAACCCAGCATTGCACTGGAGGCAGAGTAAACCAGGGCGGCGGCGGCGGAAAGACGGATATTTTGGGCCAGCGAGGCCAACACATTAGGAGTGCGCCCGATGACCGATCACATCGACGTGGCGACGGCCTTCAAACGGGCCGATCTTGCGGTCGGGGAAAATCCGCCCGGCACTATTTCTCTGCCGCCGCTTGAAGACCAGATCAATAATCTGCCCGCCCAAGCTGGACCGTTACGCCGTATTTTGGAAAGCGAAGCGGTGCGCAACGGCTACACGCAAAAAAAGGACTACGGCAGCGCGGCTGCCAAGGCTCGCAAGAGCTACGATACTTCAAAAAACATCATTTTGCTGCTTCTGCTCGCCTGCCTTTTGACAGCAGCTGTGCCGCTTTTGGCGCCACCTATACTTATCTATGAACAGAATAGCTCGATCGCGCGCGGCATTGCGACATCACTCCTCTACTTGTGTCTGCTAGCGTCACTCACGCTGGCGTGGTGGCTCAGCGCCCGGAAACTCTATGAGACCTGGAGTATATCTCGCGGTGCCGCCGAGTTTTTGCGCCGCAAACATTTCGACACCGTGATGAACGCACCCGCGACCGTTAATCCCGGCGAGATCGCAGCCCTGCCATTAAAACTTGAATACTTCCGCCGCTATCAACTCGACGTTCAGAAGGCTTATTTCACAAAGCGTTCCAGCGAGAATGTGCGCATCGCAGCTTTGGCCCAAGGGATGCTTTGGCCGTGCGGTGCGCTAGTCGTTGCTTGGTTGCTTTTCCTCTTTGGCGAAGTGCTATCGGCCTGGGGTGAACAAGGTCCGTTGCCAGCCTTCGTCCCCGTGTGGATTTATCACGTTATGTCGACATTGCAGGGCGTGTCCATGGAATACGCCGACACCAAATGGCTTTTGTATGGCACCGGTGCTGCCATCATCTATGGCGCTTCGTTCCTCTATACGACGTTGCAAAACAGTCAGCGCAATGCCGCCCGCTATACCCACGCCCGGGAAAACTTTGAGTACTTGAGCAAACAGGATCTTGAGTCCGCGCGCAAAAGCGCCGCCGCCGGCGACGAGGTTGGCGTCAACGCATTTGTCAACAAAGTGCACTCGGCCATGTCGGCCGAATTGTCCGACTGGGTCCGCCTCATGGACCTCGATCAGGGCAAAGGGCCGGAACAACAGGTCCGCCGGCCTATATTCAAATCTGCGTCGAAAGCCGCGTGAGCCACAGTGCAGCGATCGCATCCGGCAACGCTTGGACAGGCGATCATTGCCGAGGCGCATCGCTCCGG
>JANNFX010000182.1:0-22978 GCA_031380225.1 Hyphomicrobium sp.
GTTGCCACATACCCTCGCCAATTGCTTCACCCAAGAGGTCAGCGAAGTCATTCCGCGTATTTTGGGTCGCCTCGATGAGGCCTCGGCAGTAATCGTCGTTCTTGGGTCGCTCTGGCGATTGTGCGAATGCAGACCATACAAATGTCGATACCAGAAACAGCGAAATACCAACACCGCGCGCGATTAATTTTGACGAAACACCCAGCTGCTTACTCGACGTTGATTTCCAACCTCCACGTGAGAGCGGCCGGGTCGCGGGACGGACGGAGCGTAACGGTTGCATTGGAGTTCTCCCCGACGAGTCTGCTCTGCCTTTGGCCATCAGCGTCAAGCTTGTGTGTAACGGACCAGGCATCGGTCAGGCATATTTCCTTGAGTTCGGTGACAACGTCATCAGCAGCTTTTTCGGTGCTTGTGACGTCTGCGAAGCCTGGAAAATTGCAATTGTACCGTCTGCTGTCTGTGAAGCGGCCATCCATGTAAACGAGGCAGTTTTCCCAACTTGTGAGAGGCACTCGCGCGATCCGGTTGTCACCAAATTTCCGGCCTAGCACAGCTTCGAATTTTGTATCGGTTGAAGCAATAACCTTCTTGATCTGATCGCAATATTCCATAACGGTTGGAATCTTCAATTTAGTTACAGAAGGAGCCGTTGACGGGGTCGGTGCGGCAATGACGGAGCTACTCAGTTCTGCATTCGACGTTGGCGTGAGGATTCGATCTTGGACGATCCAAACCGTCAAGACTAATAGCAGAGTAGCTGCCGCTAGAAGAAATGGCTTTCTGATTCTAGAAGTTAGATCTGGCTTGATGATTGCCTGAAGTTTTTCGACGAGCCGGTCAGCATCGCTGCCGAACTGACTGTTGCGTATTTCGACCGCGTTGCGCCGGGTAAGTTGTTTGATGTCATCGGGTAGCTCACCTTCGCCGGGGATCGCGGCGCCATCGATCAGCACCGGTATCACGGGGACATTTCGTGATAGAGCAGCTGCGATTTCAATTCGGACGAAATCGTTCGGATCGAAAAGTCGTTGCTGCCCATTCTCGTCGCGAGCGTTGAGCCAGTTTTGTCCGATCAACGCCAGAAATACATCGCAACTAGTAACTTTGGAGTTGAGATGTGTTACAAAATCGACGCCGGCGGGAATATGATCGACGTCGAGGAAAAGGTTATTCTTGCCGAAGGCTGCTGCCAAGCGGTCATGCAGTCGTCCGGCTGTCGCGATCGAATCTCCACGCCGGTAATTGATGAATATTTTCGACACACAACTCATCCTGGTGTGTTGGACCGACCTATCTCAACCGATTGTTCAATAGATCGTGGGACTTTTCTGTTGCTTGTTCTGCTGCTCAATCAGCTTTCTCTGCATCTCTCTCTGCTGCTTGCGGTTCTGTTCTGTCATTCGGTTTTGCTCTGCCATACTTTTCAAAATTTCGTCTAGAGTATCGCCCTGCCCATTGGTAGGCCCTTGATTTTCGGCGGCGCGGGAGCCCTCGTCAGCCTTTCGTTTAGCCTCGGCGGCTGCGGCCCTTGCCTGCGCCTCGTCGTCGACCTTGCGTTGAGCGTCTCCGGCTTTCGCCTCCAGCTCCCTGAGTCTTAAATACTCCTCATCTATTAAATCCATTTTTGTCTTGAGGTCAGCACCAGCCGCAGCCTTTGCAGCCTCAATCTTTTGTGTTTCGGTTTGCATTTTTTGGTCAAGTTCCTGCCCATTCTGCTCCCACTTTGGATCATTCGGAACAGTGCTAGCCGCTCGCGCTTCTTGCTCTGCCTTTTGCTTTTCCTCAGCAATTGCGGCTTCTCTCGCCTTAGCTTCTTCCTCTGCCTTGCGTTCTGCTTCTGCCGCTCGGGCCACTTGCTCCGCCTTCTGCTTCTCCTCAGCGATTGCCGCTTCTCTTGCCTTAGCCACTTCCGCTGCTTTGCGTTCAGCCTCTGCGGCGCGTGCCGCCAGCTCGGTCTTTTGTTTTTCTTCGGCCGCTATTGCAGACTGCTTGCGCTCGTCCTCGGCCTGCTGAGCCGCTTTGCGGTCGGCTTCCTTTGCGTCGAACGCCTCTTGTACCTGCCTGCGTATCTCAGCCTCGCGAACTTGCTTCAGTTTTGATGTGGCGACTGTGCCATGGAACGTTTCTCCGCACTCTTTGATGAATGCTTCCAGAACATCGGTCGCATCACGATCCTTGATCTTGTCCCAGTAGCGTTCACACTTCTCGGTTGCAAGCGAGACCGGCTTGCCGTCGAACGCCCCTGAGTAAAATAGCCCAGCCATCGAAGCAGCGCTGCAAGTTAGAACGGCAGCAGCAATAGACATCCGTCTGTTGCCAATTCTCAGCAGAGTGCGGAGGTCGTTCGCAAGTCCAGCCATTTCGTGGCGAAAGCCATTGGTGCTGATCGTAGCCACCTGGTGCTCGGTGAGTGCCTGAAGCGAAGCGGGTAGTTCACTTTTCTTGGGCAGTTGAGCGCCGCCGATAAGCACAGGGATGACGGGAACCTTACGCGCAAGAGCGCGCTCGATTTCGAGGCGAACCCAGTCCTCGGGATTATCAATCCGGCGCGTATTGGTTTGGTGGTTGTCCAACTTCAGCCACTGAGGGCCGATGATTGTCAGCATCACGGCGCATCGAGATAGTGTATCTTCGAGAACGGCCGGAAAGTTTTCGCCAGCGCGCAAACGATCGACATCGATGAAGACGCTATTCTTGCCGAACGTTGACTCGAGATATTGAGCGACGTTCAGAGCCTGGGAGGCGCTGTCGTCTCGTCGGTAGTTGACGAAGATCTTGCCCGCCATGGCATCCTCCACCCAACCAAGGTGCTAATTAACTCTAGAACAAGTGTTGGGTCCCGTCATCTTCAGAATATCAGGCGTGCGCGCTGTCGTGACTTCAGCACCGGGTCCACTTGCGGCCTTGGGCCACATTAACAGGACGCCTGCAATTCACTTGTCAGCCGACGCGAGCAAGACCGTTTGAGACTTGGTGTTAGTACTCGCCCAGGTCCGCCGCCGATGCCCAGCCACCCATTACACCGTCGCGAAAATGTGAACACGATCACTGATCCGGGTGCCGGGGAAAGGAGTAGGATCAATCATACGGCATTTTCCCCCGCGAGTCCGCGGAGACGGATGCCCGGCAAATTGCGACTGACCGGGGGGCCAGCATAAGGAGCCTTCGTCATGACGACGTACGTTGATAAGGATAATCACATTGTCATCTCAGAGGATGACGCGCGCGGTGGCGTAACCGGCCACAACGTCCGCTACGTTCTGGAATACGGTTTGGCGGGCATCATTGCTGCGTTCCTGGCGGTTGCGCTCTATGCCGGTTACGACCGGTTGGTCGAAAAGCTATCAACCGCGTTTTCGGAGGGTCAGTCGGGCATCCTCCGCGAGTTCGCGCCTTACGCGGCGATTGTTGGCGCCGGCGCGCTCACCGCTTGGCTGTTGCTGCGGATGTGGACACACTTCTCTGGCACGAGCGACAATGACACCCAGCGGTTCATGCGCGTTCGCGTGGTGACGCAGTTTGCGATCATCGGCGTGCTTATGGCGATGTCGTATTTCGCGATGGTGTGAGCGCCCGAGCGCTTGCAAGAGCGATGAAAAACCTGGCGCGTGTCGGACGTATAGCTTCGACCAGCGCCACGCGGGTGAATGAGCGGCGCACCAAGCGGCGCGACTGCGCCGCCGGGCGAGAGCCCGCCCCGTCGGAGCGTGTTAAGCGCGTGAGACAAATTATGGCGCACCCGGCAGGATTCGAACCTGCGGCCTTTGGATTCGGAATCCAACGCTCTATCCAGCTGAGCTACGGGTGCATGTGGCCGTCGCGGGATGAAGTTCGCCCGCAAGCGCATTCTGATAGCCGATCCGGCGCCGGTCCGCAAATGCTGAGGTGCCTGTAACTCTCAGGCCCGCGCGCGGCCCTTGTCTTTTCGTTCTTGCTGCCGGTAGGCGCTTGGCGGCATATCGAACCAGCGTTGGGCAGCGCGAGTAAACGCCGACTGTTCCGAAAAGCCGAGCAAGAAGGCGATATCGGTCAAGGTCATGTCGGTGTCGCGCAAATAACCAATCGCCATTTGCTTGCGCGTGTCCTGGAACACTGTTTCAAAACTGGTGCCAGCCTGGGTGAGGCGTGACTGCAATGTGCGCGCCGGCATTTCAACGGCGGCGGCGACCGCGTCAAGCGAAACGGTCTCGGATCGCAGAAGATCGACGATGGCCGTGCGGGTCTGCGAGACGATGTCTGAGGCCTCGGATTGCTCAGATAACATGCGATCGCCGAGCTCGCGCACCAGATCGTAAAGCCGCGTATCGGCGTGACCGGACTGGCTTTCAAGCGTCGCTTTATCAACGACGATGGCGTTGGCGGGCATGTTGAAATTAACCCGTGGGCCCAACACGCGGCGAAGTTCGTCTTCGCACTCCAGTTGGCGAAAAACAAAATCGGTGGCGAAAGGTTGCCATGCCGGGCCAGCAACGGCCCTCAAGCGGAGCATCGTCGCGGCAACCGAAAATAGCGTGTATTGTACGTTTGAACTCTTGATCGTCGCGGGCAGCCGCCAAGACAGCCGCGCCATATCATCTTCGATGATGAACGAGATATCGGCAGGGTGAAGAAACAAGCCGAGGTAGCGAGCTGCTGACTGCATGGCTTCGCGAACTGACTTTGAATTCACCAGCACATAGCCGAACACGCCAGTCGCGCCAACTGGGTATGCTTCCGCCCAATGTAAGCCGAGGCACGGGTCGTTTGTCTTTTCGGCAGCGCGCTCTAGCAGAGCCAGAACTTTTTCCAGAGGAAGCGTTGCGGCCGGATCGGCAATGTCCACGGCTTCTAATCCGGCCTCGGCCAGCAGCGCGCTAAAACTCACCCCACGACGCGACAAATATGGCGCAAAGTCCTGGAATATTCCGGCTTTGATGGTTGCGATTTCAGGGGTCATCGGCGGCGGCTCCGCTGTCAGCAACCCAAGGCTGATTAAAAAACGACGGTGCATCTGTACCGCAGCGCGGGGCATTCGCAACTGTAAAAGCTCAATAAAAATTGATGGCGCTGCGACCATTAATCTTGCAATTGAACAAGTGTTTATCTAGAAAATATAATCTGCACTGTGTTTCCGGTCAAGACTTCTACACCGTAGGTCAAGCATCATTTCTCCGCGCCCTGTAATTCCTTGGTCCAACGGCTCACTGTAAGCCGCCCGCCCGCAAAACGGTAACTGAATTCAAACAGGACAGGACCAACCAGGAGACTATTGAAATGAAAAAGCAGCGACCATTGCCGGCCACGCAAAGTTTGGTGCATTTGCTGCACCGTGCTGGTCAGCGCGCCGAAGATCTTTTTACAAAAGCAATGTCGGGTCAAGACCTTACGGCTCGCCAGTTTATTGTTATGTCGATTGTGGGCGCAACTGATAATCCGAGCCAAACCGACATTTGTGATAAATCGGGCATCGACCGTTCGACATTGGCTGAAATTGTCCACCGGCTCGTTTCGCGAGGCCTTTTAGCCAGGCATCGCACGCAGCGTGATGCGCGCAAGTACGCCGTCCGGCTGACCGGACAGGGCACAACTATGCTTGAAAAGGCCCGTCCTGCAGCGGCCAGCGTCGACCAGGGGCTGGTCAAAGAACTGGCACCGAAGCAGCGCCAGGAGCTTGAATCGCTTCTGAAGCTGCTCGTGTCAGCTGATGAGCGCGTAGAAGCTGCAGCATAATTGGCATTCGTAAGACCTCGACGTTTTGCCTGACCGCGGGGTTAGGCAACGCCGGGCCAACGAACGAGCCTTCTGTTCGAGCCTGGGACAACTGTCCGACCCTGGCTGACCCATGCCGCGAGACCGTATAGTCTCGCGGCATGACCACATCAAACACTCCAGATCCTGAAAAATCGAACCGCGGTTCGACGTTGCCTCAATGCGAAGCGGTCCCGATCATCAAAGGCAGCCATGTCTATCTGATCGATGGCTCGGGTTACATCTTTCGCGCGTTTCACGCTTTGCCGCCGTTGACCCGGCCCTCAGATGGTCTCCCGATTGGCGCTGTCAGCGGTTTCTGCAACATGTTGTGGAAGCTGTTGCGGGAAACCAAAGCCTCAGAAGCGCCGACCCATCTCGCGGTTATCTTCGACGCTGGCCGCGAGACGTTCCGCAATAAAATTTATGACAAGTACAAGGCCAATCGCCCACCGCCGCCCGAAGAATTGATCCCGCAGTTCCCTCTAATCCGCGACGCGGTCAAAGCCTTCAACGTCGCCTCGATCGAACTTGACGGCTATGAGGCCGACGATCTGATCGCCACCTACGCCGATCACGTTGTCCGCGATGGCGGCGACGTTACCATTGTTTCATCCGACAAAGACCTGATGCAACTCGTCCGTCCTGGCGTGACGATGTTCGACGGCATGAAGACCAAGCGTATCGGCCGCGATGAGGTGATTGAAAAATTTGGTGTCCCGCCAGAAAAAGTCGTCGATGTGCAGTCCCTGGCGGGCGATAGCGTTGATAACGTGCCAGGTGTGCCGGGCATCGGGATCAAGACAGCGGCCGAGTTGATTATTGAATACGGCGACCTTGACGCGCTTTTAGCCCGCGCCGGTGAAATCAAACAACCTAAACGCCGCGAGAAGCTGATCGAGTTTGCGGAGCAAGCACGAATCTCGCGCGATCTCGTGCGGTTGAAGCACGATGTGCCGGGCGTGCCACCGGTCCAAGCCTTTGGCGTGCAGGATCCACATCCTGCCGTTGTCATCAGCTTTTTGCGGTTAATGGAATTCACGACACTGACAAAACGCATTGCAACGGCGATGGGAGTTGATTTGTCAGACATGCCGGAAGCGGCCTCTTCGAGCGCTAAATCAGTGGCGTCGCCTTCGTCCCTGTCTGCTCCGTCCAGTTCATCAGCCGCAAGCCCGAACCGTGACGCTGATTCTGGTTCGCCAGCGGCAGGTGCGGCCGAAGTCGCGAGCCGGCTCGCAGATGTTGCAGTGGACCGTTCAAAATATGAGACCGTGCAAGACCTCGCGCGGCTGAAATCGTGGATTTCGGACGCCCGCAGCTCTGGCCGTTTTGCCTTCGATACCGAGACTGATAATCTCGACGCCACGGTTGCAAATCTAGTTGGATTCTCACTGGCAACAGCGCCAGGCAAGGCCTGCTACGTGCCGCTCACTCATACCTCAGGCAGCATTGATCTGTTCGGCGGCGGCGGCAAAGTCGAAAACCAAATCAGCGTTCGCGAGGCCCTCGACGTTCTGAAGCCATTGCTAGAAGACCAGAGCGTGCTCAAGATCGGACAAAATCTGAAATACGATGCTCTCGTGCTGCGCCAGCACGGCATCGCCATTCAGCCCCTCGATGACACGATGTTGTTGTCGTATGTGCTTGACGGTGGGCGCGGCTCTCACGGTCTGGATGATCTGTCGCTTCGGCACCTAAAACATACGTGCATTTCGTATGATCAGGTTATCGAGCACGCGCCGGGAGCGAAGAAATCAGAGAAGTCGTTCGCAGGCGTACCACTCGACAAGGCGACGGCTTACGCTGCTGAAGACGCCGACATCACGTTGCGGTTGTGGTTGAAGCTGAAGCCGCGGTTGGCCGCCGAAAAACTCACGGCCGTTTATGAGACGCTCGAACGGCCGCTCATTCCAGTCATTGTCGACATGGAGCACGCGGGCATCAAAGTCGACCGCGGAATTCTGTCCCGGCTGTCGGGCACATTTGCGCAGCGCGCGGCCATGCTTGAGGAGAAGGTCTACGAGCTTGCGGGACATAAGTTCAATCTTGCCTCGCCGAAGCAACTTGGCGAATTCCTGTTTGATAGCTTGAAACTGCCCGGTGGCAAGAAAACCAAAACTGGCCAATGGGAAACGCGCGCTGGGTTGCTCGATGATCTCGCCGCCAATGAAGAGTTGCCCGATGACGCGCGGTTGTTGATCAACACCATGCTCGAATGGCGGCAGCTCACCAAACTGCGCTCGACCTATACGGACGCGTTACCAGCCTTCATCGATGCGAAAGCGCGCATTCACACCAGTTATGCGTTGGCTTCAACGACGACGGGCCGCCTCGCGTCATCCGATCCAAATTTGCAGAACATTCCGGTTCGTACCAAAGAAGGCCGCGAAATCCGCACGGCATTCATTGCCGAAAGTGGGCACACGCTGGTCTCCGCTGACTACAGTCAGATCGAACTTCGCGTGCTGGCCCACATTGCTGACATTCCGCAATTGAAGCGCGCATTCGCCGATGGGCTTGATATTCACGCCATGACCGCGTCCGAAATGTTCGGCGTGCCGTTGTCGGACATGACCAGCGACGTGCGTCGCCGCGCCAAGGCGATCAACTTCGGCATCATCTATGGGATTTCAGCATTTGGTCTAGCCAACCAACTCAGCATATCTCGCGAGGAAGCCGGCGAGTACATAAAGACCTATTTCCGCCGTTTCCCCGGCATCCGCACCTACATGGATGAGACTAAGAAGGCGGTACACGATAAGGGCTACGTCGAAACGGTGTTCGGCCGCCGCATTCACTATCCGGAAATCAACACCCGCAATCCGTCAATGCGCGGGTTCTTGGAACGCGCGGCCATTAACGCGCCGATACAAGGCACGGCCGCTGACGTCATCCGGCGCGCCATGATCCGTATGCAGGGTGCGCTTGCCGAAGCCAAACTGAGCGATGCGCGCATGTTGCTGCAAGTTCATGACGAACTGATTTTTGAGGTCAAGCAGGCCGATGCTGAGCGGTTGATTAAAGTTGTGCGGGCGGTCATGGAAGGCTCAGCCGAACCGGCCGTCAAACTCTCGGTGCCGCTGCACGTCGATGCCAAAGCCGCAGCCAATTGGGATGAAGCGCATTAGTGTTTCTGACTTTGCCGTTACGCGAGTCGCGGTTCCCGGATAGCCGCGACTGTGTCGATCCCATTATCTCCGAAATTCGCGCGGCGCGGCTTCCGGGAACCAAGAATTTATGGTTCAAGGCCAGCGCTTCAACTGCGTCACGTCGAAGGTCCACTCGGGTGTGATGAGCTTGCCGCCAGCCGGTATCGCGTACCAGGGCGAGCCGTCGGCGTTGCCGGGATTTTTGAGGATGTGCATGTCCTGGGCTGGCATATAGCTTTGGATGAGCAAGAATCGCACCTCGCCCGTCTTAGGATTTTCCGCCTGATCCGCGACCAGGACCGCATGGCCCGGAAAGCCGCCTTTGATGAAGACGTCGCCGATGGTGAGGGTGTTCAAAGCCACCGGTTTTAATTCGCGGTCGAGAGACCAGGTGCCGGCGTAGGCGAACACCAGATCCATGTACTTGCGAAAAGACGGATAGTCCCGTTTGGCGTTGGCCGAGAATTTACGGCGCTTGCCGTCAGTATCATTGAACGCAATTTCGGAATTGCGGCCGCTTGCATAGAGCCACTCCGCGCGGAGCCGCATGACCGCGTCGGCGCACTGCTGCAGATCGCGTTTGCCGGTATCGATATCGATGACCGCCACATGCACGTCTTGGCGCCATTTCTGCGCGCCTGTGTAGGTGAGGACTGGGGTGCCTTCGGCTTTGAGAGGCAAACCGCGCAGCCACGCTGCCCAACTGCCATCGGACGCCGGGCTGCGTTCGAAGCCAGCGGGTGGCGCAATGCGGTCAGCGAGCGTCGAAGTTTGTGGTCGAGCAACAGCAGCTTCGGTCGCTTGCCATGCATAAGTCTGTCCCGCAGAGGCAACGTCAATCGGGGCCGCAAAAATCACGGCGCAACAAGAAAAAATTGCAATGCCGATGTGGCGGTTGCGAAACGAAATCGAATTGGAATAGGGCACGGTCGGGACCAGGGCGGTTTTGGATCAGGGAGTATAACGGCTAGTCATGGCGGGGCTGGGGCAAAAGCCGCCGCTCGATCACGCTCAAATCACCCATAACGCAGCAGTGAACAGGACAGCCGAGGCAATCGAGGCGACAGTGCGGACATGGTTCCAGTACGTCCAGTTTTCCAGATAACGCGCCCACATCGCGGTTTCGGCGCCGGATCGCACCTGGGCCAGTTGGTCATTGAGCGGCACATTGCAAACCATCGTGACCCCGAAACTGCCAATCAAATAGACCAGGCTGGCAGCCAGGATCAATTTGCCGTTTATGGCATCCGGCCAAACGAGAGAGCCGCCTGCAATCAGGAGACAAAGCAGGGCGGTTCCGAGAAATGCTGTCATGAAAAATGGATTGATGACTGTGACATTGATCGCATTCATCGCAGCCGTGCCATGTGCGGCAGGTAACCGGCCGAGCGCGGCCATCACGAAGGTTGAAAACGCGAAGAACACGCCGCCAATGATGCCGCTGCCGATGGCAGCTGTGAACACGAGTATGGGCAGTGCTTGATTCATTAAACGAGGTTCTTCGGCTAAATTGTTTTCCCGCTATGCAGGCTCCGGTTTGGCCCACACAAAGTAAAACCCGGTGAGAGTAACCCCACCGGGTCTTTTGATCTTCGCGCGAAGGCCTATGAATGTGAGCCAACCACTGAAACTGGCATATTGGGACGAAGTCCCGGTCGCCGTTATTGGGTTTGAGCCTCACGGGGGGCTGCGCGTCAATCTCCTAACTGCCGGAACTGCTCCGGCTTGATCGCTAGACCTGCAAAGACTTTGAGGTTCGATACTCCGGTTGAACCACCTGTCACGCTTCAGCTTCGATGGAAGCCGTTCCTGCGTGTGGTCTGGGTCGATAGAGTTGAGTTCCCAAAGCGCGATCTGCCGATCGTCGCGTGTAAGTTCAAATTGTGCGATTGTGCTGCAATAAACAGCGGTGGCTTAGTTTCTCACATAAACACCGCGCGACGCATAATTGTGCATCTATCGGCGTTCACTTCGGAAGCTATGTGCCAGTGCTGCTCAGCGCAGCTGACGCGTACCCGGTGGAGTCATTATCGTAGACCTCCTTCCAAAGAATACGCAGATGGTGCGCTTCGAACTGCGGCCTGTCAATTACGAACTCAATAAATATTTTTAGTGATTAAGGTTCCGGCACCATCCGCTGCTTAGCGAGTTAACTGATCGCTAACGGAGCCGCGCTAAGTGTAAGCATTGCAGAAGCAGCGGAGTCCCGCAATGCGCCCGACCCTTGGATTTTTTTCCCTACTGGCCGCTGGATTGTTGATCGCTGCGTTGATGGCTGTGGTTGGCAGTGGTCCAGGATCGCAGTATCCGAACGTGGCCTTTCACGACGGGCGTGGGCTGTCGATTGACTATCCTTCGCTGTTGATTGGCTTGCTGCTCGGCGTCACGTTGTCGTTCGCCGGCCGTCTGGCTTGGGCCGACCTGCCGCGCCGCTTTGTGCATTGGCTGGTCAGCAATGAACGCAACTTCTTTCGCGCGGGAATGGCGACAGTATTAATGTTCATCTTGATGTTTTACTGACGCCGCGGTCCGGATCAGGAGCTGAGACCTGGCAACAAGTTGATCGCGAACCTGGCTGACATCAGGAGTGTTGAGAGCGCCGTCATCAATGCTGCGCGAGCGTTGAGTGTCTGATTGCGATTGAACAGAACAATAATCCGATTGAAATCGGCAGCATCCAGAACTTCGGTTTTGGAAACGCGCCGCAATGTGTGCCGGCTGGCGTACCACCATAGGATTGCAGCAAGGACTGCCGTGATCAACGCCAGAATGTCCATCGCTTGGGCAAACGTCATTTGCAACTCTCCAGATTAAGCGCGCGAGTGCTTGCTAGCTCCAGCGCCGGTTGCTCCACATCCATTGCTCGGGGTATTCGCGCACCCAAACTTCGAATTGGGCCTGCATTTCAGTCATGATCCAGCGCACGTCATCGCCGATATTGGCGCTACGTGGCACGCGCAATTCTTTGATGTCGATTTCGAAGTGGCTCGAGGTGCCGATGCGGCGGCACCGCGACATCCAAATCCTGGAGCCAACGCGGCGCGCGATCATGGCGCCGATTGCCTGCGTGCGCGCGTCTTGGCCGAAGAACGGCACCGGAATGCCGGTGCGGTCGTAGAGATCGCAAACCAGACCAAGCCGTCCGCCCTTACGGACGAAGTCGGTCAGGATGCGCGCCGTCTTCTGGTCGTCGCCGTGGTCGCCTTCGACTTTCCCGCGCCCGAACAGACCGCCAGGATAAAGGTCGCGGCGCTGATAGCGCAAATAGTGATCGACATAGGGGTTGCTGACCGACCGGTAGACGGCCGCCGGGTTGGTGTTGGCGACGACGAACGGCCAGATCGCGACTTCCCAATTGCCCATATGCAATGACACGCCAATGGCGGGGCCGAGCTTGTCTTTGTAACGCGCGAAAACTTTGCCGGAAGCGATTTTGACCCGTGCTGGGTCGGCGATGAGCCGGTCAATCTGCATCGTCTCGGCCATGATGCGGCCGAGGTTTTGCCAGTGAGCTTTGCAGATCGCCCGGCGTTCCACTTCGGGCTTGTCGGGGAATGCGATACGGAGATTGTCAAGGGCGCGCACGTTGCGTTTTGGGCTTAGGACCGGCGCCAACTGGCCCCATATTTTGGCAGAGAGTTCGGTCGAACGGTCAAGCGGGATGGCACGCACGCAGCCGATGATAGCGCGCAACACAAAATATTCGATCCGGAACTGCAGGTCCCGGAAGAAAGACACATTGGTTTCAGCCATGCCCGGCGGATCGTTCCCCATTAATCCCTGACCGGTGATGCCGGGTTGGGCAGCAGTCGTCAAGCAGGCTGTTTCGCCAGGCACGTCGTGCCAGCCAAATCGGCTACTCACCGGTAGTCTAGAGCCGAGTAGGGCGCATTTTGCTGAAATAGTTTAAAATAAAATGCCACTCCTCCTCCAACTGAGGGAGGCGCGCTTCGCGGTCTCGTGCCAGTATTTTCATATACGGATCGCCGTGCCGGAACACACTCGAATTAAGCAACGCCCGACGGCTGCCGCGGACTCATCAAACCTGCAGGCATTGCGATCCGGCGGATGAAATTGCGAGGCGGCCGCGCCTTTCGCAGCGCATAATTTCAAGGAAACTCAACTCATGAGCAACGATCAGAGTTCACTTTTTACGGTGGAATGGATTATTGTAATCGCCATTGCAGTTGCGGCTTGGCTTCTAAGTTTCGGCGAGACGTGGCCATTGGCGCTGGTGCTGATCTCAATTGCATTCCAGCTGGCGCTTGTCTTGGCTTTGCACGACCACCACCAACGTCATAGAAGCCGATCACTCGATGCCGCCTGCAGTCGCGAAAAAGCACAATCGCGTTCGCAGAATGGAACGAATTATTGAATTGGCGAAATAAAATAGCTGGCGAGAGCCAAACCCGCCAGCCAAACCGCGGATAAAGTTTCTGGTTGCGGTTAGCTTTCGACCGGCTCGACCGCTGTGAATGGCTTTAAGTCGACAGGTTTGAACCACTGCGAACGGCGGTCGCCGTCATCGTCAAAATAGGTGACTTTGGTGGTATCGTCGCTCTTGTCGACCACTTCGACCGCGCCAATGGATTTGCCTTCAAAAAGCATCGGCTTGGCGGCGTTGGACGCTTCGAAGCCGAGGATTTCCACGAGATCACCCTTCTTCCAAGTGATCTTGGCCTCGACCAATTTCCGGCCTTCACCGCGCAGCAGCCGGACGATGTCGTTCAACGGCGTTTCAACCGAGACTTGGCGCGCGTCGCCACTCTTCTTTTCGTGTGCGGTTTGTTTGGAGGTCCAAGCTTCGGCATGGGTTGGAGTCCAGGTCTCGAAACACGAGCAATCGACGGCGTGGACCGTCATGTCGTTGCCGTAGAAGTGGGCGACGCGCATATTGTATTTGCGCAAAAATTGATTGGATCCCGATTCAGCCGTTGGGTCGGTTACGGGTTCGGACAAAACTTCAACAACGATATGGGGATGCCCGGCGCCTTTAACGTCGGCATCACGGCGCGCGGTGACAAGTTCGCCAACCTTAAACGGGCATGGCTTCGACATGCGCTGGGCCTTGTCTTTCAGTGCTGCTAAGCAGTCGTCGAGACTGAGCGTGGTACGGGCGTCGTCCCGGTTCGGCCGTGCGCCGCCGCTAACAACGCCAGAGAACAAGGAATCTAAGGGGCCTGACATTGGTTTATCCTCATGCATCACGAAAATAATCAAGGCGCTGGCGGTGCTGATAATTGGTGGTTCCCACCTGGTTCGCACCTTAACAAACAAGCCGCGGCCTAGTTTTGCTCCGAACCGTTAACGTTGCCGAGACATGCTGGCGCCGGAATGGAATTATTGAGGCAGCTTTGTGGCATTATGATTGATGCTCGTCACAACGGATTTCAAAATTGATAGCGCCGCATTTAGACAACGTAGAGTTGGTATCGTACGTAAAAGTTTTAGGAACCGCGAGACAAAATTCAAATGCCGATGGCCGAAACACCTCAGTCCTGCTCAACCGTCTACTACGATGGCGCTTGTCCCGTTTGCCAGCGCGAGATTGCCTACTACAAACGCAAGACTGCCGGTTCCGGAGTACAATTCGTGGATGCAACGTCGTGTGACGAAGGTGAACTTGGCAGTGGGTTGCAGCGGGATATGGCTCTTGCCCGTCTGCATGTGCGCCGGCCGGACGGCAAACTGGTCAGTGGCGCGGCGGCGTTCGGCGAAATCTGGCGCTCAGTGCCAGGATTCCGGTTCGCCGGACAACTCGCGCAATGGGGTCCCGTGACGTTCCTTCTAGATCTCGTCTACCGCTGCTTACTCAAAATCCGGCCGTATCTCCAGCCGCTGTTGCGGCCCTAGATCGAGAATGACCCCTGGTGCACGGCTCCTGTGGCGCGCTTGTTCCAGTGATTGATTTCTTATTTTTGACACTGGTCCGGACTTGGTTTGACACCAGACTATCGCTGTTCTGCCGCCGGTTGGGATGAGGCTCTACTCCTCGATATTTGACAGAGGAGTTATTCCACCATGAGTTTGCGGGCTATTGTTGCCGCCGGTTGGGCGGTTTTGTCAGGGTTCGTGTTGACAGCGTTGCCGTTGCAAGCGGCCCAAGTTCAAATCGATGCCGGACTTGGGCAAGGGGTGTTGCAACAAGACACGACGGAGTCGGTTTTTCTCAGGCTATCGCTGAAGGCCCTTGAAGGCCCGTCGAAGGAAAAGCGAGTGCCGATCAATGTCGCGCTGGTCATAGATCGCTCGGGCAGTATGTCTGAGGACGACCGCATCTCGGCCGCGCGAGACGCGGCCAACGTCGCGCTCGAACGGCTTTCTGCAGATGACATTGTGTCGTTAATTTCCTTCAATCACAAAGTCGAAGTGCTTCATCCCGCAGCCAGGCTTGGGTCGGCGCGCGATAGCCTCAAGCACGCCATCCAACGCCTGAAGCCAGATGGCACGACCGCGCTCTATGCCGGCGTCAAAGAAGGCGGCCAGCAGGTGCGCGAGTATTTGTCCGATAACAAGGTCAACCGCGTGGTGCTGGTCTCTGATGGCCTTGCCAATGTCGGACCATCATCACCAAGCGAACTCGCAGCGTTAGGACGCGAACTAGGTGGCAAGGGCATCTCGGTCACCACCATCGGCCTGGGTCTCGATTACAACGAAGACCTGATGCAGCGCTTGGCCGGCGCCAGCGACGGCAACCATGCGTTCGTCGAAAGCTCAGCACAGTTGGCCTCGATCTTCGATAAGGAATTTGGCGACGCACTGTCTGTTTCGGCCCGCGATATCATCATCGAAATCGAAATTCGAAGTGGCTTCCGGCCGAAGCGCGTTCTGGGGCGTGAAGCCGAGATCAATGGAAATCGCATCAAACTCAAGATGACACAGCTGCAGGCTGAAAACGAACGCTACGTCGTCATCGAACTCGACCCGCCCAAAGGCCTACAGCCAGGCAGTTCCGACATCGCCAGGGTTGACATTAGCTATCTCGACCTCGGCACGAATGAACGCGTGGCGGAGACCCGCAAAGTCAGCGCCAAAATCACAACCGACGCCAAAGAAGCCGAGGCCAGCATCAACAAACCGGTGATGACACAAATCACCGAGCAAATCGCAACCGAGACGTCTGAAAAAGCCGTCGAGCTCCGCGATAAGGGTGATTTAGCAGGCGCCAAGAAAACGCTAAATGAAAACGCGACTTTCTTAAAAGACCGTAAGGCGGCGCTGGGCAGTGGATCGGATGCGGCGCCCGCAGAGGCACTCAGTAAGCTCGAGAAGCTCGAAAAACAATCGAATGAAGCCGCCAACAATCTCGATGAAGAAGCCTGGGGCCGCACCCGCAAAGGTATGCGCGCCGATCAGTACAAGAGCAAAAGCATGCAGGCCTATTGAGGTTTCATTTTACACTCTCCCTTTGCCATGTCCTCCAATGGCGAAGGGAGAGCTTTTTAATGCCGGGACTTGATCCAGTCGCGATAAATGACCAGCGTGCCGTTGTCGTTGAAGGACGGCAGCGCCATTTCAACAATCAGAGGCGCAACGGCTGCGGGCTCGGGCAAGGTGGCGCGATCTTCGCCTGGGAACGCTTTTTCGCGCATTGCAGTACGCATGCCGCCCGGATCGAGCAGGCTAACGCGTATCTTGGTCGTCGCCACTTCGGCTGCATAGGTTTTAGCTAGCGCTTCGAGGCCAGCCTTCGAGACCGCATAAGGTCCCCAATAGGCATTCAGACCGTCGGCGGCGCGCGAGGTGACAAAGATCGCGCGCCCGGCATCCGAGCGCTGCAGCAAGGGATCAAGGGTCCGGATCAAGCGCCAATTTGCCGGTAGATTTGCAGCGATTGCGGCGTCCCATCCCTCAGGCTTGACGTGGCCAAGCGGCGATAACGGCCCCAAGATTGCGGCATTGGCGACCAGGATATCGAGATGAGGCCAGCGCTGCAAAAGCGATGGTCCGAGTTGATCAATTTTTTCGGCATTGGTCAGATCGAGTTGCAGGATAGTTGCGGTGCCGCCCGACGCTTTGATTTCATCGTCGAGTTCCTCAAGCGCGCCAACCGTGCGGGCTGAAATCACGACATGGGCGCCCTCGCGAGCGATCGCAAGGCTGGCCGCACGGCCAAGCCCGCGCGAGGCGCCGGTCACCAGGGCCACTCTACCTTTAAGTCGTTGGGCTGAAGTCATGGACAACCATTTGCGATGCGCGCCCGGTTGCGATCAGGGCGGCCCAGGGATCAGACGATAGCAGGGTCTATATCAGAGGTTTAGGCTGCCGTGCTTATAAGTCTGGAGCCGGTGACGAAAAATTTCACTGCCTACAGACAACTTAAGCCGGTTAAGCAACGAGCCGGATTAAATTTTGTGATGCCGTACTTCCATTCGGAAAACCGCTCTACGCTTTTCCGGAAGAACTCACCGGTCACCCCGTGGCGCTTCGATTGGTTCCGGCGCAGTGGCTGTGGCAGTGGTGCTGCCACGCGCCATTGGAGCTGGCACCGACGAGGTCGCAGCGGCTGGGCGCAGGCCATCTTGCGGCGCGGCGCGTGCGCTGCTTGTCATCGGCTGCAGGTCGGCTGCGGCGTTGCCGTCGAGCGGAGATACCGTCTCGCCGTTCTGGCAGGTGCGGACTGGCCCGGCAGTTAATTCTGACTCGGGATCGCGCTCGCGGACCGCTGGCGCACGGCCATAACGGTTACCCCAGCCAGCGACGATGCCGCTCGCCTGTTTGCGGATGCCGTCACCAGCGCCGCAGAAGATGTTCTGATAAATGTCTTCGATCCACAACGCTTCCTGCGCCGGGGCATTGGCACGCGCGACCGCAATCAGCGCCAGTGCGCGGGATTGGTCGGGCTCCATATATTTGCCGCGCCACAACAGGTCAGCCAGAAACGCTTGTGCGCCGGCATGGCCCTTCTGCGTCAAGACCGATAGCCAATGCTTGGCCTTGCTGACATTGGCTTCGACGCCTTCACCCTTCAACTGCAATTTGGCGAGTTCAAACTGTGCATCTTCGTTGTCGAAAATGACCGAGGCGTTGTGCAGATATTCGACGGCACGGTCGAGATCGGGCGCTAAGCCAATATCGGGCAAGCCCGCGCGAATGTAACGTGCAAGGGTTGTCAGCGAGGAGCCGACGTAGGGCGCGCGCGGGTCGTTGTCGGGATCAACTTCGGCTAGTTCATCGACCACCTTTTGCATTAGCATATAAGCTTTTGCATGATCGGTGTGTGAGCCGGTGCTGTCGGCATAAATGCGTGCCAAGTAGTAGTTCGCCATCGCCTCATCGGCGCCGGCTGCGAATTCAAGCGCTGGAATGGCGATTTCGTAGTAGCCGCCTTGGTAGGCGCTCATGCCCTGCTTCAACGCATCGCGCGCTGAAACAAACGGTGTCGTGCCGGCGAGTGCCGTTAACGGCAACATGGCGGCAGAGACCGCAATGGCGATTAATCTAGATATCCGCATAGCATTGCACTTCCGCTTTTCCACCAGCATGGGTGACGGCGCCGTAACGCGCGGGTCCAACCTGGTCTGCAAATTTCCGGATCGCTCCGGTCGTGTAAGGATTGGGTGGGGCTTTCCAAGTTGTCCGGCGCCGCGCCAGTTCAGCCTCATCGACCACGAGGTCGATGGTGCCTTTCGCGGCGTCGATGGAGATTATGTCGCCGTTCTGAATAAGACCGATCGGTCCGCCAACTGCGGCTTCCGGGCCAACATGTCCGATGCAGAACCCACGCGTAGCGCCTGAGAACCGGCCATCGGTGATGAGAGCAACCTTGTCGCCGGCGCCTTGCCCGTAGAGGGCGGCGGTCGTTGACAGCATCTCGCGCATGCCGGGCCCGCCTTTGGGGCCTTCGTAGCGGATGACGAGAACTTCACCGTCTTTGTAATCGCGCGCGGAAACGGCCTTGAAAGCGTCTTCCTCGCAATCAAATACGCGGGCTGGTCCGCGGAAATCCAACTTCTTCATACCGGCGACCTTTACGATCGCCCCCTCTGGTGCCAGCGAGCCTTTCAGCCCAACGACACCGCCTGTTGGAGATATAGGATTTGAAACCGGATAAACAACCTTCTGATTTGTATTGAACTTCACGTTTTCGAGATTTTGCGCGATGGTCTTTCCGGTGACGGTGATGCAATCGCCATGGAGATAACCGCCTTCGAGCAGCGCCTTCATGATCTGCGGCACGCCACCGATATCGAACACGTCCTTGGCAACGAACTTTCCGCCGGGTTTCAAGTCGGCAATGTAGGGCGTGCGCTTAAAGATTTCTGCGACGTCGAACAGATCTAATTCAAGGCCCATTTCGTGGGCCATGGCGGGCAGATGCAGAGCCGCGTTGGTCGAGCCGCCGGTTGCGGCAACGATCGTGGCCGCATTCTCGAACGCCTTGCGGCTGCAAATTTCGCGCGGCCGCAGGCCGTCAGCCAACAGTCGCATCACGGCTTTGCCGCTTTCAACGGCATAGTCATCGCGCGAAAGGTCCGGCGCTGGCGCACCGGCGGAGCCCGGCAAAGCCAAGCCAATGGCTTCTGAAACGCAGGCCATGGTATTGGCTGTAAATTGTCCGCCGCATGAACCTGCAGATGGGCAGGCATGCTGTTCCAAATCGTGCAGTTCTTCGCTGGTCATGCGGCCGGCCGAATACATGCCGACGCCTTCGAACACATCGACAACGGTGACATCGCGGCCTTTGTAGCGGCCTGGCAGAATGGATCCGCCGTACATGAAGACCGATGGCACGTTGAGCCTCAGCATCGACATCATGATGCCGGGCAGAGATTTATCGCAGCCAGCGATTCCGACCAGTGCGTCATAGCAATGACCGCGCATGGTGAGTTCAATACTGTCAGCGATGACTTCGCGCGACACCAGCGACGACTTCATGCCCTGGTGGCCCATGGCAATGCCGTCGGTGACGGTGATGGTGCAAAACTCGCGCGGTGTGCCGCCGGCTGTGTCGACGCCCTTTTTGGCGGACTGCGCTTGGCGCATCAGCGAAATGTTACAAGGTGCTGCTTCATTCCAGCAACTCACGACGCCGACAAACGGACGGTTGATCTGTTCTTCCGTCAAACCCATGGCATAGTAGTACGAACGATGCGGCGCACGCGCCGAACCTTGCGTCACATGACGGCTGGGCATTTTCGATTTGTCGAACGTCTTGGCGTCCATAGCGTGGGCTGCTCTTTTATTGCTCGTTTCGTGACTTTGCGCGACGGCCGGCTCGGCAATTAGGCCATTACCACAAACCAAGCGTTCGCGGCTGGATAGGCCAGCAGCGGTGCTTAATCTTGGTCTTCGCGAGTCTGACGGTGCCGGGGTATTGTGTCCCAAAAGAGGCATGGAATAGTGGGATTTGTTGCGTTTGAGCCACGATTAACAGCCGTAAGATTGGGGATGAAACGAGCAGCTGGTCATCGGTGCGCCATAACCACAATTGCCCGGTCCCGGACGATTGTGATCGCGAGACGATAGCCAGCGACTTCGGCTGGCGTTGGGCTCAATCCGGGCGGTTCAGCGGCGCGCTTTAACTCTAAAATGGCGAGAAATCCGTGTCTGAGCCGTTAGTCTATGCCCGTTGGAACACAAATTACACCCACTCCGTGCTAACATTTGGCGATAATCGCCGCCGCGCGCCCCAATGGAGACCAGAATGTCTGTCGCCGTCGCCGCTCCACTCTTCACACTTGGCGACGTCTCGGATCGCTCGCCGTTAAGACTGTCGTGGCTACAACCCGCCGGCCTGGTCGGGCTGTCATTTGTCAATTTCATCCTGAAATTCTTGACACTCGGCCTGTATGGCTTTTGGGGCAAGACCGAGGTCCGCAGACGGTTGTGGTCGGCGATCCGGCTAGAAGGCGAGCCGTTGAATTATTCTGGGACCGGCCGCGAGCTGTTCCTCGGCTTTCTGGTGATCTTTGGCGTCGTGTTGTTGCCAGTCTTGTTGGCCAACCTCGCAGTCGTATTCATGTTTGGTCCGGAAAAGGCCCAGGTGTTCGGCCTCGTTCTCTACCCACTGTTTTTCTTTCTGATCGGCATCGGCACTTACCGCGCACAGCGCTACCGTTTAACGCGGACCAGTTGGCGCGGCATTCGAGGCGCGCTGGTTGGCAGCGACACGCGCTACGCCTGGACATACATTTGGACTGCGGTTCTGTTGCCGCTGACGCTCGGTTGGATCGCACCGTGGCGTGCCACACGCTTGCAAAAAATCATGACCGAAGACACGCGCTTCGGTGACCGGCCGCTGACGTTTACCGCAGAAGCGGGCCCGCTCTACAAGCGATTTGCCGTGATGTGGTTTGTGACACTGTTGGTCGGCCTCATTGTGTTTGGGCTGTTTGGCGGGGCCATGTTGTCCGAATTTTCAAATCCCGAACGCCTTGCTAGTCCGTCGCCTCAAGATCAATACCGGCTCGGAATGCTGTTAATCTCTGCCTATTTGGCAATGGTGGCGGTCTATCTGGTTTATTATCTGATGTCCGCCTGGTATCGTGCCAAGGCGACCCAGCACTATGCAGCCAATACACATTTCGAAGGCGCTTCGTTCAGTTCAACCGTGACCGGTCCTGGGTTCGTGCGGCTCGCGTTCAGCAACTTCATGATCACGATGATCGGCGTGACAATCGGTTTAATTCTTTGCGTCGCTGTTGTCCTCGGCGCCGGCGGTCTCCTTGGCGGGTCTGCTGCCGTCGAAGCCATGGGCTTGCAGCAAGCGGTCGGCTTTGCTGGGGGCATGGTGCTGATCGCGTCGGCAGGTTTAATGGCGCCCATTGTACAAGCCCGGTCGTGGCGCTATCTCATTCAGAACCTGAAACTCGACGGCAAGGTGCCTTTGGGTCAGATCGCGCAGGCCGCGGAACAGAAAATGTCGCGCGGCGAAGGCTTGGCACAGGCATTCGATATTGATGGCTTCTGATCCCCGTTATGGCACCGTGTACTACGGCCGGTTCAGCGATGGCAAAACCGCAGCCGCCTTCGATGCCGATATCAAGCTTGGGGTCAAAGGCGTCGAAATCAGCCGGCATGGGCAAAGCGAGATCATCACTTGGCCCTATGAAACACTTTCGACTGCCGAGCCCCTGACGCAATTCGCCATCGATGCGCTGTTGACCAGTTCGGCCATGCCGGGCGCGACGCTGTTCGCGGCAGAAGGTGTGTTCGCCCGCCGGTTGGCGGAACGCGCCATACACCTAACTGCAAAGGCGCAGCGCTGGCGCAGTGCGCGGCCGTGGATGATTGGCACGCTCGGCGTTGCCGCCCTCATCGCCGCAATGAGTGTGTTCAATCTATCGCCGTCGCACGCGATCGCGATGCGGCTGCCCGATAGCACGCGGACAAAACTCGGCCAGGAAACCATTCGGTCGATGGCCGGTGACTATAAGACCTGCACCGGCGCCAAGGGTACAGCTGCGCTCGACAAACTGATGGCCAAGCTCTCCAAAGCGACTGGATCCGACCGGTCATTTAAAGTCACGGTCGTCGATTGGGGGCTGGTCAATGCATTTGCGGTTCCGGGTGAACAGATCATCACCACCGCGGCTATTTTGGCAAAAGCTGAAAGCTCCGACGAGTTCGCCGGCATCATCGCCCATGAAATGGGCCACGGGCTTGAGCTGCATCCGGAGACCGGTCTCGTTCGCGCGGTCGGATTTTCTGCCGGACTGCAATTGATGCTCGGCGGGCAGGGCGGCACTCTTGCCAATCTCGGGCTGGTGATGGCGCAGTTGTCGTATTCGCGCGATGCCGAGCGCGAAGCGGATCAGCATGCGCTTTTGATGCTCAAGGCGGCTGGAATCTCGCCCAAAGGTTTTGCTGCTTTTTTCAAGCGCATGAAAAAGCAAGACGAGGATGACGACGACCGGAGCAAAGCATTCGATGTCTTCCGCACCCACCCGCAAACCGACGAGCGCATCGCCGCCATTGAAGCGCAGGAAGCCTATCCCTCTCAGCCGGCGCTGAGCAACGACGACTGGATAGACTTGCGCGGCATTTGCAAGACGACGGCTGGCGGTCCTGAGACGGACGGCAAATCAGATGATGGTAAACCGGCCGGGAAATCTCCTTCTCCTACGCCCGGGCCGCCTAAACAAAAGCCCAGC
>JANNFX010000184.1:0-15772 GCA_031380225.1 Hyphomicrobium sp.
ACGATGTCGCGCTCGCTGCGGCGTTGATTTTGGCGCCACGCGCGACGCGGCTGCCACCGCTGGAAGATCAAGATGACGACGTGACGGAGCCGGATCAACCGGACCAAAATGAACCCGATCAATCCAGTAACGAAGAGGATGACGATCAAAAACTTCGCGAAGATCCGCTCGACGATATTGTGCTACAAGCAACTGAAGCGGCCATTCCAGCGGGCTTGCTGGCTAAGCTGAAATTATCGCAAATTCAGCGGACCAAGCAGCGGGCGCAAGGGCGTGCTGGTGCATTACAGATGGCGAAGGGCCGGGGGCGTCCGGCGGGTGTGCGTGCGGGCCGGCCAACAGCCGGCGTTCGGCTGAATGTGATTGAAACATTACGCGCAGCAGCACCGTGGCAGCGATTGCGGCAGGCCAAATTATCAGAAGCGTCTCGCGATGCGCGCCGGATATCGATCCATCCCAGCGATTTTCGGATCACCCGTTTCAAACGCCGCTCGGAAACTGCAACCATCTTCGTAGTTGATGCCTCGGGATCGTCAGCCTTGCATCGGTTGGGGGAAGCCAAAGGCGCCGTCGAGCTGTTGCTGGCGGATTGCTATGTGCGCCGGGACAATGTCGGGTTGATTGCCTTTCGCGGGACCAAGGCGGATGTCCTTCTGCCACCGACACGGTCGCTGGTGCGCGCCAAGCGCAGCTTGGCTTCATTGCCAGGCGGCGGTGGCACGCCGCTCGCAGCCGGTCTCGATCAAGCACTTATTTTAGCACTTGCATCGCGAGCCAAGGGCATGACACCGACAATCGTGATCTTGACAGACGGCCGCGCAAATGTTGGACGCAACGGCAAAGGCGGCCGGCCTTCAGCGGAAGCCGATGCGCTGAATGCTGCCAGTGGTTTCAAGATCGCAGGTTTGGCGTCGCTGTTGATCGATACCTCACCTCATCACAATCAACAGGCGGAAAAAGTTGCGAACGCACTCGGCGCGCAGTATCTGGCTTTACCTTATGCCGACGCGAATTTCTTATCCGAGGCCGTCAAGTCGTCGGCAGCGGCCCGGTCTCGCTAACGTTTGCTAGAGTGGCTCATGACTGTCCGTCTGACCTGGGATCGTGACGGCCGCGACTGGCCCAACCACGCCGCCAGCCGTTTCGTCGATGCGGGCGGTTTCAGATGGCATGTTCAAGTGATGGGACGTGGTCCGGCACTACTCCTGCTCCACGGGACCGGCGCTTCAACGCATTCGTGGGCCAAGGTTGCGCCGCTGCTGGCCGAGCATTTCACTGTGGTCGCGCCCGATCTGCCAGGTCATGCGTTTACCGATACGCCTGGCGCTGACGGCCTGACGCTGCCCGGCATGGCAAAATCGCTGGCGGCTTTGACGGAGACACTGGCTCTCAAACCAGAATTGGCCGTTGGGCATTCGGCCGGAGCCGCCATCCTGATCCGGATGACGCTTAATCGCCTCATCGCGCCCAAGGGCATCGTCAGTATTAACGGCGCACTGCTGCCATTCGGTGGCGCCGTCAGCCAGTTTTTTTCGCCGCTTGCCAAGCTTTTGGTTCTGAACAGATTTGTGCCACGTCTTTTCAGTTGGCGCGCAGGCGACCGTAAGGCGGTCGAGAATGTGCTGCGTGGAACCGGGTCTGAGATCGACCCGTTAAGCCTCAACATTTATGCGCGGCTCTTCCAGAACAACGTCCACGTCACGGGCACACTTGGTATGATGGCCGGTTGGGACCTCGTCAGTTTCGAGCGCGAATTGCCAAAGCTTGCAACGCCACTGCTTCTCTTGGCTGGCGGATCGGATTTGGCTGTCAAGGCTGAGGACGCTTTCACGGTCAGGGACAAAATTCCCGGTGCAACCGCTGAATTGATCACCGGAGCCGGGCATTTAGCCCATGAAGAACGTACAATTGAAGTTGTCAGCCGCATTGAAGCGTTCTGGACCAAAATCACGGCCACGCAAAAAGCCGGGTGAAGCGTCGCTTTTCTTCAAGTTTGCAGTTGCGCAACAAAAGAAGACACTATTAAATGTCAAGTTATGTGGACACATTCGACGCACGCTGCTGTTCAATTGCCTGCCGCAAAACGGCGGCCCCACGCGGTCATTATTGGCAGCGGATTTGGCGGATTGGCCGCCGCCGTCCGGCTCGGCGGGCGGGGCTACCGCGTGACTGTTCTTGAGAAATTAGATGCTCCAGGCGGACGCGCCTATGTGTTCAAGCAGGACGGCTTCACGTTCGATGCCGGACCAACCATCATCACCGCGCCATTCCTGCTCGAAGAACTATGGGAGATTTGCGGCAAGCGCCTCGCGGATGACGTCGATCTTCGTGCCATGTCGCCATTCTATC
The DNA here is from genome assembly GCA_031380225.1 of Hyphomicrobium sp. Classification (GTDB taxonomy): domain Bacteria; phylum Pseudomonadota; class Alphaproteobacteria; order Rhizobiales; family Hyphomicrobiaceae; genus JANNFX01. The sequence continues at coordinate 2,350 of JANNFX010000184.1, forward strand.
GCATCCGCTTCGAAGATGGTGACACGATTGATTGCACTGGAGACGCAGCGGAAATGCGTACCCTCGTCGAGCGCATCTCTCCAGATGACGTCGACGGCTACGAACGGTTTATGGAAGCGACGATCGAAATTTACCGCGTTGGGTTCGAACAACTGGGTGCGATCCCGTTCTCATCTTGGAAGGACATGGCGCGTCACGCGCCAAAGCTGTTGCAGCTTGGTGGCTATCAGTCGATCCACAGTTTGGTTTCGAAATATGTTAAAAGTCCGAAACTGCGATTCCTGCTTAGCTTCCATCCGCTGTTCATCGGCGGAAATCCGTTCAGTGTCACGGCGATCTACGCGCTCGTCTGTCACCTAGAACGGAGCTGTGGTGTGCATTTCGCGATGGGCGGAACCGGCAGTCTGGTCAATGGGATTGCCAACCTGATCGAAGAGCAGGGCAACGAAATCCGCTACGGCGCGGAAGTTCGCGAAATCACGTTGAAAGGCCGCATGGCAACAGGCGTAACGCTCGCAAATGGTCAACATATTGCGGCTGACATTGTGGTTTCGAACGCAGATGCGGCATGGACCTATCGCAATCTGCTTCCGGCTTCAGCGCGCAAGCGTTGGAGCGATCGCAAGCTTGACCGCGCGGCCTACTCGATGAGCCTGTTTGTTTGGTACTTCGGCACCAACAAGCGCTACGAGGACGTGCCCCATCACACCATCTTGCTTGGGCCGCGCTACCGTGAATTGCTGAAGGACATCTTCAAGCACAAACATCTCGCCGAGGACTTCTCGCTTTATCTGCACCGGCCGACGAAGACTGACCCGTCACTAGCGCCTGACGGTTGCGATGCCTTTTATGTCTTGTCGCCTGTTCCACACCTCGATGGTGGCGTTGACTGGACGTCGATGGCCGAGACTTACCGGCAAAAAATTGCGCAATATCTCGATGAAACCATGCTGCCGGGTTTCCAAGATCATGTCGTCACCTCGCGGCTGATGACACCGCTCGATTTCCGCGACCGCCTGCTCTCCTACAAAGGCGCCGCCTTCAGCTTTGAACCGGTGATGACGCAAAGCGCTTGGTTCCGGCCGCATAACCGCAGTGAAGACATCGATCGTCTGTTCCTCGTTGGCGCAGGGACACACCCCGGTGCGGGTGTGCCCGGCGTTTTATCCTCAGCCCGTGTTCTCGATATCGTGGTGCCCGATGCAGCTACATTCGCCTGACGTTGACACACTTCACAAGGCCGACTTGGCACAATGCCGGGCCTTGCTCGCCAACGGGTCAAAGACGTTCTTCGCCGCGTCCTTCTTGTTACCGGGCCGGGTCCGCGATCCGGCAACCGCGCTATACGCATTTTGCCGGTTGGCCGATGACGTCGTTGATCAAGGCATTGGTGGTGACGCCGCACTTGATCATCTGCGCGACCGGCTAACGAAGGCCTATGCCGGCGAACCCTATCGGATCGCAGCTGACCGTGCGTTTGCCGCCACCGTCAAGCAATTCGCGGTGCCGCGTGAATTGCCGGAAGCTCTAATCGAAGGCTTCGAATGGGATGCAACGGGGCGGCGTTACGAAACCATATCGGATTTGCAGGGCTATGCGGCGCGCGTGGCCGGCACTGTGGGTGTCATGATGGCACTGTTAATGGGTGTTCGCGGCGCAGATGATCTGGCGCGCGCCTGTGATCTTGGCGCGGCCATGCAACTGACAAACATTGCCCGTGACGTTGGCGAGGACGCCCGCAACGGCCGGCTCTATCTGCCGGGCGAATGGCTGCGAGAGGCTGGAATTGAACCGGATGAATTTCTGGCCAATCCAGAGTTCACGCCCGCACTCGCAAGCGTCGTTCAACGGGTGCTCGATGTTGCGGATGAGCTCTATCAGCGCGCTGAAGCGGGGATTGCGAGATTGCCGTCCGATTGCCGATCAGGCATTTACGCCGCGCGGTTGCTCTATGCTGAGATTGGCCGGCAGGTCGAGCGCAACAGCCGCGATTCTGTTTCGCGGCGCGCCGTAGTGGCGAAGTCTTGCAAGTTGCGGCTTCTGGCTGTCGCAATGGCGCGGACATTACGGCTGCAAAACGATTACGCGGGACTGGTCATGAGCGAAGCGCGCTTCCTCGTCGAAGCTGCAGCATCGGTCAGTGCCGTTCCGGCAGTTTGGGCATTACCTGTGCCCGGCCTGCCGCCGTGGTGGAATTTAGCCGGCCGCGCCGAACGTGTTCTCGAAATCTTCGATCGTCTCGAGCGCTCCGAGAAGTTCAAAAACCAACTACAAAACTCAGAAATAGAATTTGGACGCTTACCAACGCCGGAAGCTAGCCAGCTTGGTGCGATGATCTAAGTCCAACTGAACCGCAACGTTCGCAGCTAAAAAAACTGCTTGCAACTACGCCGAAAGCCATAAGAGGAGTTACGGGGATGACAAACAAATTACCGGTCCCGGGCACAAGCCAAACGCCGCTTCTTGATACCGTCCTCACGCCTGCGGATTTGCGGCGCTTGCCGGAAAGCGACCTCCGGCAACTTGCCGACGAGTTGCGCGCCGAAACAATCGATGCGGTCTCAGTCACTGGCGGCCATCTTGGTGCCGGACTCGGTGTTGTCGAACTGACCACCGCCATTCATTACGTCTTCGATACGCCACGAGATAGGTTGATCTGGGACGTCGGACATCAGTGCTATCCGCATAAAATATTGACCGGCCGCCGCGACCGGATCCGCACGCTGCGGACAGGTGGTGGGCTGTCGGGTTTCACCAAGCGGGCTGAAAGCGAATATGATCCGTTCGGCGCGGCACATTCTTCGACGTCAATTTCCGCCGGCCTCGGCATGGCTGTTGCGCGCAACCTCAAGGGTGACAAAAACAATGTCATCTGCGTCATCGGCGACGGCTCGATGAGCGCGGGCATGGCTTACGAAGCTATGAACAATGCCGGCGCGCGTGACGAACGCTTGATCGTCATCCTCAATGACAACGAAATGTCGATTGCGCCGCCGACCGGTGCGCTATCCAAGTATCTGACACGCGCAACCTCGAGCGGCACCTATCTGCAACTTCGCGACTACGCCAAGCAATTGGCCAAGAAGCTACCCAAGAAGTGGGAGCGCCGCGCGGCCCGCGTTGAAGAAATGAGCCGCACCTATTGGTCAGGTGGCATCTGGTTTGAGGAACTTGGATTCTATTATGTTGGTCCAATCGATGGCCACGATCTCGATCAGTTATTGCCAGTCTTGAAGAATTGCCGCGATGCCGATCAAGCTCCGATCCTCATTCACGTCAGGACCAAGAAGGGCAAGGGCTACGGGCCCGCGGAAGCCTCCGACGACAGGTATCACGGCGTCGCCAAATTCAACGTGCTGACCGGTGCGCAAGTCAAGCCAAAGCCCGCCGCACCTGCCTATACGCGCGTGTTCGCCGATAGTTTGGTCGAGGAAGCCAGCCGAGATTCCAAGATTGTAGCGGTCACGGCTGCGATGCCGGACGGCACGGGTCTCGATGTGTTTGGCAAAGCCTTCCCGGACCGCACATTCGACGTCGGCATTGCCGAGCAACATGCGGTCACATTTGCGGCCGGACTTGCGAGTGAAGGCTTCAAGCCGTTCGCTGCGATTTATTCGACGTTCCTGCAGCGCGGCTATGACCAGGTCGTGCATGATGTGGCGATCCAGCAACTGCCGGTCCGGTTTGCAATTGACCGCGCCGGGCTTGTCGGCGCCGATGGACCGACGCACGCCGGATCGTTTGATCTCGCCTATCTCGGTTGCTTGCCGGGCTTTGTCCTGATGGCGGCTTCAGACGAAGCGGAGTTACGGCACATGGTTGCGACCGCGGTCGCGATCGATGACCGGCCCTCGGCATTCCGTTTCCCTCGCGGCGAAGGCAGCGGCGTTGAGTTGCCAGCTCAGGGTGTGCCGCTCGAAATCGGCAAGGGCCGGATCGTGCGCGAAGGCACGAAGGTCGCGTTGTTATCGCTTGGCGCGCGGCTCGGCGAAGCTGTGAAAGCGGCCGATCAGCTCGCAACCTATGGGTTGTCAACAACGGTTGCCGATGCGCGCTTCATGAAGCCGCTCGACACCGAAATGATCAAGCGTTTGGCGCGTGAACATGAAGTTCTGATCACCATCGAGGAAGGCTCGGTCGGCGGATTTGGCAGTCATGTGCTGCAGTATCTGGCCCTTGAAGGCGCATTGGATCGCGGCCTCAAGGTGCGGCCGCTGGTGCTGCCGGATATCTTCATCGATCACGACAAGCCGGAAGTTATGTACGCCAAGGCTGGACTTGATTGTGCTGGGATCGTGAAAACCGTGTTTGCCGCCCTTGGGCGTGAGGCGTCGCCAACAGTCGCCGGTGGGCTCCGGGCTTGAGAGAGGGAGGCTGTGAGGCGGCTAGCAGTTTTCTATCACCCCCGCCGCGGCATTCGGAACGGCAGCATCTTCTGTACGACCGGGTGAATAAGCCGGTCGCAATAGAGGCTCTCGTGCATCATTTTGACCGGCGCTCCGTCAAGCGTCGTGGATACGACCGAGCGGGCGTAGAAGGGTGTATCTTCCAAAGTTTCTAGGATGCGAGCGCCGCCGGGCAATTCGGCACGCGTGCTGCGACCCGCGCGCCAAATTTTTGCGGCTGGCAATCGCACGCGCGGCGGCGCAACGATCTCTGAAATTGCGCCGGATTTATCGATGCGCAGCGCGAGGCTTGTCTCAAGGCCGGAGCGTTCCGTTGTATCATAGAACACGCGCGTGCAATCAGGCTCAGCGGTTCGCGACCAGTCCCACTCTTTGAATCCGCGATCGATCGGTTCATGGCCGGTGTTGAAATCAAAATATCCTCGGCCTTGCCATTTGATGGCTGGTTTTTGAAATTCAAGTTCAACGCGTGATACCGGCCCGATTGGACTCCAGAAATGCTGACCGCGCTCGTCCAATTGAAAGGCACGGTCTGGCAATGCGGAAGGTGTGATACGGACAACGCCTTTCAAGCGTGACGGAATTGGCATTGTAGTCTCGTCAATCTTGACCACCAATGATGTCCCATCCCACGTCAACGACGACGGCCCGATGACGAGAGACGCTGCATCGCGCGTCAAAGACTGTGATCCGCGCTCGGTCATCGCCCACCGCCGTTTGCGGCCGTAAAGCGCAACATTCAAAGCAATATGATTTTCCGGTTGTGCAATTCCATCGCCGCGGCGGCGCGCGGCGGCGTAATAAGGCGAGAACACGCTGCCGATAAACGCGATCAACGTCAGTCCATAATTTCCGCAGTCGCTCAAGCCGTCGACATACCACCAGGCATAACCACCCGGCGAGACACGGACACGGAAGTCTGGTCCGCCGTCAGGGCCGCCGCCGCCAGCCACCCCGACAACGCTGCCATCGGTACGCCCGGTCCCGGATGCACGCTGCCCCCCGCCAAATAAAGCCCCGGTATTTTGGTCACCCCACCCGGTCTGTTGAAAGACGCCGTCCAGCCATGAGACGCTTGGCCGTAAAGCGCGCCACCCGTGGCCGGGAACAGCTGGTTGAACTCCGCCGGCGTTGTCAGCGTGCCCGGCTCCGACCGGTCGATCGCCAGTCCACAAGTCCGAAGATGGGAAAAAATCCGGTGTTCGCATTCAGTTATCTCCGGTCCGGTAAAACGGCGCTGATCTCCGATAGCGGGCGCGTTGACGAGGATCAACAGGCGCTCCGGTCCAAGCGAGGCGCCGGAATTGTTATCATCGCGGTCTTGGGCGCAGACGTAGATGGTTGGTTCTGTCGGTAAGCGCTGGCGGACGGCGATATCGTCGAATTCGGCTTTATAGTCGCCTGAAAAGAACACGTTGTGGCGCATCAGCGGGAAGCCGAAGGTTTTTGCATTTACGGTCCATGTTACTGCGGAAAGCGATCTTGATGATGGTGGAGTGCGCCGCACGGCCGTGGCTATTCCGCCGCCAAGTAGTCCCGTTGCAACGGCGGCTGCATCTGTATTGACGACGGCTGCGTCGGCGGCAAAGCGTTCGCCGGTTGACAGCCTGACGCCTGAGACGTGGCCGCTGGCTGTTTCAATTTCCGATACTTCAGCATTGAAATGGAAACGCGCGCCTTTTTTTTCGGCCAACGTTGTAAGCACTTGCGCTAAGCGGTGCATGCCGCCGCCGATGGTCCACACGCCCTGTTGCTCGACATGTGCGACCAGCATCAGAGTGGCTGGACATTGAAAGGGAGAAGATCCGCAATAGGTGGCGTAGCGCCCGAATAACTGCTGCAATCTCGGGTCGTCGAAGTGCTCACCAAGTGCCCGCCAAAGTGTCGTAAATGGCGAAAGCCGCCACATATCGCCTAGCCCACCAATGCCGCGCGACAGCGACAGCGAAACCGGTGTCGGCTGGGTCGAGCGCATGAACGGCTCTTCAAGCGTGTCATAGACGGTGCGTGACCGGGCGCAGAAATCGCGATAACCGGCGGCCTCTTTCGCACCTGCAAAGGCGCCGATCGCAGCGACCGTCTCATCAATGGACGCAAACAAATCAAGGCGGTCGCGGCCGTTCCAGGCATGGCGTGCGAGACAGTTAAGTGGCGTCAGATTTAATTCGGACTCGAGTGACGTTCCGGCATCCAGAAAGATTTTTTCAAACACCCACCGCATCGTAAAGACAGTTGGACCGGCATCGATTGGGGCGCCGCCAACCGTGATTTGGCGCATTTTTCCGCCCGGTGTGGCCGCGCGCTCAAACACTTGCACGTCAAAGCCGCGGCCAGCCAATTCGAGCGCTGCAACCAGCCCGCCGACTCCTGCCCCGATAATTGCAACCCGCTTGGTCTTCACGATACCCCAGATCTTTTGAGACAAACCCATTGCGTGGGTCTGCGAGAAGTGTCTATATTAGATGACAGTTCGTAACGACAAGCAAGATGCACATCTTCCGCGTACGAGGTCTGACATGGACGTGCCCACGCGAATTGAAGCCGCCCTGACCGCTGCCGTCGAGCGTATCGAAGGGCCGAGCAGTCCGCCACAACTAGCGGCCGCCATAAGATATGCCATGTTTCCGGGCGGCGCCCGTGTCAGGCCGCGGCTGTGTTTAGCGGTCGCGGCGGCGTGCGGCGATGATGAGCCGGGCGTTTCCGATAGTGCGGCGGCGGCGATTGAAATGCTGCACTGTGCGTCTCTCGTTCATGACGATATGCCGTGCTTTGACAATGCTGATACGCGGCGCGGCAAGGCTTCGGTCCATAAGGCTTTCGGCGAATCGCAGGCGCTGCTGGCGGGCGACGCTTTGATCGTGATGACATTTCAAACACTTGCAATTGGCGCTGCTCGGGCTCCGCAACGCTTGGCAAACCTCATTCATGTTGTTGGCCGTTCAGCAGGGTTGCCGTTCGGGATCATTTCGGGCCAAGCCTGGGAATGTGAACCGGGCGTGCAATTACGCGAGTATCATCGCTTGAAGACCGGTGCCCTGTTTTCGGCGGCAACGATTGCTGGCGCGATTGCAGCTGGCGATTCGCCGGATCGTTGGCGGCTCCTCGGCGACCGGATCGGCGAAGCCTATCAAGTCGCCGATGATATTCAGGATATGATTTCGGATGCTGAAACGCTCGGCAAACCGTGCGGTCAGGATGCAGCCCACAACCGGCCAAGTGCGCCGCGCGAGCTTGGCATCGAAGGCGCACTGCAGCGCATCGATCAGTTGCTGCAAGAGGCCGTCGCCGCGATTCCGCAGTGCCAGGGTTCAAACGAGCTTCGGCAAATTATTCTAGCTCAAGCCAAGCGATTTGTGCCGAAGAACTATAACCGCCACGCTGCCTAATGGGCGTTCGGGCTCAGTCTGGAATTGGGATCGTGTCGTATTGGCTCGATAGCATATACGCGGTTCGCGATGGCTTGCTGTCGAGCCCGAAATTCCAGCGCTGGGCGTCTTCGTCGATACTCACCCGCCATATTGCCCGCAAGCGTGCCGGCGATATGTTCAGCATTTGTGCGGGCTTTGTGTACTCGCAAATTTTGCAGGCATGTGTGCAGCTTAATGTTTTTGAGTTGCTGCGCAACGGTCCACTGGATCTAGCCGTCCTTTCAACAAAACTCGATTTGTCGAATGATGCAGCGCGACGGTTGTTAGAGGGAGCGGTCGCAATCGATCTCCTGTCGCAGCGCGGGCCGGAGAGATATGGCCTCGGGCCGCATGGGGCCGCGTTGCTGGCCAATCCCGGCATCGCGCGCATGGTTGAGCATCATGCGATGCTGTACGCAGACCTCGTCGACCCCGTCGCCATGCTGCGGGGCAAGCCAGTCTCGACCGAGCTTAAGGATTACTGGGCCTATAGCGGCAAAGCGGATTCGTCGATTGTGACGGCGGATCAGACTGAATCTTATTCAGCTTTAATGTCGGCTTCGCAGACATTTGTCGTTGATGAAGTATTGAATGCTTATCCACTATCAAAACATCGCTGTTTGTTAGATATCGGAGGTGGAGACGGCACCTTCCTGCGCGCTGTCGGCAAACGGGTTCCCAATCTCCAACTCATGCTGTTCGATTTGCCGGCCGTTGCCGGGCGCGCACAATCTAAATTTGACAGCGAAGGTTTTGGTGCCCGCGCAAAGGCTTATGGGGGCAGCTTCAAGAGCGATCCGCTTCCAGCTGGAGCTGACGTGGTGTCGTTGGTGCGGGTTGTTCATGATCACGATGACGATGTTGTCCAGCCGCTGTTCGCTGCCACGCACAGGGCCTTGCAGCCAGGCGGAACATTGATTGTGGCAGAGCCGATGTCGGGCACGCCCGGCGCCGAGGGTATGGGCGAAGCTTATTTTGGTTTTTATTTGATGGCGATGGGCAGTGGCCGTCCACGCCGCGCGGATGAACTTATCGCTATGATTTCTAAGGCAGGTTTTGTGCGAGTTCGCAGCATTCCAACCAATGTGCCCTTGCAGACCAGCATCATCGTAGCTGAAAAATGACAAATAAGGCGTCAACATAGCTTGACACTTAGTCTTGTCCTACTAAACTGACATTATCGATCAAGGGCAGGCGCTGGCTCAACGCGCCATTCTGTCGAAATACGCGGGTTCAGAATGTTTACCACTGCGGTTGTGCTTGAAAAGCCGGAGCATCTGATGCTCAGCCGCGTGACTCTGCCCGAATTGGCTGCCACCGACGTCGTCGTCGACATTGAATTTAGCGGCATTAGCACCGGCACAGAGAGGCTGCTGTGGTCGGGCAAGATGCCTCCATTCCCTGGCCTGGGTTATCCCCTGGTTCCTGGATACGAAGCCGTAGGCCGCATTTCTGATGTTGGGGAAAGCGCGGACGCGCGCATCGGCGACCGGGTCTTCGTGCCCGGCGCCAAATGTTTTGGTGACATTCGTGGCCTATTTGGCGGCTCGGCATCGCGCCTTGTCGTGCCGGCAGCCAAAGTGTTGCCGTTTGACGAAGGCATCGGCGAGCAAGGTGTGTTGTTTGCGCTCGCCGCCACAGCGTATCACGCCATCGCAGCGCCAGGTGCCGTTCGCCCTGAACTCATCGTCGGACACGGCGTGTTGGGCCGCTTGTTGGGGCGATTGACGGTTGCGCTGGGTGGCGATCAGCCTGTGGTTTGGGAAACAAATCCTGACCGGGCTGGCGGTGCTGAAGGATACCACGTCGTTGACCCGAAAGACGACGACCGCCGAAATTACAAATCTATCTACGACGTTAGTGGCGACCCATCGTTGCTAGATACGCTGATCTCGCGCTTAGCGCCGGGCGGCGAAGTGGTGCTCGCCGGATTCTATAGCGCGCCTCTGGCGTTCTCGTTCCCGCCCGCCTTCATGCGTGAAGCGCGGCTGCGCATCGCGGCTGAATGGAAGCCTGCCGATCTCGATGTGGTCCGCGAACTCGTGCAATCAGGGCAGCTGTCGCTTGCCAACCTCGTCACTCACCGCCGCGATGCCACAGAAGCAGCGGGCGCTTATCCGATCGCTTTCAACGACCCAGCCTGTCTCAAAATGATTTTGGATTGGAGATCCTGCAGATGACTGGATGCAGCACCGCGTTGCCCACAAGCCTTCGTCAGCCAACCATGACGGATTTCTTGCGAGCCGAAGCCGCGATCGATCCCGATCCCGTTGCTCAACAAGGCTCAGCGAAGAAAGAAACGCAGATCATCGCGATCTACGGCAAAGGCGGCAGCGGCAAGAGTTTTGCGCTCGCCAATCTGTCATACATGATGGCCCAGCAAGGTAAGCGCGTATTGCTTATTGGCTGCGACCCCAAGAGCGATACGACATCGCTGCTGTTCGGCGGCAAGGCGACACCCACGATAATCGAAACGTCGGCCAGGAAAAAGCTGGCTGGTGAAGATGTCAAGATCTCCGACGTTTGCTTCAAGCGCGACGGCGTTTTTGCCATGGAGCTTGGCGGACCGGAAGTTGGCCGCGGCTGCGGTGGCCGCGGGATTATTCACGGCTTCGAACTTCTCGAAAAGCTTGGCTTTCATGAATGGGGTTTCGACTACGTGCTCCTCGACTTTTTAGGTGACGTGGTCTGCGGAGGCTTCGGTCTGCCGATCGCGCGTGACATGTGCCAGAAAGTGATCGTCGTCGGTTCGAACGATTTGCAATCACTCTATGTCGCCAACAATGTCTGCTCTGCGGTCGAATACTTCCGCAAAATGGGTGGCAACGTGGGTGTCGCTGGAATTGTCATCAACAAGGATGACGGCACGGGTGAGGCCCGCGCGTTTGCCAAGTCAGTCGGAATTCCCGTGCTGGCCGCGATCCCTGCGCACGATGACATTCGCCGCAAGAGCGCCAATTATCAGATCATCGGCATTCCGGATGGAGAATGGGGGCCGCTGTTCGCGGAGCTTGCTGCGAACGTTGCCAGCGCGCCGCCAGTCAGGCCAACACCTTTGAACCAAGACGGCCTGCTGGCCCTGTTCTCCGCCGATGCCGTCGGTCGAGGCGTTGTGCTGGAACCTGCGAGTGCCGCCGATATGTGTGGTGGCACAATTGCAGAGAAGCCGTCGCTTGAAGTTGTTTACGACACGGTTTGAGATCCAGAGGGCTGGGCAATGGCAGAGGTAGTCAAGAGCGAAGGCGATCGCCCGCGATCCGGAAACGGATCGGAGGTCGTCTATGACGCCGCCGCAACTGTGCCCATGGCAAATACCGGCAGCGGGGTAGCGCCGGGTTCGGCCGGCGTGGCAATCGAAAGTGCTTCGTTCAACGTGGCCGCCGCGAAAACGGATGGTCTCGGTTGTCACGCCGGCAAAGACGAAATGCGCCGCGCTGCGGTTGCTGCCGGCAAGAGCGAAACACTCGAGCGCTATGCCAAGGATTACCCGCTCGGTCCTCACGATCAACCACAAAGCATGTGCCCAGCGTTCGGGTCGTTGCGCGTTGGCCTCAGAATGCGGCGCACGGCGACGGTGCTATCGGGTTCGGCCTGTTGCGTTTATGGCCTGACGTTTACCTCGCATTTCTATGGTGCCCGCCGCACCGTCGGTTATGTGCCGTTCAATTCAGAAACACTGGTTACCGGCAAATTGTTCGAAGACATTCGCGAGGCCGTCTTCAAGCTGGCTGATCCAGCACTTTACGACACCATCGTCATTATAAATCTGTGTGTTCCGACCGCGTCAGGCGTGCCGCTGCGGCTGCTGCCAAAGGAAATCGATGGCGTCCGCATCATCGGCATCGACGTGCCAGGCTTTGGCGTGCCAACACATGCTGAAGCTAAAGATGTTCTGGCCGGGGCAATGCTGAAATATGCCCGCTCTGAGGCTGAGAGTGGCCCGGTCATGGCGCCACGCGGTGGGGTCAGTTCGAAGCCGACCATCACGCTACTCGGCGAAATGTTCCCGGCCGATCCAGTCGGCATCGGCATGTTGCTTGAACCGCTTGGCTTGGCAGCTGGGCCGGCTGTGCCGACACGGGAATGGCGCGAGCTCTATAGCGCGCTTGATTGCGCCGCCGTTGCAGCCATCCATCCATTCTACACCGCGTCCATTCGTGAATTTGAAAGCGCTGGCCGTACAGTCGTCGGATCCGCTCCAGTTGGCCATGATGGCACCGCCGCCTGGCTCGATGTCATCGGGGCAGCGTGCAACGTCGCGACGTCGAAAGTCGACGCTGCAAAAAATAAGATATTGCCAATCATTCGCGCCGCTCTCGCCAATAAACCGATCAAAGGCCGCATTACGCTTTCCGGCTATGAAGGTTCAGAGCTGTTGGTGGCGCGGCTGCTCGTCGAAAGCGGCGCAGACGTGCGCTATGTCGGCACGGCTTGCCCACGCACACGATGGTCAGATCCCGATCGCGAATGGCTCGAAGCCAAAGGTATCGGCGTCACCTACCGTGCCTCGCTCGAACAAGACTGCGCAGCGGTCGAAGAGTTCCGCCCCGACCTCGCGATTGGTACGACGCCTGTCGTGCAAAAGGCCAAGGAGATGGCCATTCCGGCTCTCTACTTCACAAATTTGATTTCTGCACGGCCGTTGATGGGGCCTGCGGGCGCGGGTTCTCTGGCACAAGTCGTCAATGCGGCGATGGCCGGTAAAGCCCGCTTCGAAGGCATGAAGGCGTTTTTTGACGGCGTTGGCGAAGGCTACTCGGCTGGCGTTTGGAGAGAGAAGCCTGAAGACAACGCGCTGTTCCGCGCCGAATACAAGCGCCGCATGGAAAAGGAAGCCAAGAAGCGTAAGTCAGAGGAGATGCTCTGATGCTGGTCCTCGATCATGATCGCGCGGGTGGCTACTGGGGGTCAGTTTACGTCTTCACCGCAATCAAAGGCTTGCAAGTGATTATCGATGGCCCGGTGGGCTGCGAGAATCTGCCGGTCACGTCGGTGTTGCATTATACCGATGCGCTGCCGCCGCATGAACTGCCGGTTGTGGTCACAGGTCTGTCCGAAGAAGAGCTCGGCAAGACTGGTACTGAAGGCGCGATGAAACGGGCGCACAAGACGCTTGATCCGACGCTGCCAGCTGTTGTTGTGACCGGCTCCATCGCTGAAATGATTGGCGGCGGCGTGACGCCAGAAGGCACCAACATTCAGCGCTTTCTCCCGCGGACTATTGACGAAGACCAATGGCAGAGCGCGAACCGCGCAATGGCATGGCTGTGGACGCAGTACGGACGTAAAAAAATTCCGGAATTGAAGCCCCGCGCTGAAGGTCAAAAGCCGAAGGTCAACATCATCGGGCCGATTTACGGCACCTTCAACACGCCATCGGATTTGGCCGAGATTTGCCGTCTTGTCGAAGGCATTGGTTGCGAACTCAATATGGTGTTCCCGCTCGGTAGTCACTTGGCTGATGTGCCGAAGCTGGCCGATGCGCAAGTGAATGTTTGCATGTACCGCGAGTTCGGCCGTCTGCTCTGCGAAACGCTAGAGCGTCCATATCTCCAGGCCCCGATCGGTATGCACTCGACGACCATGTTCCTGCGCAAGCTCGGCGAATTG
>JANNFX010000217.1:0-10858 GCA_031380225.1 Hyphomicrobium sp.
GTTAACCCGAGTGGTGTAGACAGATGACCTTAAGCGGCTCACATTTGGCACTGCCGCGCTGTCCAGCCTTCGGGGAGATCGTCATGGCCATTATCGGGATGCTGGTTGCCTTTGCCGGTGCCATCGGCGTGATCATCTGGCGGCTCAGTACAGCCGCGACGGCCGCCCGTGATATTGCCGATGCCGCCAACGATGTTTCAAGTCTCGCCCGGCGCTGGTCGTGGTTCCGGCGCGTCAACAAACACCCGCTCGATACCATCACTGATCCGCGCGAAGCCGCAACCGCGATGATGGCCGCCATCGTGCAGTACGATGGCCATATGACCGAACGCGAGCGCATCGCGATCATTGGCTGCGTCAGTCAGACGTTCGACGCCACGGCCCAGCAGGCCGAAGAGCTGTTGGCGCAAGCGCGCTTTCTGGTGAAGGACGTGGTCGATCCCTCGAACTGTTTCAACCGGCTCGCGCCGCTCGTTGAAAAGCAACTCGGCCCAAACGAGCGCCGCGATTTGATCGCCATGTTGACCAAGGTCGCCGGCGCCGATGGCAATCCCAGCGAAGCCGTCACGCACTCGATCGCCAATCTTGAGCGGCGATTGATGGGGTGAATGCCGGGATTTATTGGATGGTTGATGGGGTTGAGAGTGCCGGGGACATGTGGCACGTGATGATTGCCACGATGACGCGGGGTTAGACCCCGCACACCAGTCATCGAATTTTAGTCCAGTCAACCATGTGCGGGGTCTGACCCCACAACTCTCTTCGATTTCACGAACACGCTGCCTCGATCACTTGCAATCGGTTTAAGCCGCGACGGCGGATGACCCTCGGACTTGAAGAAGATCCCAATCATACGGAACCAAATCTAAAAAGTTCTGGTTCCCGGAAGCCGCGCCGCGCAAACTTCGAAGTAAGTGGGATTGCTTCAGTCGCGGCTATCCGGGATCTTTAGCGCCGCCGCAGTCCAGTAGTCCCGCAAAATTGAATCGCGCCAAACACTGACCGGTAAAGATCCCGGATAGCCGCGATTTTGACCATCCCACGCATCCCTCGATCTGTGTGGCGCGGCTTCCGGGAACCAAGGACTTGGAATTGGTTTTGCATGATCATCCTACTTTCCAACAAAAAAGGCGGCCACGAGGGCCGCCTTTTGTATTTCTGGTCCAGCTGCGAGTTCTACAAACTCCGCATTACGGCGTCGCTGATGAACTCTTGTCAGCTGCCGCCGCTGCCGCTGCCGCTGCCGCGTCCTTGTAGTCAATGAAGTAGCGCTTGGACGAGCCCGAGTTTTGGTTTTCCGAAGCACTCGATACGTCTGATTTTTCGGCGGCTTTCTTTTCTGCCTTGTCTGAAGAGCCAGCGAAGCCACTGGCATCGGCGGTTTTGGTCTTCTTCTTCGGCGTATCGCCTCTGTCATCAGCTGACGCCGCGGTCTCGATGCTGTCGTCGTCGCTAGACTTAGACTGCTTCAACTTCGGCTTTTCCGCATCTTCTGAAGTTGCGTCTGACGACGCTGTTTCGGTTGCGGTCTCATCGCCTGTCTCAGCTTTGGCCTTCTTCTTCCACTTAAGCTTCGGCTGGCCATCATCGCCCGATGGCTCGCTGCTTGAAGACGCGGATTTTTCTGGCGCTGGTGGAACGTCTGTTCCAGCAATCGCACCGGTCGCGTTGAAGCGCTGCCACGTCACGGTGACTTTGGTGCCGACTTTCACCTGCGGATAAAGTTGCTGCACGTCTTCGTTGAACATGCGGATGCAGCCCTTCGACACGGCTTGTCCGATTGTCCACGGCGCGTCTGTGCCGTGAATACGATAGGTGCTGGCGCCGAGATACAAGGCGCGGTTGCCGAGCGGGTTCATGGGATGGCCGCCTGGCACCCACGGCGGCAGGCGCGGATTTTCGCGGAACATCTCAGGCGTCGGCGTCCAATCCGGATTTTCGCGCTTTTGCGAAACCGATGTCACGCCCGACCAGCGGCTTTTTTCGCGCGGGACCGCAATTGGATAGCTGACAGCCATGCCAGGCTTGGTGACGTGATACAGACGGCGGTCACCGAATGAAACGATGATCTGACCGGGGTTATACTGCTTGCTGAAGGTGACGGTCTGGCGCTTGCCACCCCACTCTTCGCCGCCGCCCCAAAAACCTTCGAAAAGTCCTTGCGCTGAGGCGCTGGCTGGCAAAGCGGCAATTGCCACTGCTGCAGCCACCGCAGCGATCATACCCCGCATGACGCTTCTGACAGACATGTCGAACTCCGGTCTTAAGGTCGTTGCTGTTAGCATTGTTCCGGTCATATCCAAGGCCCTCACCTCAGGCACGACCAGCTCCGTGCGCTCTCACTAATTAAAGCGAGAACGATGAACGCTTTGTATATATGAGCCCCATTTTGAACGGCAGAGCAGGGAAGCCACAGTTTGGCGTGTTACGTCCCGGGGTGACGCTTTGGAGACACCGGTGGCTGAGCCGCAACATTCGCCGCCATCGTGGTTTAGTTTGATGATTTCGCTCAACTTTTAGGCGCCGATATTAATGTGGGTGTGTTGGATTGAGTATTTCGTCAGAATGCGGCGGCCTCTTTTCGTCCCGGCATAAATCACGCAAAATTTTTGATGTGTTCCAGTATTGTTCTTTTTATTGTTGACGCGAGCGAAAAGCTGCGTTAAGAACAAAGACGGAACGCTCTTCACACCTGCGTTCTAGCTTTTACTCGCGATGAGTGGCGAAAAGTGTTGCCGATGCGTTGTTTTGCAGTGAGCGGACATGCCCCATACCCCACAATCCCTCTGGGCAAAATCCGTTTGATCGAGACCGCGACTTTGCAACTCGCTCGTGGCCGGGCCTCCGCGTTTGTCCGAGTTCTTGGAGGCCCGGCCCGCAGTATCACGTTGAATTTGCGCTGGGTTGAAGTCCGCCGGTGCTGAAACTCATGCCACGAGCGGAGCGTCAGTTGGCGCCCTCGAGCAACCGGCGCGCGATGACCTGGGCTTGGATTTCGGCGGCACCTTCGAAGATGTTCAAGATCCGGCTGTCGCACAACACGCGGCTGATCGGATACTCGAGTGCGAAGCCATTACCGCCGTGGACCTGCAGCGCGTTGTCGGCATTCGCCCAGGCGACGCGGGCGCCAAGCAACTTCGCCATGCCAGCTTCGAGGTCGCATCGCCGGCCGTCGTCTTTTTGACGGGCCGAAAAGTATGTCAGCTGCCGGGCGACCATAGTCTCGACCGCCATCATCACGATCTTGTTCGAAACGCGCGGGAAATTGTAGATCGCTTGGCCGAATTGCTGCCGGTCTAGTGCATACTTCAATGCCAGATCCATAGCGCACTGCGCCACGCCAACAGCGCGTGCAGCGGTTTGAATGCGCGCGCCCTCGAAAGTGTTCATTAGCTGTTTGAAGCCCTGGCCTTCAGCGCCGCCGAGCAGGTTGGCTTCTGGAACTTCGAAGGCGTCAAAGGAAATGTCGTATTCCTTCATGCCACGATAGCCGAGCACTTCAATTTCGCCGCCCGTCATGCCTTTGGCTGGGAACGGTTCCTTGTCGGTGCCGCGTGGCTTTTCTGCCAGCAACATCGACAGGCCCTTGTAGCCTTTTTCGTTTGGATTGGTGCGGACGAGGACCGTCATCAGATCGGCGCGGACGGGATGCGTGATCCAAGTTTTTTGGCCGGTGATTTTATAGACATCGCCGTCTTTGACCGCGCGGGTTTTTAATGACGCCAAATCCGAGCCGGTGTTGGGCTCCGTGAACACCGCGGTCGGCAGCATTTCGCCCGATGCGATCTTCGGCAGATACTTTGCCTTCTGCTCTGGCGTGCCGTTGTGAAGGATCAATTCACCGGCGATTTCGGCGCGCGTGCCGAGTGAACCAACACCGATGTAGCCGCGTGACAGTTCTTCAGAAACGACGCACATGGCAAGCTTGCCAAGTCCGGCGCCACCGAATTCTTCCGGCATTGAAACTGAGAACACGCCCTGTTCGGCCAATTTGGCGATGATTTCGAGCGGGATGTAAGCGTTCTTCAAGTGCCATTCATGGGCATGCGGCACCACCTCGGCTTCCG
Organism: Hyphomicrobium sp.; assembly: GCA_031380225.1. Taxonomy (GTDB): domain Bacteria; phylum Pseudomonadota; class Alphaproteobacteria; order Rhizobiales; family Hyphomicrobiaceae; genus JANNFX01. Next base: position 4,068 of record JANNFX010000217.1, read on the forward strand.
AGAACTGATGCATGGTCTCGTGAATGCCGGAGTGAATTTCATCGAGTCCCGAAATGCCGTACGTGGTGGCGCCTTGAGCATTCTTGATCAGCTCAGCCAAGCGCGACTTGACGCTCTGCGCGCTGCCGGCTTCGACGAGATCCGCGACCGCATCTTCATAGCGGCGGATGTCGGCGCGGGCGATACCCAGTGCGTCAGGGCGAATAACCTCGCCCTGATTCATCGGAATGCCGCCGGCGATTTGCGCGCCGTATTCGCCAAACGCAACGGCCAAAATCAAGCGCTCGAGTTCACCGAACTGAGCTTCATCTTTAAGCCTGACTGCCCACTGATGCGCTTGGCGCAGGGCTTCTACGGTTGTCGCCAGCCAGGCCAAGCCATGGGCCGGGTGCTGGGCTTGGTCCATGCCGCCCATTTCCTGGATCTTGATCCGGGTGCCAGCTTTGGCGAGGGTCAAAATGCGGTCGGCCGCATCAACTGCTTCGCCACACCGTGCGATCAGGCGGTCATCGCCGCCGTTAACAAGATCACTGACGGCCTTCAGCTGCGCAATCGACATTCGGCTCTCCCGTAGAGTGGTTGTGCTCGCATATACGCGGACCTGGTCCGCGTGGGTCAGATCAGACCAACTTCCTGCGAGATCCCGCGCACCATAAACCGCGCACTAGCCAAGACAATCTGCCAGTTGGCACGGACTGCGCGACACGCCAGCGCGGCCCGAGGCCACGTCCGTCAGCCGTTGTTTAATGCCTTCAGAAAGCGGCTCACGGGAACCGGTTCTAGCTCGCGATGCACGGTTGGGCGCCACGGTGCCGGCTGGTCCGGCCTGACGATTTCGACGCTGGCTTCCTCAGACGATGCAACAAAAGCGGCAATGGGTTCGGCGCGGGACGGTTGGTATGCGGCGCGCGGGCGGCGCTCAGGCAATGTAATCGCAGATGCAGGCGTAGGCGATGCTTGGGCTGCAGTATTGCCCGGAGCGGCAGAGGTGCCGGACGGCTGGTCCGATGGAAGGCGCCGGACAATTTCCACCCGGGCCTCAGACCCAAGATCACCGGATTTAGCATCCGCAGAACTGGCGCTCGATTTTTTCCCAATATCGTTTCTTTTAAGCGGCTCAATTGGCCGATCGGCGGCTGTGGCTTTGCGCACTACGGTTTCTAGGCGGCCGAGTAGTGACCGCAGGGGCAATGCGGCGGTTGCCGGGCTGGTCCGGCGCTGATTTTTGAGCAATCCAGCAGAGTCGCGATCCATGCGTGCCAAGCGCTCCTCAAGCTTTTCGGTCGTCATTGATTGCTTAGTAACGACAACGACCTCGGCTTCCTCTTCTTCGAAATCCGGGTCCCAGCCGACTTCAAGGCTGGCAATTTCGACTGGGTGTATATCCCAATCAGCAGGCGGAGCAGATGTGGTTAATGATGATTCTGAGACTATCTGGGTCACATTTGTGGGCACAACTTCTGCCGGACCTTCTGCCGCCGCCTTTGCGCATTCTTCATCCTCTGAAGCAGGGGTCGCGAGAGGCGCCGCGGGAGCGAGCGCGGCAACTATCGACTGCGCAGCGCGTTCGATGGAACAGCTTGGTTCAACTTCAGATTGTTTTTCGGTTGCTACGTGAGGTGTCTTTAAAGGTTCGTTTCTGAGACTGGACGCCACCGCTGCCAGAACCTGATCGTCATCAGTCTCGAGATCCAAAGCAATCGAATTCACGGCGTCCGGTTGGCTTGGCACTACTGATAGTTTCGCAACTTGGTTGGCTTCTTCGGCCCCGCTGCTGCGGTGCATTGGCTGCAAGGTGGCGATCCTGAGTGCGATGCTTTCGCGCCTGTCGGTCCCTAATGGCGATGCCCAGGACGGCGGGGCACGCCATGCCTCGGTGGCCTCAACGAGTGCGGGGTCGTCGACTGGCAACGCCGCCAACGCGGCCAAAAGGTGGGACTTGAATTGAGCCGCTGGGAGTGCGGCCAGTGTGGATTGCAACTCCTCGTGGCGCGCTTTCCAGGCGTATGAGTCGACCCCACCAGCCGCCATGCCGACCGATTCCAATGCGGTCAACGCACGCCACGTGTCGCTATCCTCGAGCAGCCGGTCGAGTTCGCCGACCAACCGTGTCAGTGATGCGCTTTGGACCGCCAGGATGTGCGCTGATTTTGCGTCCACAGGTGCTCCTCGAAATCCGGCCAATTGCTAGTGGTTGCCAAATTTTGGGCATTGCCGAGACTAAAAGAGTTTCCCAGGCGACGCCAGGGCTGACGACAGATAAGTTTTGGAATTGGTTCATAAATTCATGATGAGCGCAAAGGCCGGCTGGTCCCCGCACGACAGCGATGACAACACTCAATCGGGTTAGAAGCCAACGCAAAATACTAATTATTATCAAGCCGCGGCAACGGAACGATGGACCGGTCTAGGGCCGGCGGCTACGGTTTCTGGGCGTTGTGCTCAAAAAGACAGCGTTTCAAGTTTTCAGTGGCCACCGCGCCCGCTTCGGACATGGCATGAAACGCTTCCGTACCATCCTCAATTCGATTTACCGGCTTTATGAGCACTCCGGCTTCTCGCTGGCCGGATCGGTCGCGTTTTCATTCGTGGTGTCGCTGTTTCCGTTCTGCATTTTCCTTGGCGCGTTGTCAGGGTTGTTTGGCGGCCGGGAATTGGCCGAGCAGGCCGTCGCTCAACTGTTTCAAATTCTGCCACCCGCTGTGGCTCAGGGACTGGTGCCCCAAGTCGAGGCCGTGATGGGCAACGCCCGCGTTGGGCTCTTAACGTTGAGCGCGTTCTTGTCGCTGTTTTTCGCGACCGGCGCCATAGAGACCATGCGCACGGCGCTAAACGGCGCGTATCGAGTGCAGGAAACCCGGTCCTATCCGCTGTGTCTGCTGATCAGTATGGTATTCGTGTTTGTCAGTGCTCTCTCGATGCTGGTGCTGACATGGTTTGTCGTTGTTGGCCCAACGATAGCGGCCAAGTTCGAGCCTGACTGGGCCAAGGATTTGTTCGACAAAACCTGGTTTTCGACGCTTTGGCGCTATGCGTTGGCGGGGTCGGTTATCAGCACGCAATTGTTCGCGTTTCATATTTGGCTGGCTGCTGGCCGCCGCAGTTTCCTCGATGTGTTGCCTGGCGTTGCCGTCTCGACAGCACTGTGGCTGATGATTGCTGGCTTTTATTCTTACTACTTAAACTTCAGCGACTACGCGCGCTTTTACGCGGGGCTGTCGCAGTTGATGGTGGCGATGATTTTTTTCCAGTTTACGGCCATGATCATTATTCTAGGTGCCGAAATTAATCGTGGCATTCTTGAATTAAAGCGCATGTCCGAGACCGACGCGCGCCGCAATGCGCCTGAGATTACAATCCAACGAACGACATTGCGATAAGACGGCAAAACCAAAGGGGCGGCCATGATAGCCACCCCTCAAAGCCGTCTCGACGATGCCAGAAACAATTACACCCGCGACGCGCTGGCTTCCAACACATCTTCTAGCGTCCTAAGCCCTGTCGTTGGGGCAGAAACCAGCACCGCCATGTTGCCCGGCTTATGTTCATTGCGATACATGCGCATGTGAGCCTTGGGGATTTGTGACCAGGCGAAGACTTCTGACATACACGGATCGATGCGCCGTTCGATAACCAGCCGGTTGGCGAGCGAAGCTTGCGCCAAGTTAGCGAAATGCGAGCCTTGAACGCGCTTCTGATGCATCCAGAGATATCGCGCGTCTAGGGTTAGGTTGAAACCTGTCGTGCCAGCACAGATGACGACCATGCCACCGCGCTTGACGACCTGGACAGAGATTGGAAACGTGGTTTCTCCTGGATGTTCAAACACGCAGTCGACGTTGACGCCTTTGCCGGTCGTTGCCCAAATCGCCTGGCCGAACTTGCGCATTTCCTTCAGCCAGACGTTGTATTCCGGCGAATTGACCTTAGGCAGCTGGCCCCAGCAATTGAAGTCTTTGCGATTGATCACGCCCTTAGCGCCAAGCTGGCGCACAAAGTCAAATTTGTCTTCGTCAGACACGACGCCGATTGCGTTGGCACCTGTGGTCGCGCACAGTTGAATGGCAAACGCTCCGAGACCGCCGGCAGCGCCCCACACCAATACGTTTTGACCTGGCCGCAGCACGTGCGGTCGATGACCGAACAGCATGCGGTAAGCGGTTGCGAGCGTCAGCACGTAGCACGCGCTCTCTTCCCAGGTCAGATGCTTGGGCCGTTCGAGCAGCTGGCGGTCCTGAACGCGGCAGAACTGAGCAAATGAGCCATCGGGGGTTTGGTAACCCCAGATCCGCTGCGATTCCGAAAACATCGGATCGCCGCCGTTGCATTCTTCGTCGTCGCCATCATCCTGGTTGCAGTGAACGACAACTTCGTCGCCAACCTTCCAACGCTTGACCTTGGAGCCAACCGCCCAAACAATGCCCGACGCATCAGAACCGCAAATGTGATACGGTTGCTTGTGAACGTCGAACATGGAGACCGGCTCACCACGAGATGCCCATACGCCGTTGTAGTTTACGCCGGCTGCCATCACAAAAACTAACACATCGTGGCTGTCGAGTTCCCAGGTCGGTACGACCTCGACTTGCATGGCTGTGTCAGGCAGGCCCTCACGGTCCTTTCGGATGCACCACGCATACATATTCTTTGGCACATGTCCGAGCGGGGGGATTTCACCGATTTCGTAGAGGTCTTTTTTGACTTGAGCCACGCCGGGAGCACCCCCTCCAGCTGCGCGGTTTTCATTCAGAGCGGCGCTTTGGCTCGACATCGTCCCGTGTCTCCCTAACGCGTTGAGTTCACCGGTTGTCGTCTGCAGCTGAGCCGCCCGGCACGCGATGATTTGCGTTGCGGTTCAAGCACTTTTTTGCTCTGCAAGGAAGGGCCCGGCCTGCGGCGGCGCGGCGCGGCTGGCCAAAGGTGCAATGGCGCCAGCCTGATGCGGGCTGTTTAGGCCAAAGTCGCGGCCAAACGAGTGCCTGCCCAAACTGGCCAGTGATTTGCAGGGAACCTTCAAACGGCGCGGCTTTAAGGATGATTTTAACGCCGATAGGGTACTGATGATCGTCGCGGAGGGCTTCTCCGCCGAATTTTGGTGGTGGAATACGATGTCTGGAACATTTGCAGACACTTTATACGAAATTTTTAACGTCAAGACTGAGGTCTTGATGTTCGCCCTGGTCTTGACCGGCTTCGGCGCGATGTTCATCAAGAGTGCGACCGACTCGAGCGGCTTTGCAGCTCTTTTCATCCCGGCCCTGGCGTTCGGCTGCCTCGTTGGCGTCTACGGCTGCAAAATGGTGGGTTTAGTTGTCTCGTCTAGCAAAGATTCAAATGTCATTGCCACCGCCGGCATCGGCATGGTTCTGGCCTTTGTTGTGATGCTGGGTTTCGTCCGGATTGGCGGCATCCTCCGTGACATTACCCGGCCAATCAACCTTGATGGCAGAACCCAGGAAACCGAGTAAATCGGGCCGCCACCGCGCGACTATAGCGTCTTGCGCAATGCAATAAGTACGGTATGTCAAAGCCTGCCCATGTCACCGGGAAGGCACAAGACTGATGTCCGACAAGAAGCCCGAACGCGATAAACCCTGGTTGTTCCGGACCTACGCCGGGCATTCAACGGCGGCTAAGTCCAACGCGCTTTACAAGCAGAATTTGGCCAAGGGTCAAACTGGCCTATCCATCGCTTTCGACCTGCCGACTCAAACCGGCTATGATAGCGACCACGAATTGGCGCGCGGTGAAGTCGGCAAAGTTGGCGTGCCAATCTCGCATTTGGGCGACATGCGGACCCTGCTCGACGGCATCCCGCTTGATCAGATGAACACCTCGATGACGATCAACGCCACCGCCGCGTGGCTGTTGTCGCTCTATATCGCGACGGCCGACCAGACCGGTGCCTCGCGCTCCAAACTCACCGGCACCGTCCAAAACGACATTATCAAGGAATACCTGTCGCGTGGAACCTATGTGTTCCCACCACAGCCATCGATGCGTCTGATCAAGGATACGATCGTCTATTCCTGGACCAACGTGCCGAAGTGGAACCCGACCAACGTTTGCTCGTACCACCTGCAAGAAGCTGGCGCGACGCCGGTGCAGGAATTGGCGTTCGCGCTCGCAACCGCCATTGCCGTGCTTGATACGGTTAAGGCCTCTGGCGAAGTCAAGCCGGCAGATTTCGGTCAAGTCGTCGGCCGCGTCTCGTTCTTTGTTAATGCCGGTCTCAAGTTCGTGACCGAGATGTGCAAAATGCGGGCGTTCGTCGAGTTATGGGACGAAATCACAGCTGAACGCTATGGCGTGACGGATGCTAAAAACCGTATGTTCCGATATGGCGTGCAGGTCAATTCGCTCGGCCTGACAGAGCCGCAGCCTGAAAATAACGTCTATCGCATCCTGCTTGAAATGCTGGCCGTTACACTGTCGAAAAAGGCCCGCGCCCGCGCAGTGCAATTGCCGGCCTGGAACGAGGCGCTGGGCCTGCCGCGGCCGTTCGATCAGCAGTGGTCGCTGCGCATGCAGCAAATCTTGGCTTACGAAACCGATCTTCTCGACTACGGCGATATTTTCGACGGCTCGCGCGAGGTTGACCGCAAGGTCGCCGAGCTCAAGGAGCAAGCGCGCGCCGAATTGAAGACCATCGACGGTCTAGGTGGAGCTGTCGCTGCCATCGACTATATGAAACGCCGCTTGGTCGAAAGCAATTCCGACCGGCTGCGTGGCATTGAAACCGGCGAGCACGTCGTTGTCGGCGTCAATCGCTTCACCGAAACCGAACCATC
>JANNFX010000229.1:0-3819 GCA_031380225.1 Hyphomicrobium sp.
CGTGATTGCATTGGCCCTGCCATCAGCGCGATAGCGTGGAATGATAACTGGTATGCCATCCTCGATCAGCGCGATGACGGCATCGGCATCTGGAGACCACACATGCTGCAAAAGGCCTGAAACCTCAATTCGGGCTCCTGCCGAAGTTTTTGCCAAATTCTGCGATGGCGTCCGCAATGCTTCTATGGCAGCGAGCGACACCGTGACATGCGCCGCTGTTTTGCCGTCGATTGGTCCATCCTGGCCATCGTAGGCACGAGCCACGAGTTTTGGCAGCCACTGGCTAACGATCTCCGGCGTATCCTCAATGAGAGCCAGGCCAGCGTGAGTCATCGTTATATTGCGAACGTGGCCGGCGTCAGCTTGCGCCGCAACATAAATCTGAGCGGCACGTTCGACGTTTGCACCGGCCCGCACGGGAGATGGTGTGGTGCTCGATGCGGCTGGCGTTCGGAGCCCTTCAGCGGCCGACAATTGCAGCAGCTCACCAAAAGCCGGATGTGACACGATCCTGTTGACAGGATGGCCAGCGCGATCAAAGCCTTCAAGGCGGGGCCGGTTTCGAGCGGCAGCCCGGGCTAGTTCTGCCGTGCCGGAACTGCCCATCACTAGTCCGAACCCAGACAACCGCTTTAGTGCGGTATTGGCGCCCTCCCGGCCGGCTGCCTCACTCAACGCCGTATCGGACGACACCAGGTTGGTATCTTCAAGGGGCTCGGGGGCTCGTGGAGAGGCTGGCGTATGCGGCGGCATCAGGGGTCCGATCATCGATTCGCAGGCGACTATATCACTTGTGAAATGGTTGGGCCGCTTGCGGGCGAGGGCGGCACTCGATACGCTCAATCGTCTTTGAACCGCGATTTTTGGCCAAGTGACCCGACCGATGGACTTGACGGACCTGCTCTCCAAACTGTTCTCGGTCCCTGGTCTTGCGGCCCTTGCTATTGGCTATGGTCTCGGCTCGATCCCGTTCGGATTGATTTTGACCAAGGCGGCTGGGCTTGGCGACGTCCGCAGCTTTGGCTCAGGAAATATCGGCGCCACCAACGTTTTGCGCACCGGACACAAGGGGCTGGCGGCCCTGACACTAGTGCTCGATGCCTTGAAAGGTACCGCAGCCGTTTTGATAGGGCAGTATATTGGTGCGCACTACTTGGGCTCACAATTTGGCGCCAACTTGCTTGGCGGATTGATCGCTGGGGCCGGAGCGTTTCTCGGCCACATCTTCCCAGTCTGGCTTGGATTTAAGGGCGGCAAGGGGGTTGCGACTTACATCGGTGTTTTGTTGGGTATGTTTTGGCCAGCGGCGCTGGTATTTTGCGGCGTCTGGATGGTGGTCGCTTTTTCCACGCGCTACTCCTCGTTGTCTGCGTTAGTGGCGAGTGTGGCGACGCCCGCCTTGCTGTTCTTTCAAGATGATGTTCCCGAGGCGACTTTAGCGGCGCTGATGACCGCGCTGCTGCTCTACAAGCATCGCGGCAATATCAGCCGCTTGTTGCGAGGAGAGGAGCCCAAGATCGGTGCCAAAAACTGATAACGCTAGTGGTGGGCAGCCGTCGTTGTTTGTGGCGGCACCATTACCAGTTGCGGCGTTGGATGATCGCGAGCGCTTGGCGTGCCTGCGCTTAATCCGGTCGAGCAACGTCGGGCCGGTGACGTTTCGCGAATTGATCAATGCCTATGGCGGCGCTGCGGCAGCCCTCGATGCGCTGCCCGGTCTGGCGGCCAAAGGTGGTGGATCACGCAGCTTCAAGATTTGTTCAAAATCGCGCGCTGAAGATGAACTCGCGTTCGCCCAGAAATTTGGCGCAGAGCCTCTGTTCACGATTGAACCCGGCTTTCCGAAAGCGCTGGCGGCCGTCGAAGTGCCGCCGCCGATGGTATATGTGCGTGGCCAATTTCAGCTGCTGCAGCGCCCGGCCGTTGGCATCGTTGGGTCGCGCTTGGCGTCGGCTGCAGGCCTCAAAATGGCGCGTCAATTCGCGATCGAACTGTCCCAAGCAGGACTTGTCATCGTCTCAGGTCTAGCGCGCGGGATCGATGCGGCCGCCCACGCTGGAAGCCTTGCAGGCGGAACAATTGCCGTGCTCGCCGGTGGGATCGAGCACATTTATCCGCCCGAAAATGAAGACCTTTATCACCAGATCGCCGAGCGCGGCTGTCTGGTGACCGAAATGCCTCCCGGTTTCAAGCCACGCGCGCAAGATTTTCCACGCCGCAATCGCATAATATCGGGATTATCGCTCGGTGTTCTGGTCGTCGAAGCCGCCCGTCGTTCGGGCACTCTGACCACAGCTCGATTTGCCGGCGAACAGGGACGAGAAGTCTTTGCAGTTCCGGGCCATCCGCTTGATCCAAGGGCAGAAGGCACCAATCAGCTTCTAAAGACCGGCGCGACTTTGGTGACGGAAGCCAATGATGTTATCGAAGCGCTCGAGCCGATTGCCAAATTCGGAACCCGATCTTTCCGGGAAATTGAGCCACCCGCGATCATGGTTTCTCTCATCGAGCCACTGCCTGAGACGTCCGGCAGTGACCGCGATGCGGTTCTGTCAGCGCTCGGCCCGCACCCGATCGACATAGACGAGATTGCGCGGGCAACCGGCCTTGGCGTGCGTGGCGTTCGGATCATTTTGATGGAGCTGGATCTATCGGGGCGGATCGAGCGGCATGGCGCCCAGCTTGTTTCGCTGGTTACCGGCGGGCCGCACTCTGGTCCGGCATGAGCCGATCGACGGCCAATTGCTCGTAGGCTTCGGCTTGAGCGAGACGCAGGATTCCGGCAAGTGTGGTGCAGCCAGCGGTGTGGGACAGCATCTCGAGTTCTGAAATCAGGTCGGCGATATAGGCGATTCGATCCTTGCGAAATCGTGGGGTCTCAGATGTGTTGGCTGGCGGTGCTATATCGGCTCCGATTTGCAGGTCCTCGATTGCGGCCGTCGCCACTGGTTTGGAAGGTGTCGGTCTGACAAAAGGCATTTGGGTCTCCCACAACTTCGCAATTCGGATTACATATTGTCATATTACGCACATTCTAAAGTTGCAATACTCAATGCATGTAACTTTTAGTTGATTTGAACAAAAGCCCGCTATTCGGACTCAGGGCGCGCCAATTGGCAGAATTTGTTGCGGCCTCAGAGATCGCGCCAGATGCCCGAAATTTCAAGGGGACACGCCCAAAACTCAGCAATCTGATACTTATACGGAGCCTGCCGGCGAAATTCCGCCCCTACACGACCGCGTCGTTGTGAACCTCGCAAGCACAGAGACCAAAACCGCAGGCGGCATCAGCATTCCGGATACGGCAGGCGAAAAACCTCAACAAGGTGAAGTGGTTGCGGTTGGCCCCGGCAGCCGGGATGAGACTGGCAAGATTGCTCCACTCGATCTTAAAACAGGCGACTAAGGTTTGTTTGGCAAATGGTCGGGAACTGATGGCAAAATTGACGGTCAAGACCTTCTGATCATGAAGGAAAGTGACATTATTGGCGTTTTGGACAAGTGATCGCGCTGCTACAACGCGGCAGATCAAGCACCAGACGATACCGCAAAATTTGCCGTGTTCGCGATGACAAGCATAAGCTGGTGGTATATGCCTCGGCCTAGGCGTCTCGTAGATGGACGTTGAAACCTTGGGGAAGCATCATGTTTATGCCTGCTGACTATTCCTGGCTCGAGCCAGTGCTTGTGATGAGTGCGGTCGTGTTTGTCGTTGGCCTGATCGGCAACATTCTCTCGTTTGAAAGCCGCTTCGGCAACGCCCTTGTCACGGCTTTAGTATTCGGTGTGCTGTCTGGCATTCTGTTTTTCTTCATGTTC
>JANNFX010000010.1:0-9216 GCA_031380225.1 Hyphomicrobium sp.
CAACATCACCAGCCAGCAGCGCGTCGACTGCTTCCATCAACAGTGCCTTGCGGAACGTGACGTCACGCATTGCGCGGGCTTTGACCGTGTCTTTGATTGAGCGTGTCAGGGGCATCTTAAACCAACCTCACCGAAATCGACTTCCCCACTGCAGACGCAGCCCGCACCAGAGTGTCGAGCTGAACGCGGTCATTGTCTGGATCGAGCAAACGGCCGAGCTGGCTTGCACTGGTTTTCATGCGCCGCGCCATCTCGGATTTGGAAATGTTTTGCGCTGCCATCTCATGCTCAATTTCCAGCGCGAGCGCCCGCTTGATCGCGGTCGACGTGACAGCTTCGTAAAGCCCATCGGACTTGAGAAAACTGTCAAAGCTCTCGCCGATGTGCGGATTGCCCAATTTCTTAGTCATCTTTTTCATGGCACTTCACATCCTTCATGCGCGATTTGGCTAGGTCGAGGTCCCGGTCCGGCGTCTTTTGCGTCTTCTTGATGAAGCCATGCAGCAAGATCATTCTTGATCCGGCGATTACAAAAAATACTCGGGCGATCCGGCCATCGGAAATGTTCGATCGCACCTCATACAGTCCGCTTACGCCCGTGATCGGCGCGCACTTGGGTTTGCCGACAGGCCAGCTGAATTCCAGCGTCGCAATATCCTCGCCGATAGTTTTCCGGTCCTCGCGAGCGAGTTCCATCAGCCAATCGCGAACCGGCCGCCGTCCGTTGAGTGTCGCGTAGAAGGCTGCCTCAAGTGTGTTGCGGATCATGGCCAGTCCTACCATTTAAGGTATACCTTGAGAGGGCAGTTGTCTAACGGTATATTGGAGTGGCTGCGATCACATCTGTGGTTCATCCCTTCGTCGCTCTTGATGCAGCGCACAAATCGGACCAAATACCTCTATAGATATGGTTTTTGGGGTCCTACCCCGGCAGGGGTAACAAACATGTCCGTTCTGATCGACAAGTCGACGATTACCATCTGTCAGGGCCTAACCGGCAGCCAGGGGACCTTCCACACCAAGCAGGCGATGGCCTATGGGACCAAGGTGGCGGGCGGCGTAACCCCTGGAAAAGGCGGCACAAAACCGGCCGACCCCGAGCTCGCCAACGTGCCGTTATTCGACACTGTGCTGGACGCCAAGACGGCCACCAACGCCACTGCCACTGCCATTTACGTGCCGCCGCCGTTCGCGGCCGACGCCATTCTGGAAGCCATCGATGCGGACATGCCGCTGATCATCTGCATCACCGAAGGCATTCCGGTGCTCGACATGGTACGTGTCAAACGCGCGCTAGCCGGCTCGAAATCGCGCCTTGTCGGTCCCAATTGCCCCGGCGTACTGACGCCGAACGAATGCAAAATCGGCATTATGCCGGGCAACATCTTCAAAAAAGGCACGGTCGGCATTGTTTCGCGTTCTGGAACATTGACTTACGAAGCCGTCAAACAAACAACCGATGCCGGGCTTGGCCAGACAACGGCTGTCGGCATTGGCGGCGATCCGGTCAAAGGCACCGAATTCATTGACGTGCTGGACCTGTTTTTGTCTGACCCTGCAACGCAATCGATTATTATGATTGGTGAAATCGGTGGCTCGGCCGAAGAAGAAGCCGCAGAGTTCCTAAGATCCGAAGCCAAAAAAGGCCGTAAAAAGCCTATGACCGGTTTTATCGCGGGCGCGTCGGCACCTCCCGGCCGCCGAATGGGACATGCCGGCGCCATTATCTCAGGCGGCAAAGGCCGCGCCGAAGACAAGATCGCAGCGATGCAGGAGGCCGGCATCGCCATGGCCGACAGCCCGGCATCGCTTGGCACAACGTTGGTCGAAGTATTGAAGCGCCGCTAGCAGCTAGCGGAACGTTTAAGTTGTAATGCGCGCTGCGATGTCGTTGCGCGTGCCGTAGCGGACGCCCAGGCGGGCGGCCGCGTTCAACGCCTGTTTGAACAAAGGTGATCAATGTCACGTCAGGCTCTAAATGAAGGCTTTCTCAGAACATCGTTTCTGCATGGGCCGAACGCAGCCTACATCGAAGATATGCAGGACCAGTATGAGCGCAACCCGGGTTCAGTTCCCGACGATTGGCGCGCATTCTTTGAAAGCCTAAAATCGGAAAATGCGGCGCCTATTCTCGACGACACCGCCGGCGGTCCGACTTGGGGCGTGCCGCTGACCGAACTCATAACAAATGCAAACGGCGCCACAGCCGAATTGGCATCGGCGTTTGGGACCGGTTTTGAGCCGCCAGCGGTCGCCAACCGCGTCCGTGACCGCATCAGCCAGAAAGCGCAGGAAGCTGGCGTCGAAGTCTCGCTGGCTGCAACCCAGCGCGCCACTCAAGACAGCATCCGCGCGTTGATGATGATCCGCAGCTATCGCGTGCTCGGCCATTTGGCCGCCGATCTCGATCCGTTGGGGCTTGCAGACCGCGCGGTGCATAAAGAATTGAAGCCAGAAACATATGGATTCACGCCGGCCGACCTCGACCGGCCAATTTTCATAGATCGCTACCTCGGCCTCGAAACCGCGACCGTCCGCCAGATCATGCAGATTTTGCGCCGGACCTATTGCGGACGCATCGGCTATCAGTTCATGCACATCACGGCTCCGGCGCAAAAGTCGTGGATCCAACAGCGCATCGAAGATAAAGGCGTCAACTTCACCGAACAGGGCAAGCGCGCGATCCTGACCAAACTTGTCGAGGCTGAAACCTTCGAAAAGTTCTGCGATGTGCGCTACACTGGTACCAAGCGCTTCGGCCTCGATGGTGGGGAAGCGATGATCCCGGCGCTTGAACAGATCATCAAACGCGGCGGTCAGCTGGGTGTCAAAGAAATCATCATCGGCATGGCACACCGCGGCCGGCTGAACGTGCTCAGCAATGTGATGGGCAAGCCGTTTCGGGCACTGTTCAACGAATTCAAAGGCGGCTCGTGGAAGCCTGAAGAAGTCGAAGGCTCCGGCGACGTCAAATACCATTTGGGCGCCTCATCAGACCGCGCGTTTGACGGCAACACCGTTCACTTGTCGCTGACGGCTAACCCATCGCATCTTGAGATTGTCGATCCGGTTGTGTTGGGGAAAGTCCGCGCCAAGCAAGATCAACACGGCTGCGAACCGGGAGAACGCACGCCGGTGATGCCACTCCTCATTCATGGTGACGCGGCGTTTGCGGGCCAGGGTGTGGTGGCCGAGTGCTTCGGATTATCGGGATTGAAGGGCCACCGCACCGGCGGCTCGATCCACTTTATCATCAACAACCAGATCGGCTTTACCACCAACCCGCGCTATTCGCGCTCATCTCCCTATTGCTCCGACATGGCGCGCATGATCGAGGCGCCGATTTTACACGTCAACGGCGACGACCCTGAAGCCGTCGTGCATTGCGCCAAGATCGCAACCGAATTCCGGCAGACATTCCAGAAGCCGGTTGTTATCGACATGTTCTGCTACCGGCGGTTCGGTCACAACGAAACCGACGAGCCGGCGTTCACGCAGCCGATCATGTACCGCAAGATCAAATCGCACCCCTCGACGTCTGAATTGTATCAGCGCAAGTTGATCAGCGAGGGCGTGGTCACCTCCGAAAGTGCCGAAGCGATCCGGGCCGAGTTCCGCCAAAAACTCGAAGTCGAATTTGAATTGGCAGGCACTTACAAACCTAACAAGGCCGATTGGCTCGACGGCCGCTGGTCTGGCATAGGGTTTGCCGACGACGAAGCGCGCCGCGGCTCAACCGCTGTCGACGACGCGGTGTTGAAGGATATCGGCCGCCGCATCACGGCGTTGCCGGCGGACTTCGAGGCCCACAAAGGCGTCGTCAAGCTGCTTGAGAAGCGCCGCGAAATGATCAATTCCGGCGAAGGCATCGACTGGGCGATGGCAGAGCACATGGCTTTTGGCTCGCTGTTGGTTGAAGGCGTGCCGGTGCGCTTGTCAGGCCAGGACTGCGAGCGCGGGACGTTCTCGCAACGCCATTCCGTCTTGATCGACCAGGATACCGAGCGGCGCTACACGCCACTGCGCCACATCGCGCCCGATCAGAGCCGCTTCGAAGTTGTCAACTCCATGCTGTCGGAAGAAGCCGTGCTCGGATTTGAATATGGCTATTCGCTAGCTGAGCCGAATGCGCTCGTGATGTGGGAAGCGCAATTCGGCGACTTCGCCAATGGCGCGCAGGTGATCTTCGACCAGTTCCTCTCATCGGGTGAACGCAAATGGTTGCGCATGTCAGGCCTCGTTTGCCTGTTGCCGCATGGCTACGAAGGACAAGGCCCGGAACATTCCTCAGCTCGCCTCGAACGATTCTTACAGCTGTGCGCCGAAGACAATTGGCAGGTGGCAAACTGCACCACGCCGGCGAACTATTTCCACATTCTGCGCCGCCAAGTGCATCGCAATTTCCGTAAGCCGCTAATTCTGATGACGCCGAAGTCCCTGCTGCGCCATAAGCGGGCGACATCGTCTCTATTCGAATTCGGGCCGGGCTCTAGCTTCCATCGCATCTTCTGGGATGATGCGCAGTGGAAGCCGGATCAGAAAATTAAGCTCGTCGCCGACGACAAGATCAAACGCGTCGTGTTGTGCAGTGGCAAGATCTACTACGATCTTTACGAGACGCGCGAGGCGGAGAATATCGACAATGTTTATCTGATGCGTGTCGAGCAGCTCTATCCGGTGCCGGTGCGGACGCTCATGACCGAGCTGTCACGGTTCAGGAACGCGGAAATAGTATGGTGCCAGGAAGAACCCAAGAACATGGGTGCTTGGACCTTTATAGGGCCGAATATTGAATGGGTGCTGGATCAGATCAAACATATGGTCCGGCATGTTCGCTACACTGGCCGGCCCGCGTCCGCTTCGACCGCAACCGGCCAAATGAGCAAGCATCTGCTCGAACAAAAAACACTCGTACTTGACGCACTTAAAGGTTGAGACTGATCGAAGTATGAGCCCATCTGGCTCTGTGAGGATATCATGGGCATAGAAATTCGCGTTCCAACTCTCGGCGAAAGCATCAGCGAGGCGACGGTCGCCAACTGGCTCAAGAAGCCTGGCGATGTGGTCAAAGCTGATGAGCCGTTGGTCGAATTAGAAACTGACAAAGTCGCGGTCGAGGTTCCGTCTCCAATGGCTGGCGTCCTCGAATCGATTGCCGCTGAAAAGGGCGCCGTGGTTGCGATTGGCGCGATTCTTGGTTCGATCAAATCCGGCGCGAGCACTGCGGCTCCTCAAGCACCAAGTGCTGCTGCCAAGCCAGCGCCCGAGTTAAAGACTGCTGCCGCACCCGCGAAGGCCGAAGCCGCGCCGCAAAAGGCAGCGTCGGCAAAGCCAACGGCATCTGCGGCTGAGCCCCCACTACCACCGTCGTCACGCAAGACCCTCGCTGAGGCTGGAATTGATCCGAGTGGCATCGCTGGGTCGGGCAAGCGCGGACAGGTTTTGAAGGAAGACGCGATTGCAGCCATTGCGCGGCAATTGCGGCCTGAACCGGAACCCATTGAGCTTCGCGATCAGCCAATAACTGAGCTTCGTGAGCTGCTGCCAAAGCCGGCATCGGTACCGGCTCCCGTGCCTTCGTCGAAAGCGATCTCGTCTGCGCCGGTAGCACACCTTCGCCTGCCGGTTGCGCCGAACGATGCGCCGCGCGAAGAGCGGGTCAAGCTGACCCGGCTGCGCCAGACCATCGCCCGCCGCTTGAAAGACGCGCAGAACACGGCTGCCATGCTGACGACATTTAACGACGTCGACATGAGCGCGGTCATGGCCATGCGCACGACCTACAAAGATCTGTTTGAAAAGCGTCACGGAATTAAACTTGGCTTCATGGGCTTTTTTGTCAAAGCCTGCATTCAGGCGTTGCGCGATATCCCATCGGTGAATGCCGAGATCGACGGCGATGAAATCGTTTACAAGAACTACTATCACATCGGCGTCGCGGTCGGTACCGAACGCGGACTGGTGGTGCCGGTGCTACGTGAAGCCGACCGCATGAGCTTGGCCGAAGTCGAAACTCAGATTTCTGATTTCGGCCGCCGCGCGCGTGACGGAAAACTCGCCATCGAAGATATGCTGGGTGGAACCTTCACGATCTCGAACGGCGGGGTTTATGGCTCGATGCTATCGACGCCGATCCTGAACGCGCCGCAGTCTGGCATTCTTGGCATGCACCGCATTGAAGAACGTCCTGTCGTCAAGAATGGCCAGATCGTTGCACGGCCGATGATGTATCTGGCACTTTCATATGATCATCGCTTGGTTGACGGCCGCGAGGCGGTGTCGTTCCTCGTGCGTGTCAAGGAATGTCTCGAAGACCCGCAACGGTTTATATTAGAGTTGTGACGGGGACATGAACGAATGCCCTTCACTTGCATTCGGATCGTGTCCCCAGACTATTGCGCATAAGTTCGTCATCCCGAGAAGGCGGGACCTGGAGAGCATCAACGCGTTGTGAGTCAGAATTGGTTGCTCAACCAGCTCATTTGTTTCGAGTCACAAGGTCCCGCCTTCTCGGGACGACGGTGCTGAGAGGCCGGGCATAAGTGACGAGAGCGTAGAATGTAGGTTGGGCTGAGTTCTTCACGAAGCCCAACATTGAACAACACGTAAGATGTTGGGCTTCGCAAAAGTCGCTCAGCCCAACCTACGGATCCAACAATTTGAGAAATGCAAATGTCCTATGATCTGATTGTCATTGGCTCGGGGCCAGGCGGATATGTGTGTGCCATCCGCGCGGCGCAGCTCGGATTGAAAGTCGCCATCGTCGAGAAGCGCGAGAGCCACGGCGGCACGTGTTTGAATGTCGGCTGCATTCCCTCGAAGGCGCTGTTACACGCCACCCATTGTTATGACGATGCCCAGCATCAGTTTGCCGGCATGGGCATCCGTGTTACGCCGAAGCTCGACCTCGCACAAATGATGGCGTTCAAAGACGCGGGCGTTAAGGGCAATGTCGACGGCGTCGCGTATTTATTGAAGAAGCACAAGATCGAAGCGTTTCATGGCAGCGGCCGCGTTGCAGCAGCTGGAGCGGTCGAAGTCGCGCTTGTCAGCGGCGGCAACTCGGTGCTTGAAACGCGAGCCATCGTGATTGCAACTGGCTCCGATGTGGCGCGCTTGCCGGGCCTTGAGATCGACGAAACACAAATCGTATCGTCGACGGGTGCGTTGTCTCTTTCCAAAGTGCCAAAGCGCATGATCGTGATCGGCGCTGGCGTCATCGGACTTGAGTTGGGCTCGGTCTGGCGACGCCTTGGCTCCGAAGTCACAGTGCTCGAATATCTACCTCGCATTCTGCCGGGCATGGATGGCGACCTCGCCAAGGCCGTGCAACGCATCCTCGAAAAGCAGGGCATGACGTTCCGCTTAGCGTCCAAGGTGTTGGGTGCAACCGTCTCGGGAAAAACCGTCAACGTGACGGTCGAAGGCGCGGACGGTAGCGGCCGCCAAGTCCTCGATGCGGATACGGTTCTGGTCGCTATCGGCCGCGTTCCCTACACGACCGGGCTCGGCCTCGACGCCGCTAAAATCGCCACCGATCCAAAGGGCCATATTCCGGTTAACGACCGCTACGAGACTGCGGTGACGGGAATCTACGCCATCGGCGACGTCATCGCCGGGCCGATGCTGGCCCACAAAGCCGAGGACGAGGGCGTCGCCGTTGCTGAATTGTTGGCGGGACAGGCCGGTCATGTGAACTACGGTGTGATCCCCAACGTTATCTACACGTGGCCTGAAGTGGCGTCGGTCGGCAAAACGGAAGAAGAGCTGCAAGCGGCGGGCCGTGCCTATACCGCTGGCAAGTTTCCGTTCATGGCCAACGGCCGCGCCAAGGTCAACAAGACGACGGACGGCTTTGTGAAAGTGCTGGCCGATGCAACGACCGACCGCATACTGGGCGTCCACATTGTTGGTCCGCATGCAGGTGAGTTGATTGCAGAAGCCGCGGTGATTATGGAGTTTGGTGGCTCAGCCGAGGATCTGGCCCGTACCTGCCACGCCCACCCGACGCTTTCCGAAGCCGTAAAGGAAGCCGCTTTGGCCGTTGCGAAGCGGGCGATACATATGTGACCGGATCAGCGCTTTAACGGCGTTGGGTCCGCGTTTAGAGCGTTCGAGGATCAAATGAAACTGATCGCTACCTATTTTGCAACCGCTACAGTATTTCTGATCCTCGATATCTTATGGCTCGGCACGATCGCACTTGGTTTGTATCGCGAGCAGATGGGCGAACTCTTGGCGCAGCCGTTTAACATGCCCGCTGCCACCGCATTTTATCTCCTGTTCGTCGTGGGCATGATGATCTTTGTCATTCTGCCAGCGGCGGCTTCGGGCGGCGTACCGCGCGCACTGGTGATGGGCGCACTGTTCGGGTTTTTCACTTACATGACGTACGACTTGACCGGCTTGGCGGTCATAAAAAACTTTCCAGCCAAACTGGCGGTGGTCGACATCACCTGGGGCACGGTGGTGACAGCTGTGGCATCCGCAGCCGGGACTGCCGTTGCGATGCGGTTTTCTTAAGCTGTCGCGCGAATTAAACTTACGCCCTCGGATGAGCTGCCGAATAAACCTTCAGCAAGTGTTCGCGATCGACTTCCGTATAGACCTGCGTCGTCGACAGCGACGCGTGGCCGAGCAGTTCCTGAATTTGCCTCAAGTCTGCGCCGCGCGATAACAAGTGCGTCGCGAACGAATGGCGCAATGCGTGCGGTGTGGCTGTCTCCGGCAATCCCAGCGTGCCGCGCAATCGAGCAATGTTGAGCTGAATGATGCGCGCCGGCAGCGGCCCGCCTTTGGCGCCACGAAACATCGGCTCATCGAGGCCGATCTCAAACGGCAACAACGCCAAATAGCGCGCAACAGCATCTTGCGTCACCGGCAGCACCGGTACCACGCGCTCCTTGCCACCTTTGCCAACAATTCGCACCACATCACGGCCCGGCACCGGTGCCTGACGCCGCGTCAAGCTCAGAGCTTCCGAAATACGCAACCCCGAACCATAGAGCAGCAGCAGCACAGCGGCATCGCGCGCGGCGATCCATGCGATCTCCGCGCCGCCACCGTCGATGAGTTCAGCGGCCTTTTCGATGGTCAGCGGCTTTGGCACTCCATGAGGAACTTTCGGGCGCGACACCCGCGCAATCGCCCGGTTTTGAATTCCCGCCGCGTCTTCAAGCCAATTAAAGAAGGTGCGTAGTGCTGACAACGTGCGGG
>JANNFX010000093.1:0-13580 GCA_031380225.1 Hyphomicrobium sp.
TCTGGCGTTGAACTCATCAACGCTGACAGCGGCAATGACGTCCTTACCGGAAGCTCAGGAAACGACCAACTTCGTGGCGGCACGGGCAACGACACGTTTGTGTTCAAAGGCAACTTTGGCGATGACACCATCCAAGATTTCGCACGCGGCACCACCGCGGTCCCAATTGCCGATATTGTCAGTCTCAAGGGACTGGGGCTGACAACATTCGCGCAAGTGTTGAGCCACGTCCACAACGACGGTACGGACACTGTTGTCGACATCGAAGGCCATGGTAGCATCCGCATCAAGAACACGACGGTAGCGCAACTTCATGCCGACGACTTCATCTTGGTCTAATCTCGACCGGTTCCGCTGCCGAACCGCCATTGGCATGGCGGCGGGGCTGGCAATTTCAGTCGCGGTATCACCGGCCGCATTTGCACAGAGCACTGATGGTGCGGAGCGCATTGATCGGACTGCGCGTCTTGACCGCGTGCCACCGCCACCGCGGACGGAGTTCTGCACTCTTGCCCTGCAACCCGCTGGCGTCGTTGTTGAAGTGATTGATGCCGTGACGCTGAGACTGAGCGATGGACAGGTCGTCAGACTTGCTGGCGTTATTGCACCGACTCCGCCACGCGCAGTTGCAAGTCTCGCAGCGAACGCCAGCTCCGGTCCGTGGCGGCCTGAGGCTAATGCCAAAACAGCGTTGACAGCTCTGGTCGCCAACAATGCCGCCATAGAAATCGCAGTTGCCGATTTGAAAGCCCGGACAGATCGCTACGGCCGCACCATCGCGCATGTGATGAGCACGCGCGATGGCAACGCAACTTGGCTTCAGGGTGCGCTGCTCAACTCCGGACACGCCCGAGTGACGTCTATTGCGGGCGGCAGTGTTTGCATCAATGAAATGCTGACGCTTGAGGCGGAGGCTCGGCACGATAGTCGTGGCTTGTGGGCCAATGCCGCTTATCGCGCGATCGACGCCAACGATACCCGGGCACTTGACCGGCAGCGTTCGGCCTTCGCCATCGTCGAAGGCACTGTTGCAAGTGTTGCCCAGCGCTCAACCCGGACATACATCAATTTTGGCCGCGACTGGAAATGGGACTTCACCGCCACGGTGCCGAAGTCAGTAATCAAAAATTCAACTGGCGCAGTCAACAAGCTCGCTTCACTGAGTGGCCGCAGGGTGCGCGTCCGCGGCTGGATCGAGAGACGCAATGGTCCGATGATCGAAGTTACCGATCTGGATGAAATTGAAGATTTAACTGCGCCTCAAGTGCCGGCACCACTCAAGTAGCATCACTCAAATAAAAAAGGCCCAAGTTTTACCTTGGGCCTTTTTCAATCAATCCAACCTGTACTTAAGCCGCTTTGACGTCAACGACAGCACCTAATTCGGGATCTGCGCCCGGCCCCGCCGCAACGGCCGCCGCATCTTCAGCGGTCTCGGCAGCACGGCGTGTCTTGGCGCTCTTTGACAGCACATCGGTGATGCGCTGCACGGCACCGCGATCATCGAGCTTGTCGACAGCAGCGATTTCGCGAGCCATACGGTCAAGCGCGTCTTCATACAGCTGACGCTCAGAATAGGACTGCTCCGGCTGGGCTTCCGAACGATAGAGGTCGCGCACGACTTCAGCGATCGAGATGAGATCGCCGGAATTGATTTTTGCGACATACTCCTGTGCGCGGCGGCTCCACATAGTGCGCTTCACACGGGCACGGCCCTTGAGAACATCCATTGCGCGGCGAACGATGACTTCGTCGGCAAGCTTGCGCATACCAACCGCCTCAAGTTTGCCAGTCGGAACGCGCAACGTCAGCTTTTCTTTCTCGAAGTTGATCACGAACAACTCGAGCGACATCCCGGCGATTTCCTGATCCTCGATACCGATGATCTTACCGACCCCGTGCGACGGATAGACGATAAATTCATTGGTCTTGAAGCCGTGACGCGAACTAACGTTTTTCTTTGGACCATTGGCAACTGGAGCTGGTGCAGAAACGGGAGCCGAAATCTTGGCACTAGCAGGCTTCGACAATGCAGCAACTTGCTGGTGGCGCACGGCAGGTGCCGGTGCCTTCTGAAGCGGCTTTGCCGCAACCGGTGCCGGAGCAGCTGGAATTTGAGCAGCACGGAATGCTTGAACTTTCGCAGCTGCAGACTTGATCGCAGCCGGAGTAGCTCCAGCTGAAGCGGCGGCTTGGGCGTGAACTTTTTTGGCAACGGGCGCAGCAGCCTTTGTGGCGGCGGCTTTCGGAGCAGTGGCAGCAGGCGCGGCAACCTTTGACGGAGCAGCAACCGGCTTTACGGCTGCAACCTTTACAGATGCAGCCGGCACAAACTTCTTGGCAACAGGCGCAGCAGCCTTTGCCACGGCCTTCGGAGCGGAGGCGACAACAGTCTTCGACTTGGCCGTCATTATTGGGGCAGATACCTTTGCCGTAACAGCCACGACCGGCTTCTTAACCGGGGCGGTCTTGGCCGAAGCCGGAGCCACCTTGACTGTTTTTGCGTTCATCTGCGTTTTTGCTTTCGTAGCCATAGTCGCGGCCTCACTTTCCATCCACCACGCGGCCCCCCTGTTGAGGCCGCGCCACGCGCCGGACAAAAAAGTCCGGCCACACAATTTGACCCCCCCGCCAGCCACTTGACCGCCGGTGCGGGTCCTGCTCTAAGCCTCGGTAACGGGTTGTTAACCCGCACTGCAAGCCGTCCATGATGTATGCTAAAGCTCGCTGTCTTCGGCGTTTTCTCCAAGATTAGCGAACCGGTGGCATCTCGCACGATTGCGCACAGCCATAGAACGGAGCGATGCGGTTAACCGATGTTCGCTGACCGTTCTATTTGTCATGTAAAGTCATCCTAACACATTTTTCAGAGAAATTGAAGAGGTGTTAGCGGTCGCAGCATCGCCGTGGTTAGCGGCATGGCCAACCAGCCAATTATAAATTATCTAGTATTCTTAGTGACCTAGCCGTTACCGGCCGGACAAAAGTAAACAGTTAGTCACCTTCACCGGGTTTTGGAGAAAAATATTTTTCAAACTTGCCTTGTTCGTCTTTGTAATTGGCGGCATCTGGCGGAGATGGCTTCTTAACCGTAATGTTTGGCCACTTGTCGGCATATTCCCGGTTCAACTCGAGCCATTTCTCAATTCCAGGCTCCGTATCAGGCTTGATTGCATTTTCTGGACATTCCGGTTCGCACACGCCGCAATCGATGCACTCATCGGGGTGGATGACCAGCATGTTCTCGCCTTCATAGAAACAATCGACGGGGCAAACTTCCACGCAGTCCGTGTGCTTGCACTTGATGCAAAGGTCATTAACGATATAGGTCATGCAGAAGGGTCCGGTTCTTCAGATTCGTTGAACATCTTGTAAGTTGCTTGCGGACAACCCGCCATCAAATTCGCCATAACAAAAGCTCTAGCGCTCGTGCAAGTTGCCGTCAGTGCAGGCGCCTACTCGTCCTTCAACCGGTCCAGCTGACGCCGTTCGCGCTTGGTTGGCCGTCCGGCACCCGGAGCACGCAAGCCGCTCGGCACATCAACGGCACGCAACGCCGCTGGAACAGAAGATTTCGGCGGCGGTGGCGGGGCGAGATCTTCATAGAGCATCCGCGCTTCGGAGGCTGGCCCCCGGCATTTGCCAAATGCAACCACCTTCCAGATCGCAACGTGTTCGCGTACCGACGACGTAATGATGTCGCCAACTTTCACACGGTACGCCGGTTTGTCGACCTTGACCATGTTAACGCGGAACTTTCCGGCTTCGATCAGGGCCGCAGCAAACGAGCGTGTCTTGGCCGCACGCGCGATCCACAGCCAGCGGTCAAGGCGCTGCCACTCTTGCCCCGTCACGCCAGTGCCGGATGAATCGGTTTCATCATCACCGCTCTTGCGCGACGCACCGGCAGGCATCATCAGGAACTTTTTTCTTTCTTAGCTGAGAGTTGATCGCGCAATGCGACCAGCGACGCGAAAGGAGAATCAGCGTCGAGGCTTTGCCCTTTTTTCGGCGGCGCTGCGGTCTGAATTCGCGGCGCGGGCGGACCACCGCGACCTCCACGATCGCGATCACGATCCCCGCCATGACCACCGCGGCTTTGATCGTTGCCGCGCCAGGGTTGCGGACGCTCGCCAGTTCGTTCGCCTCCCGGAGGCCGCGTACTATCCCGGGCTTTGCCATCACCGCGTGGCGGTGGACGGCTGCCGTTGTTCGGACGATCCGTGTTGGGCCGGTCAAATTTGCGATCGCCGCCGCCAGGGTGCCGGTCACCACGAGGACCGCGATCTTCGCGATTGGGACGAGCGTCAGCTGGTGCTGCCTCAGCTGCCGAAGCTACCGCCAAGTCTGCATCTTTTGCGCCGCCATTTGTGGACGGGCTACCCGGTGAAAGGGGCTTGTTGGCGCCGCGGTCATTGCGATGACGCGGACCACTATGCCGGTTCGGACGCTGCTCGCGATTCTCACGCGGATGATCATCACGCCAGCGCTTCGGGCGCCAGACATCTTCGAATTCTGCGACGACTGACTCTGCAGGTGCCGCGGTCTCGGCTGGCTTCTCACCTTCTGTTGGAACCGGTGTGGGATCAATGGGATCCGTCCCGTGGTCCGCAACTGTCGTTTCGTCAGCGGTTACCGTCGCGGCGTTTTCCACAACGCTTGGCTCAACGGCGCCGGCTTCAACAGCCGGCGCTTCACCTGCATCTGGTTCCGATGCTGGCGTTTCTGCCGTTACGGCGGCACTCGGAGCTACAGCCTCAGGCTTCACGATTAACCGCTTTTCGGAGCGGAAACCTAGCGCCTTTAGAACTTCTGCCAATTCATCTGGTGAACACCCAAGCACCGACATCATATCAGGCGTGGCGCGGAAGCTGCCGTCACCTGTTGAACCCTTGGGAGGCACGGCGTTCGAGTCTGGAGTAGTCCGCCATGCCACTAATACTCTAATTTGATCCGCTAAGCGTTCGAGGATATCGAGACGAACGGCCCGTGGTCCGCAAACGTGGAAGCCATTGGCACGATAAAAGCCGTCGGGAATCTTGGCATCCGCCGACGCTGACGTCAGGCCAGCGCGTGGTGGCGGTGGCAAGTTCTTCGCATCGAGACCAACCGAGCTGCCATGCTTCAGCGTCCATAGCGTCAGCGCCAATTCGGCGGCGGCCGGCTTGAGCATCAGCGGGAAGAAAATGTTGAAAGCACCGAAACGGACGCCGTATTTGCGCAACGCGGCGCGCGCCGGCTGATCGAGGCTCTTGATGTCGTTGGCAATGGACTCTCGTTTCAGGACGCCGAGGTTCTCGGTCATTTGGAACGCGATGCCGCGCGCCATGCCGGTGATGTCCTCGGCCTTCGCCAATTCAACCAGCGGCTTCAGCCGTTCGCCGATGATCTCGCCGATCCACGCATCAAGCCGGGTCTGAACTTTCTCCTTGTCAGAGGCTGCCATATGGTCGTCGGCAACCAATATGACGGTTGGCTTCAAAGGATCGGCGGACGCTTCGAGGTAGCCGATTTCGTCGTCACGCCACAAAATCCGCGCCGTCCGCGATAATTTGAAGGCGTCAGTCTTCGCCGCTGCGACCCGGCGCGCGCGCATGCCCAATTCCCGAACGACAACAACCTGTGCCGCGTGCCGTGCCGCTTTGCCGTTATCGCCTTCCGCAGACGTGTCGGGCCAGAACTGGAAGCCCTTCAGCCGCCCAATCGAGTGGTTCTCGACCTTGACCTCGCCATCGTCCGAGATATCGGCGGTAAGTTCTTCGTTATCGCGCATACTCTTCATGAGAGCACTCGTGCGCGCATCAACAAAACGCTGTGTAAGCCGTTCATGCAAGGCATCGGATAAGCTGTCCTCGATAGCGCGTGTGCGCTCTTGCCAGTGGACCGGATCTTTAAGCCAATCGGAGCGATTGGCCGCAAAAGTCCAGGTCCGGATGTGAGCGATACGATTGGCGATGGTATCTATATCGCCATCAGTTCGATCTGCGAAGGCCACTTGTTTCGCAAACCAGTCCTCTGGAATATGTTTTTCAGGGCTCATTAAGAACGTGTAGAGCGACGAAATCAACTCAGCATGGTTAGCGGCCGAAATTTTGCGATAGTCAGGGATCTGGCACACCTCCCACAATCTGGCCACCGCAGCCGGATTTGAAGCGAATTCGCGTACAGCCCCTTCCCCGGACAGGGTTTCGAGCGCCAACACGTCTTCGGCCATGCGAACGCGGGTTAAACGCGCATCGGCCGGTGTTTCGCGCAGACTGTCGCGGAGCCGGTCGAGTGTTGCAAAATCGAGTTTGCGGTTGCGCCATTGCAACACCCGGACACTGTCAAAACTGTGGTTCTCAAGCTGCTCGACGAGCCCCTGATCCAGGCCGTCGGCCGAACCGGTTACGCCAAACGTGCCGTCGGACATGTAGCGGCCGGCACGGCCAGCGATTTGCCCCATTTCACCGGCGGTCAAATTGCGGTGATGCACGCCATCAAATTTGCGCGTCGCCGAAAAAGCCACGTGATCAACATTGAGATTAAGTCCCATGCCGATCGCGTCGGTCGCCACCAGATACTCAACTTGCCCGGATTGATAGAGCGCGACTTGTGCGTTGCGTGTGCGTGGCGAAAGCGATCCCAAAACAACGGCCGTACCGCCGCGCTGACGGCGGATCAACTCGGCAATTGCATAAACTTCGCTTGCCGAAAACGCGATAATGGCGGTGCGCGGCGGCAACCGGGTTATTTTTTTCTCCCCCGCATACGACAACTTCGACAGCCTGGGGCGCGAAATGAAATTGGAACCAGGGATCAGACCCTCGATCGGGTCGCGCATGGTCTGCGCGCCGAGCACCAATGTCTCCTCCCGCCCGCGAGCATTGAGAAGCCGGTCTGTGAATACGTGGCCTCGATCCGGATCGCCGCAGAGTTGGATTTCATCAATGGCGAGAAAATCCGTTTCAACATCGCGTGGCATCGCCTCAACGGTTGCCACCCAATAGCGCGGCCGTTCAGGCTTTATTTTTTCTTCGCCGGTGATCAGAGCGACATGCTGCGCGCCAACGCGGGCCACGACCTTATCGTAGACTTCGCGCGCCAGCAGACGCAGAGGCAGACCGATCATGCCGGTCGAGTGGCCCAACATGCGCTCAATAGCGAGGTGTGTTTTGCCGGTGTTAGTTGGTCCGAGAACCGCCGTGACGTTTCGGATGCGGTTCATCAAGTCATTGCCCATCTAGCCCGGCCTTCTCAAAGGGTTTGGGATCGACATCGCATGAGCGCGAGCCGGTCCGCGGCGTCGTGGCATAACCACGCTCCGCGTGGACGACGTCTAAAGGCGTAGTCTCGCTTACGTTTGAGACGTCCAAGGCCGAGGCCGGCCGCGGGTGAGCGACCCGATGGGCGGGGAAAATTAGACGGCAGTGTGTGTCGCGATGGCGTTGCGTAGACATGCTACCCGTCGCCCAACTCTCCTGACCTGTCGTCAAATTTTCCTCCGTGCCGCCCCCCAACCCTTTGAGAAGGCCGGGCTAGGCCCACTCCTGCAGTGACCGGGATTGCATTGCACTGAGACGGCCCAAGATCAAGGATATTGGACAATGTGGCTATGGCGCAGCATTGCCCTCAGCAATTCATTTTGAGCGCGCAAGTCGGCTGCATTTCGTGTCGAAAAGCCTAAACTGAGCGCCGTCCACACCAGATTGCAGAAAAAGATAATTGGGGAGTTCAATCCATGGACGATCTTGTCAATACCGTCTTACTGACAGCCATCGGACCTGGCGCACTGACCGGCCTTTTAGCAGGCTGGTGGCGCGGTGGTATGATGACAGCCATCGTGACAGCAGTTGCAGGCGGCGCCCTTGGGCTTGGCTGCGCGATGCTGGCCAACTCCAGCCTCGGCTCTGCGGGACCAGGCGCGCTTGTAGCCGGATCTATTGCAGGTGGCCTTATCGCCGCCAGCATAGTACCGCGCTTATTGGCCAGCCGTTAAACCAGCGTGCTAGTCAACGAGCGCAACTTGACCGTTGCCTGGGGCTTTGAAGCTGACATGCTCAACTGCGATTTCGGCCTGACCGGCGACGGTCGGTATCACCAGCCGTTGCGGCACGGACTGATGTGCTTCTGGCACGTGCGGGATCGTAATTTCGATGCCGGTCCTGCGCGCCAGGTTTTCGGTGGCGTCGTTGGCTTGATAGCCGCCGATTGGGATGTACTTGACTCTGCAAACAGTTGCTGTCGCGGTCGAGCCTTCAATTGCCTCCTGACGACGGAACGAGAGTTGCAGATCAAAACGCTGGCGGCCGTCAAAAATAGCGACCTTTCGCGCGCACGGATCTCCGCCGGTATCTTGCGTTAGCGCCATAATGGCACTCAGTGGATCCAGCACATCTTTCAAGTGCTCGCGTTTCAGGGGCACAGTATTGTCGAGCAGCGGCGGCGGCGGATCAATTGTGACCGTTTCAACAGCGCCACTCTTGAACCCCATGCGGAGCGCACCGTTCTTAAGTGTGCTTTCATGATCGAAGCCAAAAGTCTTGGGCTTCGGAGCATCCGGCGAGACGCCGTCGGTCTGGCTCAATCCGCGCCACGAGAAGGCGCCCATCAGCAGCGAAAGATTGACATCGCTTTTGAGCTTGTAGGTCTGTCCTTGAATTTCGGAGACATAGTCGAACGTGCCGACACCAAAGCCGTTGAGCGACACTTTATAGTGGGCAGATACGGATGCCGATTTTGGGCTGGCAGCCAGGTTATGGTCTGCCGAGTGAGCCGGCGAGGTAGCCGCGGGGGCGGTCAAGGTCGCGGCAGCGACGGCTATTGCCGATGCTGCAAGACGACTTCGGACCTGAAGAGGCTTATGCAAAAACAACATGACACGACCACTCACTCGAACAGCATGACGCCAATGGCACCGGCAGAACCGGGCTACGCAGGGTTTGAGACGATTGTTTGTCTCAAGCGTGGAGTGTGCACAGGAAATCGTAAAGACTTCGCTGACGTGTGCGTCGAATAGGGAATTTCAGAGATCAACTAGGCGGCTAGCGCTTCAGCCTTGACCGGCTTGCGGAGGATCTCAAACGGATGCACCGTTGCTGTCGCGGATGCAACGGCCACTATTGGCGCCTGTTGCATGGCGACGAGTTCGGCCCGTAGACCTTCGAGCGCGTATCCCGCCGCATCAAGCCGGTCACTGGCCGACTTCTGCAGGCGCTGAGCGGCACCGGCCGTAAGTACGCCATGCCCAATGATCTCGTTGAGTTGCTGCCACTGCCGCTTCACCAGTTCAATCGGATCGTGTTGAACCGGAACCGGCACGGCACACCTAGCAACCGGCACGGCTGTCACTTGGGCGACAGCCGGACGAAACCAGGCGAGAACTCCGCCCAAAATCGAATACCGCTTATCTGTGAGCGCCAATTCAGGCACGATCTGAACCTCAATAGGTCGCCTCAATGGCGAGGCCCGCCGCTTCGTTACAGCGGCACACTGACCATATTCGCCAAAACAGACAAGAGTAAATGACCCGAATATGATCAACACTTGATAGATTAAAGCATTAACGTTCACGACGATGCATATACTGCAACTCGCACAGCCGAACGAAAAGGCGCCAATACTTTCGCCTTTCGAATGCCGGCCCTGTTGATCACCTTTGAATTGAACCGAGACTAGGAATCTCAAGTCCGGCGCGATCGGCGGCCTGGGCTTTTTTAACCTTCTTGACCACAGACGGCGCTGATGCTGCGCGAGGCGCAGCAGTTTTAGCCGAGCTAGCGACCGGCGTTGGCGCAACGGCGGGACGTTTGGCACCCGAATAGCGGTAATGACCAGTAATTTCGTCGACAAACAAGCCATCCTCGATTTGAGGACCCCAACCGCGATTATGGATGATCATCAATTGCCCGGATGGGCCAATCATATCCGAAACAATAGCGATATGAGTGCGCGAATGGGCATTCTGTGGCCGGTAATAGCTAACGATATCGCCCGGCATATAGTCTTCGCCGAACTCTGTAATCGGCAATTCATCGCCGAATTTCGCAAAAAACTTTTGCAAAGTCGTGACCCGCCGGTGATCGATGTTGGTATCGCCAGACCCGACTTTAGATTGATGGACGAGTTGCTGGAGATCAACGCCAAGCTCGCGGTAGGCGCGCACGATGACGTCGGTACAAACTCCGTAGAACGCCGGCAGGTCGCCCATCGGATAAGACAGGGTCTGGTATTTGTCGGTGTAAACGGTGAAGCCATCGAGCTGCGTCCGGGCAGCCGTTGCCAGCGCCCGTCCGAAGGTTTCGGGGTCTATCGACGTATTGGAGACCTGGTCGCCAAGAAAGAAGGCCGGCGTGCGTTTGACCGCAACCTCGCGAACGCAGCTGTTTTCAGGCAAGAATTGCGGCTCAACAGGCGCAGTTACAGGGGCTGGCAGCGCTGGCAGAGTTGGTTCAGGGACCAATAATGCCAGCACTTCAGGAACGGCAGGCGTAACGGACGGGGCCAGAAGTTCCGCATCTGAACTGGGTTGCAGTGCGCCGGCCGCTGGTTCCGAAGCCACAACGACAGGCGCAGGCGATGATTCGCGCGCGATGACCGGCGGACTAAGGCTTGGATCAAGCACGTTCTGCGGTGACAGCAAAGCTGGAGATGCAACGCTATTTGGGCTCGAACTCTGCATTACCGGGGCTTCGACGCTCTTGCTTGACAATACATGACCCGGCATCCCGCCGGTCAGCGCGTCCGTTGTATCGGGGACAGTGGCCGCAACAGTTGGCGGCACATCAACAATCGGCCAATTCGATAACGATGGCGCCGTCTCGACAATCACATTCGCAACTGGTGGTGCTGTTGCAATGACGACCGGCGCGTCGTTGGCGACCGGTGCCGTGGGCCGCGCGAACGGTGGTGCTACCGGAAGGTGATGCGCCGTCGGGGCCGGCTGGGAAGGAGCTGATGGTTGCCAACGCAACGCCTGGCTGCTGCCAATTGCGAAAGCTACGATCAGGAACGGCAGCATCAACAGCGTCAGCGCTTGACGGTCATCCTGAGAATAAGGTGAGGTAACGGCCGCCGCGCGGACTTGTGCGGTATAAGCTTTTTTGCGTGAAATGCCCGTCGAAGCAAGACGGTCAAGCGCCACCGCCGGCTGCGCCCTACCGCTAGGGCTCCGATTCTTAGCCTTCGACCTCTGCTTCTTTTGCTTTTTCACACTGCCACCTCTGTGTCCGGGATCATGCGGCACAGTTTTGTTAAGTGTACCTCGCAACTGCCTGTCTAACCAATAGAAAATAATAGTTACCGAATCCTGACGTTATGATCTGATTTAAGATTGTCACACTATTTGAGCCATACGACGGACGTCTTCCGGAGTTGCGCCTGCACCGCGCAAAGCCTTGAGCGACGTGTCGGCGTCGCTCTTCGACAGCTTCCGACCCGTGTCATCCATTAGCAGCCGGTGGTGCGCATAAAGCGGCTCCGGCAGATCGAGGAGCACCTGCAGCAATCGTTGCAGACTGGTCGCCTGGAACAGATCGGCGCCGCGCGTAACATGGGTCACATCCTGGCGCGCATCGTCACAAACGACCGCGAGATGATAACTGGCCGGAAAGTCTTTCCGCACGATGACGGCATCGCCCCAAACTTCAGGCGTAGCGATTTGCATCGTTATTGCGTCATCTGCGGGATCATACTCACGCCACGACAATGCCCGGCCATTCAGTTTTTCGGCAACTGCCTCTGAAGCACGGTCGCTATCAATACGCAGCGCGAACGGTTGGCCCGCAGCTTTACGATCGGCGATTTCAGCGTGAGACAAGCGCTTGTGCAAGCCTGGATAGATAGGCGCACCATCGGGATCGGCGGCACCAGGCTGCGCCGATGATTGAATTTCGGTGCGGGTTGCGAAACACGGATACAGCAGGCCCATGGCTTCGAGTTTCGCCGCCATGGCGCGGTAAAATGGAAAGTGCCTAGATTGACGAAGTACCGGCTGTTCCCACGTCGCGCCGAGCCAAGCCAGATCCTCAAAAATCCCGGCCACAAATTGCTCCCGGCAGCGCGCCGTATCGATATCCTCAATACGCAATAAAAACTTGCCGCCTCGTTTTTGGGCCTGGCTAAAACCGTCGAGCGCTGAAAGTGCGTGACCCAGATGCAGTTCGCCATTCGGGCTCGGCGCAAATCGGAAGGTGGGTGTCACTGTGTTGATATCCTTGGCCTTATCCCGCGACTACAGCACATCATTGCCGCGGACAAAACCGCCGCTCGAACCCTTGCACCGGCGCGCTTGATGGCCCATAATCTCCACGGGCTGGCGGCGGACGCATCCCTCGCCAACCGGGTCAGGTCCGGAAGGAAGCAGCCCTAACGATCCGGGTGTGGGTCGTCCGTCAGCCTCTATTTCGCTCACGGCGCTGATCGCGCCTGCGCGGGGGCGCCGCTTGCGGCGGACCGCGTTGCGGTCTTCGGCCCTTTCGGGCCGTACGTGAGATTACATTCAACCGGCGCTGATCGCGCCTCCGCGGGGGCGCCTTGCTCCCCGGCCCTTCGGGCCGATTTGATTGGAGTCTTCGGCCCTTCCGGCCGCTTGGCACCGCGTTTCGGTCTTGGCCCAATCAGGCCGCTAGTTTGAGCACACCATGGCCAAGAAAAAATCTGCAGAGGCTGAAACGTCCGCGGCCAGCAAGGAGCCACCGGGCAAGTATGTCGTTCTGGCACGCAAATACCGCCCGGCGACGTTTGATGATTTGATTGGTCAAGAGGCGATGGTGCGCACGTTGCGCAACGCTTTCGCGACAGGCCGCATCGCGCAAGGATATATGCTGACGGGTGTTCGCGGTGTCGGCAAGACGACGACCGCCCGCATCCTGGCCCGCGCGTTGAACTACGAAACCGATACAATTCACCAAGCCACCATCGATATGCCGTCGATGGGCCGGCATTGTGCCGACATTATCGAAAGCCGCCACGCTGACGTCATTGAAATGGACGCCGCCTCCAACACCGGCATCGATAACATCCGCGAGATTATCGAAAGCGCGCGCTACAAACCGATTTTGGCGCGAACAAAAGTCTTCATTATCGACGAAGTTCACATGTTGTCGAAGCCCGCGTTCAACGGGCTGTTGAAGACGCTTGAGGAACCGCCCGAGCATGTGAAATTCATTTTTGCGACAACTGAAATCCGCAAAGTGCCCGTGACAGTGCTGTCCCGTTGCCAACGTTTCGATTTGCGCCGCATTGATGTTCCAGCCTTAGTCCAGCACTTTAAGAAGATCGCTGCTAACGAGGGCGCCAAGACCGACGATGACGCGTTGGCTATGATCGCACGCGCCGCCGAGGGCTCGGTCCGTGACGGGCTATCGTTATTGGATCAAGCCATCGCAACCGGCGCTGGGGAAAATGGCCAGGTTACAGGCCAAGCGGTTCGCGACATGCTCGGGCTTGCTGATCGCGGCCGCATATTCGATTTGCTGGAGCAGCTATTATCCGGAACGCCAGCAGTAGCCCTAAATGGATTTGCCGGGCTGCATCGTGACGGCGCCGAGCCGCAGCAAGTGTTGTCGGACCTGGCGGAAACCGTACATCTCGTCACGCGG
>JANNFX010000100.1:0-4291 GCA_031380225.1 Hyphomicrobium sp.
AGCTTTGCAGGCGGAGACTGTCGCCGCCGCCGAATGGCTGATCCTGATCACCTCACTCGATGCCAGGGCGTATCCGCCCCATGCCATCAGTGAACTCTACCGCATGCGCTGGCGGATTGAGATCGCATTCAAACATCTCAAGAGTGCAGCGGGTCTGGTTCGTCCCCCTGGAGCGGACCCCGATGTGGCGAAGGCCCACGTCCTGTGTCATCTCCTGCTGATCCTATTGACCGAGCCGCTGATCGCGGAACATCTCGGTGACTCCCCCCGCCGGGCGGCCGCGTAAAAAATGGTGTTTGGCGGTTGTTGCGGCTGGTCCTCGCCGCGCTCCTCGCGGCCATTGCACCGGCACCAAGTCTGCGCGACATAAGCTCCGCAGCTCCACGCCTTCAAAGGCACATCCGCGAGCCGACGCGAAACCGAATATATCAATATCACCCGTAATTAAGTTAGCGCTTATGGGGCTTGTCCCCGGGACCCATTCAGCAGCAAAGTGTGACGTGAAGATCAGCGCGTTGTTGTCTCATCACATTCGACTACTTTTTGTGCCCGTTGCGCCATGGGTCCCGGCAACAAGTGCCGGGATGACAGCGGTGGAGAAGCGCGAGCGCGGGGCATAACTTACAATTCCGCGCTGTGTCTGACTTCAACGAAAATCCCACTACCTGACCGCGATCAGCGATTTGCTCAAACCGTAGAACCGTTCGCGGTGCACCTTGGCGTCGGGGAAAAGTTGGCGCATTTGGCGGATGCTCAGCAGATGCGCGTCATCGACGAATTTTTGCGCTTCTTCGAGGCTGCCTGCCTTCGGGTAAAACCCGCAGGCGCGGTGCTGGACGATTTTGAGGCGTGCGCTTTCGGGTAGCCAATGAAAGACTGGCGTGCGGAAGTGCGGCTCGATCGGGAACCAGAAATCGGGGGTTTGCACGAAATAGCGCGGCGCCAAGCGGCGGACTTCGCCAGCCATTGCCGCCATGTCGTCAAACGAGCCGACGTGTTCAATGACCGAATTTGAATGGACGGCATCGTAGCTGTTATTCTCGTAGTTCAATTTGCGCGCGTCGCCGGCGATGCTGGTGAAGCGATCAGAGGTCACAGCTTCCTGGCTCAAGTTCGCAACCGTAACATGCACGTTGCGGCCAGCCCACGCCTCTTCAAGCGCCATCCAATAGGACTGCGTGCCACCAATATCGAGAATGCGGCACTCGCTTTGTTTGGCCAGCACATCGTCGATGATGGCGACAAACCGCGCCATTCGAGCGAGGCGGTAAGGGTTGCGATCGTGAGCGGCGAATTTTGCGGCGGCCGGTGCTGTTTCCATCATGACGTCACTCTGCATTCCACTCGGATCCTTAAATCGTTACGCGTCGACGCCGGATTTGCACCGGCCCGAATTCTATCCAACCTTGCGGTTGGCAAAGGCATCGCAAAGGGCCACATACTGCGCCTTCGGCGCTAAGTTGCGATCAAATGGCATCGGCCGCGGCGGCTTGGTCAATATCGCGCCGGATTCCTTTGCCAAGTCATTGTACCAAGTATAGCCGTCCGCCAAGCCCCACATAATGACGACGTTAACAGCCGGAACCGCCAGGACCGCACCAAGGAAATCGCGGTAACGGGCAGCTACGAGCTCGTCGCGCGCGATGGGATCAACCGGGAAGCTGGTATCGTCGCAATCAAGTTCGGTCAGGTAGATGTCAACCTTCTCCGCCGCGAGATCAGAGACGAAGCGCGCGAAGCCCTGGTCGTCATAGGGCAGTTGCGGTTTCAAATGTGCCTGCAGCCCAACCGCGTGCAGCGGCACGTCGTTGTCGCGCATTGACTTGACGAGCTTCAACAGTTCCGGCCGGACCGCGTTACCGACGTCGTCATTTTGCTCGCAGAAGGCTTCGTTCAAGACCAGTTTGCATTTGGGATCGGCTTTGGCGGCGCGTCGGAAGGCGCGGTCAATATAGCCGGGGCCGAGCGCATCGTACCACGCGCCTTTACGAAACACGCCGGGCTCGCGGTCCCACGGCGCAAACGGCTCGTTGACAACATCCCAGGATTGAATGCGCCCGGCATAGCGCGCGGCGACCTCGTCGATATGGCGATCGAAAATGCCGGCCACCTCGCGCCGTGACCGGGCTTTGAGCCAGGCAGGAAGGTAGTCGTTCCAAATCAGGTTGGTGGCCCGGAATGGTAGCTTGGCCTGCTCAGCAAAGTCCAAGAGCCGGTCAGCTGGTGAGTAGTCGATCTCCGGACCGTTTGGCCTGAGGAAGTCGAATTTCAGGGCGTTGGCATTAATCACAATGCCGCATTGGTCGCGAACCAGTTGACCGTAGGCCGCGTCATCAAACACTTCATGCTCGATGCAGGTGCCGAACAGGATGCCAGCCTTTTTTGCGGCCTGGCCGATGGTTTGGATGGACAAATCGGGACGCACGGCGCCAGCCAAGACCGGGCATGATGCAGCAGCGGCAGCAGCGGCAGCGGCAGCGGTCAAGATCTGACGGCGATTAACATTCATACAGGTGGCGCCTGGATTTTGGACTTGGTAAAACAGTTATCCGCCGCTCACATTCGGGCGCCCGGCTGGCGAGCATTGCAGGCCCCGTGCCAGCCTGATACATGGCCGGATTGCCATAAGGAGACACACGACCATGGTTGTAAGGCCCTTGGCTGCTTACCGTCTTAAACCAATCCGGCGCACCAAAGTTCGCAAATGTTTCGATCAGGACATGATAACTGCTTT
The DNA here is from genome assembly GCA_031380225.1 of Hyphomicrobium sp. GTDB lineage: Bacteria > Pseudomonadota > Alphaproteobacteria > Rhizobiales > Hyphomicrobiaceae > JANNFX01. Next base: position 2,735 of record JANNFX010000100.1, read on the forward strand.
GCTCGAAGGCGAGCAGGTATCGATCAGCACGCTGCGCCGCCCGCTGAAGGTACTCAAGGATGCTGCAACGCGGCAAACCTCAGAATAGCCACTAAACCGATTGGGACACGCAGTCGTGACCAGCGTTGATTTGTAACTTGAGCGCAGATGCTGAATACGTCTGGCAACGCTGAAGCGCTTGACACAAGGCGTTTAGTCAGCAGATTTAGCCAGCCTTTTCAAAATAGGCTCCAGTGTTCGGATCATTTGATCGAGGCTCTGGCAATTAACAACGACTCTTGGAGGAATAAAGCATGAAGGTTTGGACCAAGCCCGCAGTACGCGAAACCGAAGTCGGTCTCGAAGTAACCAGCTACCTGCCGGCTGACATCGATATCATCTAACGGCCTTTAGTTCGCGCGAGCGAGCTTTGCTGGCGCGGCGGTCGAGCATTCGGCCGCCGCTGCCGTTTCCGGAACTCTTTCGGCGAGGAGGTCTGGTTTTCGAAATCGCTGGCTTTAGCGAACGTCAGCACTCTTAAAAAACGAGACCATGATCATCAAAATTCTGGGGTCAGCGGCCGGCGGCGGCTTCCCCCAATGGAATTGCAACGGCACTCACAGCGCGGCTGTCAGGTCCAATGCGCGCGGCTATCGCGCCAGAACGCAATCGTCACTGGCCGTCAGCGCCGATGGCAAACGCTGGGTACTTTTCAATGCCTCGCCGGATTTGCGCGAACAGATTGCCGATAATTCAGAGCTTTGGCCAGCCGCAGACGGCCCACGCCGCAACTCGCCCATCCGCGCCTGCGTTCTAACTAACGCTGACGTCGACCACATCATCGGCCTCATCAATTTGCGTGAAGCGCAACCGTTCTCGATTTATGGCTCGTCGCGCGTGCTGGCGACACTCAAAGCCAATTCGGTATTCAACGTCTGCAATGAGACGCTGGTGCCGCGCATTGAATTGCCGCTCGACGCTGGAACCGAGATTTCTGGCGTTGGCGAAACGCTTGGCATTTCGATTGAAGCCTTCGCTGTGCCGGGCAAAGTCGCGCTCTATCTTGAAGATGCAAAAGCTGGCGGCAACTTCGGCAGCCGCGACGGCGACACCATTGGGCTCCATGTCATAGAAACGGCGACCGGCAGATCGTTCTATTACATCCCGGGCTGCGCCGAACTCGACGCGCCACTTGCGGACCGGATCAAAGGTGCCAGCCTGATTTTCTTTGACGGCACACTTTATACCGACGACGAGATGATCCAGCAGGGTTTGATGCAGAAAACCGGCGCCCGCATGGGACACATCAGCATTTCCGGGCCAGAAGGCTCGATTGCAGCCTTTAAAGCCCTCGGCATTCAACGTAAAATATACGTCCATATCAACAACTCGAACCCCGTCTTGAACGAAACATCCGAACAGCGCCGTGCAACCGAAGCAGCCGGATGGGAAGTTGGATACGACGGCATGGAGATCCGCCTATGAGTGACCGCCGCACACCTGATACAGCGCGCCCGCTATGGTCTCCGGCTGAGTTCGAAGCCGCCATTCAAGCGGTCGGCGCCGAGCGTTACCATG
>JANNFX010000122.1:0-36132 GCA_031380225.1 Hyphomicrobium sp.
TCGCGTGAGGTGAATATCCCGGTGACGCTGGTCAAAACCGACATCGGCAAGAAGACTTACGAAGGCGGCGGCGATTTCAGTAAAATCAATCCGCTTGGCTACGTCCCAGCGCTTCAACTCGATGATGGCTCCGTCATCACAGAAGGCCCGGCCGTGCTGCAGTACCTGGCCGATAAGGCTGGCAACACGCCGGTCTCGCCGGCAGCGGGAACATTAGATCACTACAAAATGCTGAGTTGGCTAACCTTCGCCAGCACCGAACTGCATGGTCCGTTCGGGGCGCTTTTTAACGGTGCGATGCCCGATGCAGCGAAGGACCTCGCACGCGCCAAGCTCGCCTCCCGCATCAAGTACTTAGACAGCCATCTGGCCACCAACACTTTTCTGGTTGGCAATGAATTCACGCTTCCCGACGCCTATGTGTTCGCCGTGCTTGGCTGGGCGCCGAAAATGAAAATAGATTTGTCCACTTATCCGAATGTGCTCGCTTACATTGCTCGCATTCAATCCCGCCCTGCTGTCCAGTCGGCGCTGAAATCAGAAGGTCTGATGTGAACGGGGAAAACCCGTTCTACGCTCATCTCTCAATAGCTTGGTGCGGTGGCTGCAATGGCCACCGCTTCAAGCGAATTCCAGAATGATCGCATCGACGGCCAAGCTATCGCCAGCCTTGGCGTTGATGACTTTGACGACGCCATCGCGTTCTGCTTTCAAGATGTTCTCCATCTTCATGGCTTCGACGACTGCGAGATTGTCACCGGCCTGGACCTTAGCGCCTTCGGCAACGTGGATGGCTTTGACAAGACCCGGCATCGGACACAGCAAATACTTTGACATATCGGCGGCGGCTTTGACCGGCATCAGGGCCGCCAATTCGGCTTCGCGGGCGGTATAGACATAGGCCCGGGCCTGAATGCCGCGATGGGCTAGGACGTTGCCATTGAGTGCCGCACGCACTTGCACCGACGCTGACTTGCCACCAACGGTGCCAGTCCAGACTGGATCGCCTGGAACCCATGACGACACAACCTCGACAGTCTCACCACGTTTGCCAGCGTCATCAAGATACGTAATGTAAACTGGACCTTCGACGTCACCAGCCACCTCGACGTTTTGCATCGCCTCGCCAATCTTGACCGCGCGGGTCTTCGCGAACTCAACGTTCTTACCGAGCATTTGATGGGTGATTGAACGGCGGCGCATGTTGCTCTTGTGGTCGAGCACAGCCGCAACGGCCGCCATTACCTGCAGCTCAGCGCCAGCTGCCACGCGCGGGCTAAAGCCGTCTGGATATTCTTCCTTGATAAAGCCAGTTGAAAGCTTGCCCTCGCGCCAGCGCGGGTTCTGCATTACGGCTGAAACAAACGGAATGTTGTGCTGAAAACCATCGATGTAGAATTTGTCGAGAGCGTCAGCCTGAGCGTCAATCGCCGCAATACGGGTCGGCGCATGCGTAACCAGCTTGGCAATCATCGGATCGTAGTAGGTCGAGATTTCGCCGCCTTCTTCAACGCCGGTATCATTGCGCACAGTAACGTCGCCGTACTTACCTTCTTCAGGCGGACGGTACTTTACCAAGCGGCCGATGGACGGCAGGAAATTGCGGAACGGGTCTTCGGCGTAAACGCGGCTTTCGATAGCCCAACCACTGAGCTTGACGTCCGATTGTTTGAACGGGAGCTTTTCGCCGGCCGCCGATCGGATCATCAATTCGACGAGGTCAACGCCGGTGATGAGTTCGGTCACCGGATGCTCAACCTGCAGGCGCGTATTCATTTCAAGGAAGAAGAACGAGCGGTCTTGGCCAGCGACGAATTCCACGGTGCCAGCAGAATCGTAGCCAACGGCTTTGGCGAGCGCGACGGCCTGCTCACCCATTGCCCGGCGGGTCTTCTCATCGAGCAATGGTGATGGAGCTTCTTCGAGAACTTTCTGGTTACGGCGCTGGATCGAGCATTCGCGCTCGCCGAGGTAGATGACGTTGCCGTGCTTATCGCCGATCAACTGAATTTCGATATGGCGCGGATTGATGATGAACTTTTCAATGAACATGCGGTCGTCACCGAATGACGACTTGGCTTCCGAGCGCGCCAACGGGAAACCTTCCAAGACTTCCTTGCGGTCGAAGGCGATGCGCATGCCCTTGCCGCCACCGCCTGCCGAGGCTTTCATCATGACCGGATAGCCGATTTCCTCGGCAATTTTAACGGCATGCTTTTCGTCGGAGATTTCACCGACGTAGCCAGGCACGATTGAGACCTTCGCAAGTGCGGCGGCTTTCTTACTTCCGATCTTGTCACCCATGGCCGCGATGGCCTTCGGGTTTGGACCGATAAAGACGATGCCGTTTTTAGCGAGTTCGACCGGGAATGATTCACGCTCTGACAGAAAACCGTAGCCGGGGTGAACTGCTTCGGCGCCGGTCTTCTTACAGGCATCAATAATTTTCTCGATGACTAGATAGGACTGCGCGGCTGGTGCTGGTCCGATATGAACGGCTTCGTCGGCCATCGCGACATGCACGGCTTCGCGGTCGGCGTCCGAATAGACTGCGACCGTCTTAATCCCCATCTTCTTGGCCGTCTTCATTACGCGGCAAGCGATTTCGCCGCGGTTGGCAATCAGAATTTTCTTGAACATTGACCGGACGGCCCCGTTTTTCCGAGTTTTTGTTGAGATGGTGTGGCCGTGTTCTTAGACGGACCCGCCCCGCCCGTAAACCGGTCGTTCGGCGGCAAATTTGTCACCGCCAACGGCCGCTGGCCTAGTTCCGAGGGCCATCAGGCACTACGGGCAATACGCAACTTGACGATCTCAACGGCCGCCCGAACCTCGAAATAGCGGTCCGTATGATTAACCGGCACCGGCAAATGCGAGAGCGCGGAATCAATTCGTGTAATTTCCTGACGCAGTGTCGACAGCTCCTCAGCCGTGGGACTGGCATCGAGTTGCCGCTCCATCGTTTTAAGCCGCGAAAAATAGCGCAAGAAACGCTGCCGGATGCGCCAATTGTAGGCGATTGGGAGCACTCTCAAGACCGGATATAGGACGCCGAATACCGGCACCAAAATGATGACCATCCGCTCTAAGAAGTTAGCAACCCAGAACGGCAAATATCGCCTCAAGAACGGATGGCCGGACTTGTAGTAGCGCTCGGCATCCTCCGACATCTCAAATTCCGGATCGTCGGGTTTTGGATAGACCCCGAGCTTTTGGAATAACCCGCCCGGGGAATGGGTTTCCAATGCCGCTTCCGCCAATAGACCAACCAGCGCTGGATGCAGATCGGTCCGCACCATCAGCGCCGCTTCGTTTGCGATCATCTGCACGTCATCAGGGGGGATATTGCGGTTGAGATCAACGAGCCCGCGCGGCAGGGTGATCCGGGTCAGGAATGGGAACAGCCGTGTGTAGGCTTCCGCGTGCGCCATGCTCATCAGACGCACATTTGGATCCCGCAGTAGTTCTTGAATGAGTGGCGTATCGGGAGCCAGCGCTAAAAAAATTGCATCAATCTCGCCTTTGCGCAGGCCATCTGCCGAGTCCTTGACGCTGAGAGTGAGCCGGGTTGCCGAGGCCTCATCGACGCCGCTCTTGTCGAGAAGCTTCGAGGCCAAAAGTTGAGTTCCACTGCCGACTGGCCCAAGCGACAACCGTTTGCCCTTCAAGTCGGTCAACGCAACCCACGGCTCCGGGCTACGGTAGAACACCCAAATTGGCTGCAGAAATGCACGGCCCAACGACCGTACGTCGTCGACCGGCTTGTCCCCCTTAAGACCGCCTTGCATCAGCGCCACTTGTACGCCGCTCGCTTTGTCGCGAATGCGCGCGAAGTTCTCGGCAGAACCCTCCGACTTCATAACGTTCAGCGTCACACCCGACCGGGCCAGTATCTCGGAGTAGCGTTTGCCGAAGCCGTAATATGCGCCACTTTCGCTCCCGGTTGAAATAGTGATTTGGCGCGGTGGAGCTGGCTCGACGTAATGCGCGAGCGCCCAAAACAACGTCACCAATACGATGCCGAGGGGCACGCCAACCGTGACCAGGTCGCGCATGCGAATGTCAAAAAATCGAGGCTGATCCATCGTCTATCCCGAAATTCCTGCCCCACCAGGGTATCACTCGGTGCACAGAACGGGAATTCGAGGGAAAACTCAATCGTGCGTTTGGATGAACCTAAATGGCCGTCCAAACGTGCCAGTGTTGGTTATGCTGCAGCGCAAATCCGGGCCACTGTGTCTTTGAGGACCGGGTGAACATTTGGGCACTCGCGAGCGAAAAAATCAACCAGCGCACGCTCGTTGGTTGAGAGTTCACCGTCGCGGCCCAACCGTTCGGCCAGCCAGGTGGCCTCGCCTTCGGTAATTTGCTCGTTTGTGATGATTTCAATCCGCTGCCGTTCGAGACGGGCAAGTGCACGCTCCTCCGAAGATTGCTCGGCATAGAGGTCAACAATTTCGGACAGCGACGTGGTGGCAATCGAACGCGCAATTGCGGCAGGTGACAAGTCTCCGCGGCGGTCAAGCCACTCACCTTCTTTGAGCGCGTCTTCGCGCGACGGGACGGCGAAACCCGAGGCCGCCATCATCGAGTTAGCAACGGCTTTGACAAAGAAATCCGTCCATGCCGGATTGGATTCTTCGCCGTCTATAGCGGCATTGATGTCGAAAAGAATTTCCGCTTCCGAGCGTGTGATCGCAACGTTGCCATCGCCACCGAATGCAAACACAATATTGCGAAGTAAATCGACTTCAGCGGCGCTGACGTGTTTCTTCGACAGCAGACTATCGGCGCGCAAAGGGCCGTCGCCATCAATTACGGCAGTGCGAACTTGTTCAAGTGCAAATTTGACAAGGCTCTCTGGTGACCAACGCGCGCGTTCCAACACGTGCACGAGAACCTCGAATTCGAGGCGGCTATGAACACTGCCGTTTGCCGAGCAGCGCGCAATAAGCCAAGCGGCGTTCTCGGCCGTGACATAGCCTTCGGGCTGAGCCTGATTGACAATGAAGTCTGTGATTGCCTCAACAAAGAATGGTGCCCATGCTGGATCCTGCACAGGGCTGGCTTTGTTGACAGAGAACAACAACTGCGCCTCGTCGGCGGTGATGTTCTGGTCACCGTAAAATGCTTTCCTCAAGTCGAGGACATCAATGTCCTTGATGCTGCCGCGCATCATAATCGCGTCAATGCCAACGGCTTTCAAAGCACCCATGTCCAACTCCCACGCAAATTCTCACCCGCGGGATGACGATAGGGATAATATGCTTACTAACCGGCTAACGGCTGTGCCAAATAAGGTGTGACCGGTGCGGTCATGCAATTTGGCAACACCGGTCAAGTTTGCCAAAAAAAAAGGCCGTTCGCGAGGAACGGCCCAAGTCTAGGGAGGAAACGCCCAGCATGGAGGAGCGTGGCTCCCTCATGCGAGGACTGCGATGCACAAGCACCCTTGTTTATCGCGATGCAACAATATGCTGTGCGGCGCACAAACGGAAGTGCGCTGGATGCAGGGCAGCCATGCGTGGACTGCGCGCAACTTTCCGTTGCGATAGTGGGGATCACTGCTCAGCAGTTAGATATTTGTGAGCACATCAGGTGCAGAGCAACCATGACCGGAGCGTGGGCAGATGGCTCGGGGTCATGGCGCTCGTCAGTTCGAGATGAGAGAGAACGCCGTCAATTGGGGCTGGATGGGCAAGATCCTAGCCGCAAAAAAAGGCCGTTCGAAAGTGGCCGAACGGCCCAAGTCTAGGGAGGAAACGCCCGTTAGGGCTGCGATCTCAGAGCAGTGCACTCGAAAACCGCACTCTGGGTATGCGACTGTTCGCACGAACCAGCAAACACAGGATGCACTTCAAGGGTTACATTACCGTTGATATGATGCCAAGCCGCAACAGGGTTAACGTCAAATATGGCATATTGCGCTGAAAAACCTCTGCTAAAATACGTCCGAACTGCATAAGGACCCCCTCCCGTGACCCCAACGGCCGAAGCCGCTACGACGACAACCCAGCAAACTGCATTCCTGGCCTTGGCGCACGACATGGCGGATGCCGCCGGAAAAGCAATACTTCCGCATTTCCGGCGTGCCATCGCTGTTGAGAACAAGGCCACCGGTCGGGATTTTGACCCCGTCACCGCCGCCGACAAGGCCGCAGAACGGGCCATTTCAAAGCGACTTGGTGCCGCCTACCCAGACCATGGCCTCTACGGCGAGGAATATGGCACTCGCAATCCGGATGCCCGATACCGCTGGGTGGTTGATCCCATCGATGGCACACGCGCCTTCATGACTGGAGCGCTGCACTGGGGGACGCTGATCGGTCTCCTCGATAGCGGTGTCCCCACGATCGGCCTCATGGACCAGCCATACGTTGGCGAGCGGTTCTGGTCAGACGGCAAGTTTTCTTACGGCCGCGGTCCCAATGGCCGGGCGCGCAAGCTTAAGACCCGCGATTGCCCCAAGCTCGCCGATGCTATCCTGTGCAGCACGCATCCCGATTTGTTTCTGGATCGCGAGGCGACGGCTTTCCAGCGCGTCAAAGCAAGTACCCGCATGAGCCGTTACGGCGGCGACTGTTACGGCTACGCGCTGATCGCCTGCGGCCTTGTCGATGTTGTTATTGAAACTGGATTGAAGCCGTTCGACATTGTCGCGCTGATCCCGATTATTGAAAAGGCCGGCGGCCGCGTTACGACCTGGGATGGGCGATCTGCTCACGACGGCGGACGCATCGTCGCCAGCGGCGATCCGAAGTTGCACGATATGGTGCTCAAGATGCTGAACAAGTGACGGCGTCGAACACAACCTGATCCAGCTAGTTCAACGTCCGCTGCCCGAAAGGGCTGTCGAGTGAAAAGGTCGGGATCGCGACATCAAACAGGGCGCCTGCTTCATCGACCATTTGGTAACTGCCAGCCATGAAGCCTGACGGTGTCGTCAGCGGGCAGCCCGACGTGTACGTGAACTGCTGGCCGGGCGGCAGGGTCGGCGTTTGGCCCACCACGCCGGGGCCACGCACTTCCTCGACCTTGCCGGCCGCATCGATAATTCGCCAGACGCGCGATTTGAGTTGCACCGTCTCGTCGCCGGTATTGGTAATCGACACCGTGTAGGCCCAGAAATAGCGGTTGTCCTCGGGCGAGGATTGCTCGTCCTGAAACGCAGGACTGACCTGCACACGAATGCCGCGCGTGGTGATTTCATAGACGGGATCTTGGCTCAAAGTTGGCTCACAATACTTCTCAATACGTCTCGTCGTACACGGTTAAACAGTGGCCAAAGCCCAATCGATATCGGCGATCAAATCGCGTGCCGCTTCAAGCCCAACCGACAATCTCAGCATCCCGTCGGTGATGCCGAGTTCCGCGCGAGCTGGGGCGCCGATCCGGTAGTGGGTCGTCGTCGCGGGATGCGTGATCAGACTTTTCGCGTCGCCAAGATTGTTGGATATCTTGATCAATTGCAATGCATTTTGGAACCGGAACGCCGCCTCTTTACCGCCAGCGACCTCAAACGCGATCATCTGCCCAGGACCTGTCATTTGCTTTTTGACGAGGGCGGCTTGCGGATGGTCAGCGCGGCCGCAGAACAACACTTTGGTCACGCCTTGAGCAGCGGCTAAATGATCAGCAACAACGCATGCAGTCTCTTGCTGGGCCTTAACGCGGATCGGCATCGTCTCGAGGCCCTTCAGCATGACCCAAGCATTGAAGGGGCTAATTGAAGGGCCGGTCTGGCGAATAAAATCCTGCAAGTGATCGAGCAGAAACTTTTCCGAACACAACACCGCACCACCGAGGCAACGGCCTTGCCCGTCGATATGCTTGGTTGCGGAATAGATCACAACGTCTGCACCATGCTGCAACGGCCGCTGCAGCATCGGCGTCGCGAACACGTTGTCGACGAACGTCAGCGCGCCAATTTCCTTGGCGATCTTCGAAACCTCGGCGATATCGACGAGGTCAAGGAGCGGATTGGCAGGCGTTTCAAAAAAGAACGCTTTGGTGTTGGGGCGGATGGCGGCGCGCCACGCTTCCAAGTCGCTGCCATCAACAAGCGTCGACTGAATTCCGAATCGTGGGGCTTGCGTTTCAACGATGTAGCGGCAAGATCCGAACATGGCGCGCGCGGCAATCACGTGGTCGCCCGCGCGCAGATAGGATAGCAGCGCCGCCGTCACCGCCGCCATGCCGGTCGCAGTCGCGCGCGCGATTTCGGCCCCCTCAAGCAGCTTCAGGCGGTCCTCGAACATGTTGATCGTCGGGTTTGAGAACCTAGTATATTGGTGCCCCGGATCCTCCTGCTTGAAGCGCTTTTCAGCCAGCTCGGCGGAGGAATAGACGTAGCCCTGGGTGAGATAGAGAGCTTCTGAGGTCTCGCCAAACTGCGACCGCTCGACGCCGCCGTGGACCAGCTGGGTCTCCGGTGCCCAATCCATTGGGTTGGCGCCCGGAGTTGCTCCCGGTTTTGCAGGTCCAGCCATTCGTCACCGCTCCATTGAAATTACTGGATTAATCCGCGAACCGGCGGGACCAGCGTGTTGTGACTGGGGACTAGCCCTGAGCGCCTCTTGGCGTCAAGGGAACCGTCGTTTACAGCGGATCGAAACGGCTGTCATGGCCGATGATATCACAGGGCAAAATGGCCAAAGCTCACCAGAAATCGTCCGGACTGCCCGCCGCCAAGGTTGGGATAGCGCTCGAAAACGCTATCCTTGCCACCCAACAAATCCGCGTATTGGTATCATCGGGCGCCTTGAAACTCGCGATGCCATTGGCGGACGGTCAAATACAACCGGCCAGTATAGATTTGCGGCTTGGGCCAAAGGCATACCGGGTGCGCGCGAGCTTCTTGCCAGGCCCTGGATCAAAGGTCGCCGGTAAGCTCGCCGACTTGACGCTGCATGAATTCGATTTGACCTCTGGTGCCGTGCTTGAAACCGGTTGCGTCTATATCGTGCCGCTGTTGGAAAGCCTTCATCTGCCGCCAACCTTGTCCGCCACCACCAATCCAAAAAGTTCGACAGGCCGTCTGGATGTGTTCACGCGCGTAATCGCCGACGGTGTGTCGGCCTTCGACACCATTCCCGATGGTTACAACGGCCCCTTGTTTGCGGAAATTTGCCCTCAGACGTTTCCCATTATCGTCCGCCAAGGCTCGAAGTTAAGCCAAATCCGGTTTCGCGTTGGCAATCCTCGGGAGACCGATCAGGGGCTCGCAGCCCTACACGCACGCGAGACGTTGGTGTCAGGCGGCCTGAGTCCAAGCAAGGTGGCAGACATCGAAGGCGGCATCGCGCTTTCTGTTGATCTTAAGGGCGGAGCCGATGGCTTGATCGGCTATCGTGCCAAGCGGCACACCGGCGTCGTCGACGTCGACGCGCCAGGCTCATGTGCGATCCTCGATTATTGGGAGCCGATCCATCATCGCGGCACCGGCCGCCTGATCCTCGACCCGAACCAGTTTTATATTCTGGCCTCGAAAGAAGCGGTCCACATCCCGCCGACGCACGCGGCCGAAATGATGCCGTTCAATCCGCTGGTTGGAGAATTCCGGGTCCACTATGCCGGCTTCATGGATCCAGGCTTTGGTCACGCGGCGGCTGGCGGACATGGCTCGCGCGTCGTCTTGGAGGTGCGCTCGCACACTGTTCCGTTTATTTTGGAAGACGGCCAAATCATCGGCCGCCTCGTCTATGAGCGCATGGCCGAGATCCCAGAATTGATTTACGGCCGCGACCTAGGTTCGAACTATCAGGCGCAGGGCTTGAAGTTGAGCAAGCATTTTAGGTGATACTCAAGTGTTCTGTCACAGACATTCGATACCCCCAAGGATCGTCATCCCGCCGGAGGGCGGGATCCGCGCAAGCTTAAATATGAACTTAAATTTCGGGCTTGCGCGGGTCCCCGCCTTCCTGCGCGGGGATGACGGAGCGGGGAGAGCTGATCCGGGTACCAAGCGTCAGTACCATAACACTAGTGTTTGGTTCTCACCATTATCGGCCCCGCTTGGGCGTTCTCAATTTACTACTAACGGAAAGTAATCTCCCTCGACAGTATCGCCGATGCGAGCGGCTAAACAGCGAAACGTAGCGATGGGCTCGATTGATTACATGTTTGTAAGCCGGATTAGGAGCGGAGCGATCGACACGAGCGTGATGCGACGTAATCCGCCTTCGCGCGGGTTGTGAAATCGCCGTCGGATTACGCGGCGCTGATCCGCCCTACGAATTCGCGTCAATCACTACTGAGCAACTCATGGAACTGCGCCAACACACTGCAAAATTACCGCATCAAATCGCGCATGGCGGCGTCGAGGCCTTCGAGGGTCATTTCATACATGCTGTTATCAACAAGCTGACGAACGAGATTAATCGACGGCGTCCACTCCCAATGCGCTCGCGGAACCGGGTTGAGCCAAACGGTGTGCGGATAAATATCTTTGACGCGCTTCAGCCACGTCGCGCCGGCTTCCGGGTTCATATGCTCGACCGCCCCGCCCACGCGCGTGATTTCATATGGGCTCATGGTGGCATCGCCGACAAAGATGACTTTGTAGTCGGCCGGATAGGTGTGCAGCACATCCCAGGTTGGCGTGGTATCTGACCAGCGCCGCGCATTATCGCGCCACACGCTCTCATAGAGGCAGTTATGAAAATAATAGAACTCGAGATGCTTGAATTCGCTGCGCGCGGCTGAGAACAATTCCTGCGCATCTTTGATATGCCAGTCCATCGACCCACCGGCATCAAAGAACATCAGGACCTTGACGGTGTTGCGCCGCTCCGGCCGCAAATGAATATCAAGATAGCCGCGATGCGCCGTGCCTTTGATGGTTCGGTCGAGATCCAATTCTTCGGCCGCCCCCGTGCGCGCGAATTGGCGGAGACGGCGCAAAGCCATTTTGATATTGCGGGCGCCAAGCTCTTCGTTGTCCGCAAGGTCTTTGAACTCGCGCTTATCCCAGACTTTGATTGCACGCCCGTGGCGGCTTTCCTTTTGACCGATGCGAATGCCGGCCGGATTGTAGCCGTACGCTCCGTAAGGCGACGTGCCGCCGGTGCCGATCCACTTATTGCCGCCCTGGTGGCGTTCCTTTTGTTCGGCGAGGCGCTTCTGCAGCTCCTCCATGATCTTGTCCCAGTCGCCGATGGCTTGGATTTTCTCCATCTCTTCGGGTGTGAGATAGAGTTCTGAAACAAGCTTCAGCCACTCTTCGGGGATTTCAGCTTCCAAGCTCTCGCTCATCAAGTCGAGGCCCTTGAAAACATGGCCGAACACCTGATCAAAGCGATCAAGGTGGCGCTCGTCTTTAACCAGTGCGGTGCGGGCGAGATAATAGAAGTCTTCGATTTTTCCGCCCGCGCAATCGGCCTGCACGGCTTCGACCAGCGTCAAATATTCTTTGACGCTGACCGGGACTTTGGCGGCGCGGAGTTCGTTGAAGAAGGAAATGAACATGGGTCTGGTTCTGGGGCCTAACCGCCTGTCACGCTCATATGGCGGCCGACGGCGGGTTTGGCGGAGCGGCGATCAATGATAAAATCATGACCCTTGGGTTTGCGGCTGATGGCCTCGTCGATGGCGGCGCCCAACAGCACATCATCTTCAGATGCACGCAATGGCGCCCGCAAATCGGCGGCATCGTCTTGGCCAAGGCACATATAGAGCGTGCCGGTGCAGGTGATGCGGACGCGGTTGCAGCTTTCGCAGAAGTTATGCGTCAACGGTGTGATGAAGCCCAAGCGGCCGCCGGTTTCCTTGACGGTCACATAACGCGCCGGACCGCCGGTCTTGTAGGTGATATCTTCGAGCGTAAAGCGATCCATCAAACGCGCGCGGACGACGGACAACGGCAAATACTGATCGGTGCGGTCGCCTTCGATATCGCCTAGCGGCATGGTTTCGATCAACGTCAGATCGGCGCCGCGCTCATGAGCGAACCGCATCAAGGTTTCGATTTCGTCTTCGTTGACGCCTTTGAGCGCGACCGCGTTGAGCTTGATCTTAAGACCGGCTTTTTGCGCCGTTTCAATGCCGCCGAGCACGACCGCCAAATCACCCCAACGCGTGATGTCTTTGAACTTCGCCGGTTCGAGGGTATCGACCGAAACATTGACCCGGCGCACGCCACAGTCTTTGAGTTCAGCCGCAAACTTGGCAAGCTGACTGCCGTTCGTCGTTAGCGTCAGCTCTTCCATGGCGCCGCTATCAAGGTGCCGCGATAGGCTGCGGAATAAACTCATGATGCCTTTGCGCACCAACGGCTCGCCGCCCGTTATGCGCAATTTCTTGACGCCCTTGGCGACGAACGCCGAACACAACCGGTCGAGTTCTTCGAGCGTCAGCAGGTCCTTCTTGGGCAGGAAGGTCATGTGTTCGGACATGCAATAGACGCAGCGGAAATCGCAACGGTCGGTCACCGAGACCCGCAAATAGGTGACGCGGCGGCCAAACGGGTCGACCAGTTCAGGCGGCAGGGTGATGGCGTTAGGCGACGTCACGTGGCTTCTCCGAGGCTTTAACAGTCAGTGGCTCGCAGGGTACGCAAGTCTTTGTCCGGCCGCAACACATTGCGTCAGCGCGGGCCGCTTTGGCCATTGAAACCCAATTTTCAAGCAACCCAATTGGCCACCAAACGCGGACCGGACTTGCACATGACGCTCAGCGGCCATCCAGTATCGACACCCTGCACTGCCCGGGGTGGTACGACACGCTGATTGGGCTCGCTGAGGCCGGCACCCTAGTCGGCGAACTCAGCACGCGCCTACCCTTGCCCGGACGCCGCCGCCGCGCTAGGTCTTCCCCAACCAAAACCCTATCAGGGATCGACAGTTCGGGGGAAGACATGGCCGCATCACCTCAGACCGGGACCGTTGAGCCCGGCCTGCTTGACCGCGAACGCACCATTGCAGGCGCTGGATTCAATCGCTGGATGGTGCCGCCGGCCGCCCTCTGTATCCACCTTTGTATTGGCATGGCCTACGGCTTCTCGGTGTTCTGGAAGCCACTCGAAAACGCGCTCGTTGGAGCCGACGGCAAATCGCTCGCGCTGTGCTCGGCAGGTGCAACGACTTTCGCTGACAAGGCCGCCGGGACGCTCAAAGCCCTGACCGCGACCGACTGCAACTGGAGCCAGTTCGACCTCGGCTGGATGTATACCTTCTTCTTCGTGCTGCTCGGTATTTCAGCCGCGACCTGGGGCGGCTGGCTCGAACGTGCCGGTCCGCGTAAAGCTGGACTTGTATCCACAGTGTGTTGGTGCGGCGGCTTGTTGATTTCCGCGTTCGGCGTTTACACGCATCAACTTTGGCTGATGTGGCTCGGCTCTGGGATTATCGGCGGCGTTGGTCTTGGCCTCGGCTACATCTCACCTGTTTCTACTCTCATAAAATGGTTTCCCGACCGGCGCGGCATGGCGACCGGGATGGCGATCATGGGGTTCGGTGGCGGCGCCATGATTGGCTCGCCATTGGCGACGCTGCTCATGAACCAATTCAAGACCGCAACCGACCCCGGCGTTTGGCAGACGTTTATCGCCATGGCCATCATCTATCTGGTGTTCATGTTGATTGGTGCCTTCGGCTATCGCGTGCCGCCAGCAGGATGGAAGCCCGAAGGCTGGACACCGCCGTCTAACTCAAACGCGATGATTTCATCCAAGAACGTGCATCTTGATAACGCCCACAAAACCCCGCAGTTCTGGTTGCTATGGGTGATTTTGTGCATGAACGTCTCGGCTGGTATCGGCATCATTGGCGCCGCATCGCCGATGCTTCAGGAAACTTTCGGCGGCGCGTTGATCGGTCAAACCGGCGTTGGCTTTGCCGACGTCAAGAAAGATCCAGGCCTGGCGGACAATGCAGCGAAGGTGGCGGCTGGTTTCGTCGGTCTGATTTCACTTTTGAACATCTTCGGCCGCATCGCTTGGGCGTCGTCATCCGATAAACTCGGCCGAAAGGTGACATACTTCATCTTTTTCGCGCTTGGTGCTGCGATGTATGTGCTGGCAGCGATGGCAGCAGACTGGAAAACACTCGCCATCTTTGTTGCCGCAATATGTGTGATCGCGTCGATGTACGGCGGCGGTTTTGCGACCATACCGGCCTATCTCGCAGACATGTTTGGCACTCAGTTTGTCGGCGCCATTCACGGCCGCCTGCTGACCGCATGGTCGACAGCCGGTATTGTTGGGCCAGTGATTGTCAATTATCTCCATGACCAACGCCAAGCGGAGGGTGTCGCGCCAGATCAGCTCTATGGGCCAATATTCTATATTCTTGCAGGCTTGTTGCTCGTTGGCTTCCTGGCCAATTTGCTGGTCAGGCCTGTCGATCCGAAGTGGCATATGTCGGACGCGGAAGTGGCCGTTGAACTCGCCAAACAACACGAGAAAACCAGCAAGATTGAAAGTGGCTCATTTGGCATCGGCACTGGCGGACTTGATGGCAAAGCGGCCGTGTTCTGGACATTGGTCGGCGTGCCACTGGCGTGGGGGATTTATAACACTATCGTCAAAGCGCTGAGCTTGTTCTATTGACCGGCATCGCTTGCGATAAATTCCCGGCACCGTAGGGCGGATGAGCGCAGCGCAATCCGCCGTTTCACAACACGTGAGACCGCGGCGGAACTCGTCGCGACGCTTGCTCGAAATCCGCCGCTCTGACTTACGCCAATTTCGCCATTGCCGCTACGGGGCGCGGCTCCCCCGCCGGAAACAACTTTGCAAGCGTCGCCACATCGAGCGTGCCGCCGGGTCCGAGATGGACGCCGCTCGCGATATAAACCGAGGCGATGCCAGCGTTCGCCGCGCCCTCGATATCGGTCTTGATGCCATCGCCGATGGCGAAAACATCGTCAGCACCAATTTCTCGTTTGCATTTTTCTGACAGCGCGCGGAACGCCATTTCATACACCGGCAGATAGGGTTTGCCGGCATAGCTGACCTTGCCGCCGAGTGCCGCGTAGGCTGCTGCCACCGCGCCAGCACAGGGAATGATCTTAGCGCCGCGCTGAACGGCCTTATCAGGATTTGCGCACACCATTGGAATTCTACGGACGGCGGCCGCATTGAGCATTGCCGAATACGTTTCAGGTGTTTCGGTTTCATCGTCAAATAGCCCGGTGCAGACGATGGCTTTCGACGCCATCAGTTCGCCGAGTTCAATGCCAAGGCCGTCATAAAGCGGCACGTCGCGGCCGGGTCCGAGATGATAGACCGGACCTGGCGCGAACTTTTCGATCATCGCTCGCGATGCATCGCCTGACGACAAGATCATATCCCAGGCCGAGCGGCGGACGCCGATCCGATCAAGCTGACTGGCAACACTTGGCCCTGGCCGCGGCGCATTTGACAGCAGCATTACAACGCCGCCCTGTTCGCGAAATTTTTCACAAGCTGTCACGGCAGACGCAAATGGCGCCACGCCGTTGTGAATCACACCCCAAATATCGACAAGCCACGCGGCTTTATTGCCGCCGAGCGCGGTGATGGAGGTGATGACAGGAATTGGAACAAGCGAAGGATTGGTCATCGCTTGTCCCTAACCTCAGCTGCAGATGCGATCAAGGATCGATCACGCCACCGCTTGATTGGCGGGCTTTGCCGCGGCCGCATCTGACTTGAGGGCGCGAGGACCGCCGAACAATTGGCCCTGGCCGAACAGCACACCGAATCCGAAGATGCGGGCCAGCTTATCGGCATCGTCAATGTGCTCGACGATCAAGGTCATACCCGCTGTCGACAAATGACGGCAAACATCATCCGGCGGGATCAATCCAGATGGAGCCATCAAGCCGTCCAGGAACACACCGGCATCAAGTTTGGCGAACTCAAACCCAAGGCCGGCCAAGGCTTCGAAGTCGATATCGAAGTCAGTGATGCCTGCCATGGCAAAGCGGAAGCCCAGCGCGCGCATGTCGTCGATGGCGTCCCATTGCGGATGGCCAAAGCTGCGCACATCGGCCTGATCAAACGTCAGAACCAATTGCCCGGCACCTGGATCACGGCGATGCATGGCCTCGGAAGCATCGGCTAGGAATGCGCGGCTGTCGAGGGCGTCGGCACTATAGGTCGAGAACACCGATCCGATCTTGCCTCGTTCGCTTAGTTTGGCCGCGACATTCAAGGTCCGGTGTAACCGCGCCGCATCGAACAACGGCAACAACCCCGTGCCCGATAAATCTGTGGCGCGCGTATTGCTGTCGAGCACCTGACCGCTGGCGTCGCGAAGCCGGATCGAAACTTCGAAATGACGCGCATCGCGGTCATCGAGGCCGAGGATCGGCTCCAGCATCACGTCTAGGCGGCCAGCCGATATCGCTTCGGCCAATTGTGTTGCGCGGCTCGGACCGGATTGCGGCAATGGCGGCGGCGCAACGGGTGCAACGCTCGGCGCGGTCGCAAGTGGCACAGCGTTCGGAATAGTCGGTGGTCCGCTGGTCCGGAATACCACATCCGATGGCGAGCGCATGCTGTCAGCCGTGACGCGCAAGGCTTCGAGCGACTTTTCGATCGCGGCCTCTTGGGCCAATACCGGATTGGAAGCCAGTGGCTGGTGCGCGAGCGGAAGTGGCGGCGGCTCAATAGATTGTGGTACTGGAATTGGCGGCGGCGCGAGCGGCATTTGCAGCGGCGCAGCCGCAAGTGGAATTGACGAAGCCGCAAGCGGAATTGGCGAGGCCGAAAGTGGGATTTGCGCAGCCGGGAGTGGCGGCGGCACATCCAAGTTCGGCGCAAACACCTGATGACGTTGAGCCGCAGTTTGTTCGACGGAGGCCATCAGAGCGTCCGACGCGTTGACATCGTCGGCCAGCTTGCGGATCAACTGTTGGATGATTTCAACATCGGTCTCGCGAAGTTCGTTCGCTTGCGAAAGTGGCGGCGGCGCTGCAGGAACCAAGCGCGGCTGTCCCGGACTGGCCGACCAATAGCCATGCATCGGACCGGAGGCTGGACCATAGCCATGAACTGGGGCAGCGTCGGTTGCTCTCGGACCAACGGCTGGACCATTAGCCGTGAGAGCGCCCGGCTGCGGATACTGGGGCGCAGACCGCGGATTTGGCTGCGGGCGTGGCTGATACTCAGAATTCAATGGCCGCTCTGCCCGCAATTCATGTGACCGCGGCATTAACGTGGGGGGCGGAGTATTCGGGGCGGAGTCCGGAGTGCGCTGCTGGCGAGGCTGTGGCGCGAGGCGTTGTGCTGCTGGCACGCGCGCTGCGACTGGCACCGCTCCCGGTGCCATCCGTTTGATACGCTGTTCCGGCGCGGCCTTGTGATTTTTGCGATCAGCCAAAAACCGGTTGATGCCGGCCAGCATGAGCAGCAGCGCACCAACCATTGTCGCGCTGAACCAGGGATTGACACCGATGTGGATCGATACCCCAACTGCAAAGGCCAAGATCACCAACGCCTGCGCGGCTTGAACGAAACGATCAGCCGAAGTGCGCGGCGGCGGCGCTGAGATGTTGCCAATCGGCAAGACCGCGCGGTCACGGTCGCCAGTGTTGCCGGCTGGGAGAGATGTTGGTGGTGCCATGCGTCTCACTCAAAAAAGCTCAACCCCCAATACCTATTGGGAGAATCAGTTCTGATCAGTGTTGATTGATGATCCCTTTGAGACAACCGCCTGGGGTTCGGATTTGGCGGGTTTTCAACAGCCGAGGACATCGCCAGGGCGGTCCTTACGGGCCGCGTTGCAATTCAGCACCGGACAACTTTAAGTGGAAGCAGAGTCCGTCACCCGGCCTTCAAGGCATGGGCGATAATCTTATTCATCACGCTCGGCAGTGCGGATTTGCTGAGATCTTTGCGCGGCACCCAGCGGCAATGATCTGGATCGGCCCAGATCGTTAATTCAGTGTCGGCGGGAACAAGGGCGCGGTAAACCTGAACTTCCAGGCGGAAATGGGTGAAGGTGTGAACGACAATCCCTTGAACCGGCCACCACTGGGTATCAACCGGTGCCGCGCTGAGCGCATTCGCCAGCGCCCGTTTGCCGGCCACCCAAGCGCTCGACGGGACTTCAAGCATTGAACCCAGCAAGCCCTTTTCGGGACGCTTGCGTAACAACACCTTGCCATCTTCGCGAAGAACCAAAAAGGCTACCGCATGGCGCACAGGCCGCTCGGGCTTATCGGCACGGGCTGGCAACTGCTCGGCAATACCGCGGGCGTTGGCGTGACAGTCTTGCTGGACCGGACACACCAAACATGACGGCGAGCGCGGCGTGCAGATCGTAGCGCCGAGATCCATCAAGGCTTGAGCAAAATCCCCCGAACGCTCCGGCGGTGTTAGCGTTGCAGACAAACGCCCGAGTTCTTTTTTGGCGGCTGGGAGCGGCTGTCTGACTGCGAACAAGCGCGCGGTTACGCGTTCAATATTGCCGTCAACGGGCGTGATTTTTTCGCCAAATGCAATCGCTGCAATCGCGGCCGCTGTGTAAGGTCCGACGCCTGGAAGTGCGCGCAATGCTGCCGATGACTTCGGAAACTTGCCGCTGTGATCAGCGACGATGACCTTGGCACAGGCATGCAAATTTCGGGCGCGCGAATAGTAGCCAAGCCCCGCCCATTCCGCCAACACATCCTCTTGATCGGCAGCAGCGAGCATTTTGACGTTAGGCCAGCGTGTGAGAAACTTCTGATAATAGGGGATAACTGCCTTGACCGTTGTCTGCTGCAGCATGATCTCACTCAGCCAGACCCGATAAGGGTCTTGCCGGCGTTTTCCCTTGATGCGCCAGGGAAGTTCGCGGCCTTCGCGGTCATACCAATCCAACACGGCCGCAACCGTGTCGGGCCCAGCGGGACGCAGTGGCAATTGCAGCCGGACAGGCTGAAGCTGCCGCGATTGCGGAATAGGCTGTTGTTCGGATCGTTGCTTTCGAGCCACCGCTAACACGGCGTCATCCTTTTGCACGAGGCGCAAAGCGCCGGCCTTTTGAGTTCGGCACGAATCAGTGTTCCCATCGTAAGCAGTTGCAACCTTGAAACAAACCGGCAGCCATTAGCGTGATGAAACTGCGCACAGAAATTCGCACAAACCGGGGGTCGCACCCAGCGTCGAGCCAATCGTTGACCCGTACAGGCGTGATGCGCCGCGCGGAAGTGCGGGGTCCGGTGCCAATGGTGCCGTTTCGCAACTCCGCTTACGTGCCACAAAAAGCCGTCGGCAGCTTTGTGCCGAAGATTACAAAGAATGCCTTCGAGAAATTTGGATTTCCGGCAGCAGCCTTGCTAACCGACTGGAGCAAGATTGTTGGCACCGACATCGCCGCTTATACAGTACCCGAACGTCTCAAGTGGGCGCGCCGCATTGGCGAGCCGGTCGAAGGCGGCGAGACCGGGTCTGGCCGCCCTGCAGCAACCTTGATTGTGCGGGTTGATCCCGCCCGCGCGCTCGATGTCGAGTACAAGACGCAACTGTTGATGGACCGCATCAATGCCTATTTCGGCTATCGCGCCGTCGGCACCATCAAGATCGTGCAGGGCCTCATCGAAGCGGAAAAACGTGATGCGGCGACCGTAGGCAAATCGAGACCCACTGCTGCAGGCACCCTTGAGCCAACGAACGGCTCGTCCGCTCCCGCCAGCGACGATCCCCTCACCGCAGCCTTAGCCCGCCTCGGCTCGAAGGTCTCTCAGCGCCGTGGTGGTTAATCGAAGGTCCCGTCCTTGGCCGGGATGACGAGGTGGTTAAAACCAGTTCTTGGAATGAGCGTCAGCGCCATCACACGAGTTCTGGTCCGGGATCAATCATGATAGCCGGACGGCGTTCCGGATTACATTTCGGCCATGAAACGGGACGTGGCATTATTTGCCTTAATCAGGCGTTCTGCTCATGCTATTCGCGCTTCAAATTAATGCCTCAACATGGGAGCCTGCCTTGGTCCAAGCTTTCTCAACAGTCTCAGTCGTAGCCGCGAAACGCATCGCTCAAGCCGCATGCCTCTCCTTGGCGTTCGCCTTTTCCACGGTGCCAGTGAGCGCCGAAGAAAAATCTCCCGGCCCCGATGCTGACCTCGCAGAACTCGCAAAAGGCAGTGAGATTATCCCAGACTTAGCCATGGGCCCAGCCGACGCTAAAGTGACTGTCATCGAGTACGCCTCACTCACCTGCCCGCATTGCGCGAAATTCCATAAGGAAGTTTATCCGGGTTTTAAAACCAAGTATGTCGACACCGGCAAGGTGCGCTTCATCTATCGTGACTTCCCGTTGAACTCTCGCGCCTTTGCCGGCGCGATGTTGGCGCGCTGCCTGCCCGAAACCTCGAAGTCTTTGGCGCTCATCGACGTGCTGTTCACAGCTCAGGCCGATTGGGCGTTCGTCGAAGGCAACCCGCAGCAGAAATTGTTTGAGACCGTCAAACAGGCCGGCTTCACGCAGGAAAGCTTTGAAAAGTGCCTGACCGATCAGAAGCTGTTTGAAAAACTCTCCAATTCCCAGAAGCACGGCTCTGACAAGATCAAAGTATCAGCCACGCCGTCGTTCTTCATCAACGGCAAGCGCGTTGTTGGTCCGACGCTCGAGGACATGAGCAAGATCATCGACCCGATGTTGGGTGACACCGCCACAGCACCTGCGGCGCCTGCTCCTGCAGCTCCAGCGGCGGCAGTTCCATCTGCCCCCGCAACTCCGTAATCGGCGGCGCAGCATGGGGTTGCCCCACATGACAATGATCGGCCCGGCAGCGAAGATCGCCTTCGCTGCTGTTTGCGCCTTTGGCGCCGCTGCCTGCTCGGGAACAGCACCACCGCTTGGGGCCTCTGTGAGTGGTGTATCGGGCGACGCGTCAATGGCGGGTTCAGCCTACGCCGAGGCGTCCGCACCTAGTCAAAATTCCAGCGCACCGATCAATCCATTTGCCGATCCCAATGCGCCTGTTGAAGGCGGCCGTGTGGTTATCGCCAACCCAACACTTGCCGAGGTGATGCAGCCAGGCGCCTTGCCCGAAATGGCGCAAGGTAACACCAACGCGCCGGTGACGATTGTGCAATACGCGTCGTTAACGTGCCCGCACTGCCGGCATTTTCACGAGACGACCTATCCGCAAGTGAAGCGCGAGTTTATCGACACTGGCAAGGTGCGCTACGTTCTGCGCGAGTTCCCGATCGGCAAGCAGTCCGGCAACGCCACCATTGCGCTGCGCTGTGCGAAGCCCGAAAAGTATTTCGACCTCTATGGAAAATTCATGACCCAGCAAGCGTCGTGGGTCAGCCAAGAGGTGCGGCTCGATCCGATCTATGCGGTTGCTAAACACGTTGGCCTGACCCAGCCTGAGTGGGATGCGTGTCTCAAAAACCAGGCGCTGATCGACGCCTTGAAAGGCATCAAGGACCGTGGCCGAACCCTTGGCATCATCGGCACACCAAATTTCTTCGTTAACGGCAAGCTCGTTAAAAACGAACTTTCCATCGAGGACGTCCGCAAAATCGTGGCCTCGGGCGGCGTTGTCACCCCGACTGGCATTGTGGCAGAAAAGCAATAAAGCCGCTGCTTGGGTCTTGAATTCCTTCGATATTTCAGTGGCCTAAAGCCGTGTACCAAAGCCAACCTTATCAACCATTGCAGTCTATCGCGACCCGAGAGACCGTTGACCGCCGCCCCGATTCCCGGCAAACCTCGGATAGATTTCTCTAGGAGATTCTTCGATGAGAGCCACTGGCCTCGTTGTCCTTGCCGCCCTGCCCATGATCGCCGGATGCGGTGGTATGCCCTCGCTTTCCACCGGATCGATTTTCGGCGGCAGCAAACCCGAAGCCGCTGCGCAAGTGGTGCCGGCTGCTGCGACGGGTGATCCGACCTCGCGCGCCTTCCAAGTTGGAACCGTGGCGGCACGCGCAAAGAAGTGCGGCTATAACTTCGACCCAGAAAAATTGAAGGCCTCGTTTTTAGCCTCCGAGATCGGCGGCGGCGCAACGGACGCTGACCTCCCGCGTATCACGCAAATTTATGACGTGGCTTATAACGGAGTCACGAAAGCCATTTCGGCTGATCCGCATTACTGCTCAGAAATTAAGACGGCGACCATCAAAGCCGATCTTTCGCGCCATCTCGCAGGCGATTTCACGCCGAGCATTAAGAAGGCGCCGACTGATGACGGCGGCTTGTTTTCAGGCTGGGGCTCAGACGCGCCCGATAAGGGCCCGCTGCAAAAAACACTGCCGCAGGACAATTCGGATATCTGAGCACTGAGTGGGTGTACGGCAACTTGGAAGTCCCTATCGGGATAACCCAACACTTTGCGGCAACGAATGAGTTTAACGGTTTCAAGTAAACCAGCGGTTGCGGTTTGTTGGGTTACGCGCGCGGCCCCAAAGTCTCAGCAAAGAATTGTAGTCCAGGCCGCCGCTAACCCAACCTACGATTCTAAGGCTTATTTAGCATTGCAACCTACTGCTTACTGCCTCCTTTCTCGAACTTTTTCCAAAGTTGAGCCCATCAGCAACACCTTCTTTACCCTTGTCGGGCAATCTCAACGGGTCTGAGTGAGTAGCCGGTTAATTATCTGTCCAATCCTGGACGGATGCGTGTCGATCCGGCTTGGTCCTGTAGCGTTGAGTTTGTGTGCCCTATGGCGAAGCGTGTTCTTATTGTCGACGACGATCCTGTTCAGCGCCGCATCCTCGAAGAGATGATCAAGCGCTTGGGTCACGACACCCGGTCTGCCAACTCCGGCGACCAAGCCCTGCAAATCCTCGAAAGCAACGAAGCCAGCTCAATCAGCTTGGTTCTGCTTGATTTGATGATGCCCGGCACCGACGGCATGGCCGTCTTGGACCGCCTAGCATCGAAGCCCGGCATACCGCCGATCATCGTGCAGACCGCGAACGGCTCAATTGATGCCGCAATCCATGCGATGCGCGCCGGCGCCGTCGATTTCGTCATTAAGCCCGCGTCTCCCGAACGCCTCGATGTCTCGATCAAGAGTGCTTTGAAGATTGAAGCGCTGGCGGGCGAAATTACCCGCATCAAAAAGAAGGTCGAGGGCACTCTTACCTTCAATGATCTTATCATTCGCGGTGAAGCCATGAAGCGGGTGATCTCGCTTGGGACGCGCGCTGCGGCCTCCAACATCCCAGTTCTAATTGAAGGCGAGAGCGGCGTTGGCAAAGAGCTGATCGCGCGCGCCATCCAAGGCGAGAGCGAGCGCGCTGGCCGTCCGTTCATCACCGTCAACTGCGGTGCGATTCCAGAAAATCTCGTCGAAAGCATCCTGTTCGGTCACGAAAAGGGTTCGTTCACCGGCGCGTCCGACAAGCGTATCGGCAAATTCCAGGAAGCCGACGGCGGCACGCTGTTCCTTGATGAGATCGGCGAACTGCCACTCGACGCGCAAGTCAAACTTTTGCGCGCTCTACAGGAAGGCGAAATCGATCCGGTCGGCTCGAGAAAGCCGGTCAAGGTCAACTTCCGGCTGATCTCAGCCACCAACCGCGACATGATCCAGTTGGTCAAAGACGGCAAGTTCCGCGAAGATCTTTACTACCGCATCAACGTGTTCCCGATCTGGGTGCCGCCATTGCGCGAACGCATGGATGACGTTGCCGAACTGGCAATGCACTTCATCGCCCGCTTCGCTGCGGAAGAAGGCAAGCGCATCACCGGGATCGATGCCAATGCCATGCGGCTGTTAACGTCGTACTCGTGGCCGGGCAATGTTCGCCAGCTCGAAAACGCTGTGTTCCGCGCCGTCGTGCTGTCGGATAATGCCGAATTGACGGTCGATGAATTCCCGCAAATCGCGGCACACGTCGAAGGCTTTGAGGCCGTCATCCCTGATGCACCGATTGAATTGCAACGGCCCGGCGCTTACACCGGCCCAGCGCTGCTCGGCGCCGAAGCCACCGTCCCGCAGACGCTTGAAATGCGCTCTGGCAATATGGGAATGCTCGGCACGCTCGGAATTCCAGCTGTGACCGAAACCGGTGAAATCCGCCGCCTCGAAGACATTGAAGCCGACATGATCCGCTTGGCGCTCGGGCGTTATCGCGGCCACATGACGGAAGTTGCTAAGCGGCTCAATATCGGGCGCTCGACGCTCTATCGCAAAATGCAGGAATACGGTCTCGAACCCCGCGCCAATTGATTGCGCCCAATCATAGCCCGCTGGGTTCAGCCCCCCTGCCCTAGCGGCGACGCGATTTTGAGAACGGAAGGCCCGGCGGCAACGCCGGGCCGATTTGCGTTTTGGGGGGCCGCAGTCTGCTTCCCGGAGACATTGCGTGCGTCAGCGCGCGAGGGCATCCGGGATCTTCACGGCCCGAAACGACACTGGACACCTCATCCGTGAGATCCCGGATCAGATCGCTCACTTGCGTTCGCGACCTGTCCGGGAACCAGATTGTGGGACACGGCTCCAGTACCGCTCCATTTTGAGTTATCCCCGCCGCTCCACAGCGTGGCCGCTTTTTGGGTGTGTGATTGCGGCCACGACTCGGCGGGAACGATAGAATCGGCTTAAGTTTCAAGAGGGTTTGGATAGACGCCAGGGCCTGCTCGCTGGCATTGTCGCCGCGTGAATGGGTCAGCGTCGACGGCACCGAGGAATTTTGCCGATGCGGTTGAAGGTATTGATCTCCGGTTTGATGGCTTTTGTGGCCATGAGCAGTCTTGCTCGGGCCGATGACGCCATGCCCGTCCAACAAACCGCGGCAGGCAATGTCCCTTCGACATCGCAGCATTTGGTTCCAGCTGAGCAAGCAGCGCCCAGCGCCGATACATCGTCCCCCTCCGTTGTGACCGGAAGCATCGAACAGCCTCCGGCCAACACTGACATCGGTGCGGCCGCGCGCGCTTTGATCCCGGTGCCCAAGATCGTGGTTCCAGATGCGGCGGCGGCACTTGCCCCTGCAGCTCCCGTTGCCTCTCGAACCTCCGACACCGCGCCGGCCAATGCAGCGGCAGCGCCGCCGCCTCCGCCCGAGCCGACACTCGACGAACGCGATCAGATGGCGCTGATCGAGCTTTATATCGAGCGCAAGGATGAGCCGTTGTGGGTGACGCCCTCCGGATACTCCAAGACGGCCGAGGCGCTGATCGCTGAAATGGCTCAGGCGGCCGAATGGGGATTAGAGCCGGCAGATTACGCTGTAGCTAAACTTGAAGGCTCAAGCTTTTCCCATGAAGCACTAGCGAAAGCGGAAATGAACCTTTCGCTGAAGCTGTTGCAATATGCCCGCGACGCACGCGGCGGACGCATTCCGTTGCCCGCCAAGACGCTGTCGTCTTACCTCGACCGCAAGCCGCAAGTGCGCGATCGTAAGACCGTGCTGCAAACTTTAGCCAAGTCCGATGATGCCGTTGGTTATTTGCTTGGCATTCACCCACAACATCCGGACTTCATCCGGTTGCGGATGGCGTGGCTCGAAGTTACGCGCGCCAAGTCAGGCAAAAGCGTGCAGATTGGCTCGTCGGATTTAAAACCTGGAGATTCGGGGCCGGACGTAGCCGCACTTCGCAAGCGCATGTTGGTTGCAGCGGCGCCCCCTGCCGACGAGACGACTTACGACAGCCGCCTCGTCACATCTGTCAAAGGCTTTCAAACTCTTAAAGGACTCGAACCCGACGGCATCGTCAATGCCGCAACGCGCCAAGCCTTACAGAAGCTTACCAAAGGTGATGCCACTCAGCTGCTTGCCAATATGCAGATGTGGCGCTGGCTGCCCGAAGACCTCGGACAATTGTATGTGACGGTCAACGTCCCGGAATACATGATCCGTGTCGTCAAGAACGGCAGCGCCGCGTTCACCGAGCGCGTCACGGTTGGATTGGTCGACAAGCAAACACCGATTTTCTCCGACCAGATGGAGCGGGTGACGTTCAAGTCGATCTGGAATGTTCCCGATAGCATCAAGGTCAAGGAAGTCTGGCCGAGCCTGCTCCGTGGCGGCGGATTAATGCGGCAGCATAATTTGCGCATTCGCCGTGACGACACTGGTCAGGACGTTGACTGGCGCGCCATCAATTGGGCCAAGGCCGACATGAAAGACTATGATGTTTACCGGCCATCGGGCGCTAATAACCAACTCGGCTTGGTGAAATTTTCGTTCCCGAGCAAACACTACGTGTTCATGCACGACACCAACGAGAAATACATGTTCAATTGGTCAAGGCGGGCCAACAGCCACGGTTGTATGCGCGTTCGCAACCCACTCGCCATGGCAAAACTCGTTCTGAATGAGGACAAGGGCTGGGACGGCGCCAAAATCGATGATCTGGTCAAGAACGGCCCGGATCACAACGTGATTGAGCTTGACCGGAAAATTCCGGTTCACATCACATACTTCACCGCGCGTGTTGATGAAAAAGGCGAGATCAAGACTTGGGCGGATGTTTACGGCCATCAAAAGCGCATCACTCAGGCGTTGCGCGGGGACTGGACCAAAATTGCTATGGGCCGGGATCACTTAGCGCCGTTGGATCAGTCGTCGCCGCCTCGAGTTGCGGTTGCGAATAAGCAGCCTAAAGCCGGGCAAAAGGATCAAAGCGTGCTTGGATTGTTAAGCGCAGCTCTGGGCGGTCTATAATAGCCCTTTTTTGTAACCCAATGTCGCCAAACTCTGCCTTCACACGGACCCTGATGTCGAGTAGCGTGCGCGCGCTTGAGAGGGAGCCTTTATCATGCGTCGCCTGCCAGTTGTTTTGGCTGCGGTTTTTGTCGCGATGGCGGCACATACGAGTTGGGCTGAAGAGCCGGACGGCAGCTTCGCTGCCAAAGCGGATGGCAGCTTCGCTGCCAAAGCGAAAGACCCGAGTGTCGGCGACAGCTGGTCGTCAGATAATTCGCGCGCCGATGTCCCGTCATCATCTGGAGCACCTGTTGCGGTCTCTGAGCCGAGCACGTCAGAACCGACCATGCAGCATCATGTTGGACCAGACTCTGGTTCGACGTCCCCAACTCCAACCGAAACCGGCGCCGTAAATCCGGTCGGCATCGCACAGTCTTCAACGCCGGCAGATGATGCAGCGAAAGCCTCTGATGCTGCGGCTTCAGATCCAAGCCCCACTGATTCAAATACACCAGACGCCGCAGCCGCCGCACTGGACTCGACGCCGTCACAAGCTGACAATGATCCCGGACTCGACGCCGATCAAACACCAGCTGTTGAAAAAGACGTGCCCAAGCCCGCGCTCGAGCCACAACACGTGACCGCGCCCGTTGTGCCGTCTAATCCGCCATTCCTAATCGGCGAAGATGTGCGCGACATCGTCGGCCGCACGCGCGTTGCTGAAGAAACAAAACCAGACCTGCGCGCCGTGTCGGCTTTCTATGCCGCACGCCGCGGCGAAATTGCCTGGACCACCGCCAAAGGACTGACTCCGCATGCACTAGCCCTCGTTGCTGAACTCAAGAATGCCGCTGACTGGGGGCTCGACCCGAGCCGCTTTGAACTTCCAAGCGAGGCAATCATTTCCAAGTCTGGCAAAGGCGAAGACTTGCAGCGCCCAGAGTTGGCCGATGCCGAAATGAAGATTTCGTTGGCAGCCTTGACCTATGCGCGCCAAGCGCGCGGCGGGCGCATTCCTGAACCCGCAAAACAGTTAGCGTCGTATCTGGATCGAATGCCTAACATCAAAGAACCGAGCCTCGTGCTGGAAGATCTGGCAGGATCAACGGAACCTGACGCTTATCTGCGCAGCTTGCATCCGCATCACCCGCAGTTTGAAAAACTGCGCCAGCGCTATGTCGAACTCAAAGATAAAGCCGACGCGGCGCGCAACATCGTTCGCATTCCAGGCGGCGGAAAAATCAAGCCCGGCGAAAAAGACCCCGTTATCGCTTTGCTGCGCGAACGGTTGAATGTGCCGCCAGCACCCGGCACCGATGTCGAAATCTACGACACTGCGCTTGTTGATGCGGTTAAAGCGATACAAAACGAGAAGGGCCTCCGCGCTGATGGCATTCTCGGCAAGTCAACACGCGCAGCCTTGAACGACATCGAAGTGCCAAACCCTGAGCGCCTGTTGGCGAACATGGAACAGTGGCGCTGGATGCCGGAGAACCTGGGCGACACCTATATCCAGGTCAACATTCCCGAGTTCATGTTCCGGATCGTCAAAGGCGGCAAAGTCATCCACGAAGAGCGCGTCGTCACCGGTCAAACTGACAAGCAAACACCCGTGTTCTCAGACGTATTGGAAACAGTCATCTTCCATCCGCGTTGGAATGTGCCAGAAAGCATCAAGGTGCTTGAGTTGTATCCAAACTTGGCGCGCGGTGGCGGATCGTTCCAGCGCCAAGGCTTGAAGCTGATGCGGAACGGCCGCGAGATCAGCCCGAGTAGCGTCGACTGGAGTCAGGCTGACATTCGCAACTTCGATGTCTACCAACCGTCGGGTCCCGGCAACGTATTGGGCGAAATCAAGTTTATTTTCCCGAACAAGCACGGCGTTTACATGCACGATACCGGTGCCAAGTCGCTGTTCAACGAACCAAGCCGGCCGTTCAGCCATGGCTGTATGCGCGTCCGTAATCCGCGCAAATTTGCGGAAGTTGTATTGAGCCTAGATAAGGATTGGGACCGCAGACAGATTGACGGTATTCTCGACAGCGGTTCGAACGAAGAGCTTCCAGTCCCGCTCGAAGCCAAAATCCCAGTGCATGTGACGTATTTCACAGCCGTGATTGATGACACGGGCACCGAACGCGACTTCAAGGACGTCTATGGTCACGAACAGCGCATCAAACTGGCGCTGCAAGGCCGCTTTGATCAGATCGCCGTCGGCCCTGATCACTTGGCGCCGGTGAAATTCGAGCGGGCGAAGTATGCGTCATCGCCAGAAGACGACTGGAACTCGTTCTTCAGCGGCCCCAGCAACCAACCGAAAAAGAAGTTCGGAACATTCAGCGACCTCTTTGGTTATTCCGACGGGCCGCCACCTTCGGGCAAATCCATGAAACCGGGCAAACCAGGCAAGCAGAACAAACAGGCCAAGACCGGCGCCAATGGCGATTTCTTTAAGAACTGGCTCAACAACTGAGCGTGTCGTCATATGTGGCGGTGGTTCGCACCACGATTGGCGCTGACCGCCGTCGTGGCAGGGCCGCACGCTGCCCGCCTCGGTTTTGCCGTACTCGATCCCCATTCGGCGGTTACGACCCGTTAAGAGGTGGCGCTTAACCTTTGGGTTTCAACGCCACTACGTCCTTGGGGGACATTGGTTGATCGATCGCGCACACCGGCTGATGTTAAGTTGCGCAGCGTCTTTGCTGACCGCGGCAGCGGCGTTTGCAGGCGATGGCGATGGCACGCGCACGCTGTCGTTCTACCACATCCACACTCAGGAAAATCTGACCGTCACCTATAAGCGTGACGGCAAGTATGACGCCGAAGCGCTCAAAAAAATCGACTGGTTCATGCGCGACTGGCGCGCCAATAAGGCCGTCGAGATCGATCCCAAGACCATCGACATCGTATGGGAAATGCACACAGAACTCGGCTCCAAAGAACCGGTCAATGTGATCTGCGGCCATCGCTCATCGGGCACCAACGAAATGCTTCGCAAGACCAGAGGCGGTCAGGCCAAGACCAGTCAGCATATCTCCGGCAAAGCTATCGACATTGCCTTCCCTGATGTGCCGGCACGGCTGTTGCGCTATTCGGCGATGATCCGCGAACGTGGCGGCGTCGGTTATTATCCGACGTCCGCCATTCCATTTGTCCATGTCGATACGTCACGCGTGCGCCATTGGCCGAACATGCCACGCCATGAATTGGCGTTGCTGTTCCCGTCAGGTCATACGCAACATCGCCCTGCCGAAGGCGGTTCTCTGTCGCGGTCGGACGTCGCTTCCGCACGCGCCAAGGGTGGTGAAGCCATGACGCAAGTCGCAGCATTCTATGAGCTTCGCCGGAACCCTCAGAACCGCGATATTATGGTGGCCGATGCCAGTGGCACGTTACCGAAACTGGTTTCTGCTCCGAAGGCAGTTGAGCGGCCGAAGAAGTTGCCGGTCGAAGCACAACAGGTTGCGCTTGGATCACCAACTGATGGCGCCGCCAATGCGCCGGCGCTGGTGTGGAAGGCCTCACCGCGCCCGCCTGAGCCGAAGCTTGTCGCCGAGCCGCGCCTTGTCGAACGAACACCGGCCAAGTTGGCACGGGCTCCAACGATTGTCGATCGCGCGGACTTGAATGCGTTGGTTGCCGAGGCCACGGGAACACCAGCCGCGCCGAACACGCAAGTTGCGGCTTTGATACCTCCAGTGCCAGGCCCAACCGTCAAACTCTCAAATGGAACTTGGGTCGCGTCGCCTGAGTATGACGACGATCACCCTGAAGAATTGAGCTACCGCCCGTTCCCACTGGCGCCACTTCTGACTGAGACGGCTTCGGCCGACGATGAAGCGCTCGGCGCCATGTCCCATCCAAACTTTGCCCAGACGCTGGACTTGTTGACCGCCGATATGAGCGCGCCACCGATGCGGTTGCGCCCCGGCCAGCAAACCGCCGAGTTGCTGTGGTCAAAGGAATTTAGCGGGCAAGTGGTACATCTCGCAGATCTGATCCCAGCCGCTGATACAGCTAAGCCCGGCGGGCTTAACGAGCGCCTCGTCAAGACCAGCGCGCGCTGACGCACTCCTCAGAAATCACTCCGCAGCTTCATTGGCTTCGAGGACGGCGTGCGCGTCTTCCTTGCGTTCGAACACGTGCGGAGCGAGGCCGCGCTTTTTCAATGCCTCCTGCATCTTCAAGCGCAAGAACGCACTCGTCGTGTAGCGCGTGGTCTTGGCGTAGTGGTGCTTCATCATGTATTCGATCATCTCGGCATATTCGTCATAGAGATGCTCGGCGATGCGGAAACCGTCGTGGTTGACGACCGCGTTGACGCGCTTGCCGGTCTTTGTGCAAGCCTCGATCAAGATCTTGCGCAACTCCGTCACATCGCCTTTGACGCGCGCGTACCAGCCTTCGAGATTCAAGAACAAGATATTGCGTTCCGCATCATAGCTAACGCGCTCGGCAAGTTTCAAATTCAACAGGTCTGAAATCAGATCCATCGGCTCGTCGCGGAATATGCGTGCGTCCATGAGCTGGGGCGCATTGACAATCGGTTTGAAATCCATGTGGGCCAGGATATCGCGCTCAATATCGATGCCGGGCGCGACTTCTATCAGTTCCAAGCCTTGTTTGCGCAATTGAAACACGCAGCGTTCGGTGACGTAGATGACCGGTTGCTCGCGCGTATTGGCGTATTGGCCGCTGAATGTGATCTGCTCGACGTTTTTGATAAACTTGCGCGCCTTGCCTTCTTTGACAATACGCAGTTTGCCGTCTTCGATCGCAACCTTTAAACCACCAGCCGTGAATGTGCCGGCATAGATACACACGCGCGCATTCTGACTGATGTTGATAAAGCCGCCGCAGCCATTTAAGCGGCCACCAAATTTCGACGTATTGACGTTACCGGCTTCGTCACATTCCGCCATGCCGAGGCAGGTCATATCGAGACCACCGCCATCATAAAAATCGAACATCTGGTTTTGATCGATGATCGAATCCGCATTTGATGCCGAGCCAAAACTTGAGCCTGATGCCAGCACACCGCCAATTGCACCGGCCTCAGTCGTCATTGTGATGAACGGCAAGATCCGCTCTTCGGCTGCGACGGCGCCAATACCATCCGGCACGCCAACGCCCAAATTGATGACGCCGTTCGGTGGCAGTTCGAAAGCGGCGCGGCGCGCGATGATCTTACGTTCATCGAGTGGCATTTTGGTCATGCCCTCGACCGGCACACGGATTGCGCCTGACAACGCCGGATCATAGTCAACGCCGTAGTTCATGCGGTGATGGTCTGGTTTTGCAACGACGACGCAATCGACAAGAATGCCGGGCACCTTCACATCTCTCGGCTTCAAAGAGCCGGCTTCGACAATGCGCGCGACCTGAGCGATAACAATACCGCCGTTATTTCGCGCGGCCATGGCTTGAGCGAGATTATCGAGCGTCAAAGGTTCTTTTTCGAAACTGATATTGCCTTGTGGGTCAGCCGAAGTGCCGCGGATCAGAGCGACGTTGATCTTGGTTGTCTTATAAAACAGCCACTCTTCGCCATCCATTTCAACCAGCTTGACGATATCCTCTTTCGTCAACTCGTTGACCCGCCCGCCACCGAAGCGCGGATCGACATAGGTCTGCAAACCGACTTTCGAAAACAGTCCGGGCTGACCGGCCGCAGCGGCGCGATACAATTGTGAAATGATGCCCTGCGGAAGATTGTAGCCGAGAATTTTGTTGTCGCGCGCGGCGTCAGCGACTTTCGGCATGCGGCCAAAGTTGGCGGCAATGACGCGACCCAAGAGACCCTCGTGATGCAGCCGGCCGGTGCCAAGTCCTTTGCTGTCACCAGCGCCAGCCGTCATGATCAGCGTTAGATTGCGAGGCGATTGGGTGTCGACAAAGCGCTTTTCGAGCGCCGCGTGGAGTGCTTCGGGAATGCAACTTTGAACGAACCCTGTGGTGGCGACGACGTCGTTGTCATTGACGAGGGCGATAGCTTCCTCGGCCGTGATCACTTTGTTCTTTTTCATTTTCGAGCGTGTCCCCAAGACCGCACAATTCCTGAGACTGGCGGCGGCCAGCCTGGTTGCGCGGCGACTTTTTCCGTGATTGGCGTTTGCGCCTTTAGTCGAAGTGATAGCTCTGAATCCGCAAGCCCGGCCCTACCCGCCTGGGTACTACCCACCTGCCCGGCAAATCATGCCGCGGCATCTGGCGCATATGTTGCGCTGCAAAAACAGCAGCCATCAGTCGATTTCGTATTACTGCTTCAACTCGTTAGTCCGGCTGTTCGACTTTGTAGTCTTAAGTCCCGATCGCGCCAGTGCCGCCCACCCGCCCTAAACGCTTGCCGTTCAGTTTGGGATTGAATCAGCGGCCGCCTCGCCCTCTTCGTAGCGTTCTTTCAGTTGCCTTGTGCGGGCTTTGGTGACTTCCGTCTTGCAGCCGAGCACATCAACTGTCGTGCCACTGCCGCCGGTCCAGAACATCGGCACATGGCCTTCACATTCGGAATCCCTGAATGCGATCCAGGCCCGCTGGCTGGCGCGCTGCGCCGCTTCCCAACTCTTGGCGTCGTAGGACGAGTCGGCAACCGACATATCAGGGATTGCAGCCAAGGCCTTCTTGAAGGTTTCGTTGAGCACGACGTCAGCTTTTTCCAAGTCCTCGGCAGCACAGATGTTCATGTCATGAGTTGACATCGCGTCGGCGCAGTTGACTGGCGGGCCGGCCGGCTCGTCGCCGGCAGCGGCAGACGCGGCAAGCATGAGGACTGCAACGCTGATGGCGGCAATTAGGCGATGGAAAGTCATGTGATAGTCCCTCATAACGACGTTAGCCCGTGCAATTTAGCAAGAGAGCAGCAGCCGTCTATGGCATTTCCAGAACTATTCAGCAGTATTCGGCACACGATGGAATATACGGACAAATTCCTAACATACCGGAGCAGCACTTGGTGGCAAGGCGGCTGGTCAAACTGAGAACACACTCTCGACCTCTACGATTTCCCGCACACAGCTTCCACCACGGCCGCATACGGGCCATCAAGTGTGGCACCGGGGCCGACGATAACCAAATTTGCAAGATGGAATGCGGCGGGATAGGTCGCGGCCACCTTCGCGTCACCTCGAATGCCGCAATCCGGCACCACCACCGCTAGGTTCGGCGCCGCCAACACTGCATCGTGAAAAGACTGCCATTCGTCGGCTGTGCCACCGGTCATTGGCACGATCAATGTGCGCGCCGGCGTCAAGCCGGCATAGCTGACCGCTTTTGCAATCATACTGCGATCGGCGCCATCGACGCGGAATGGCATCAGCGTCAGATGTTTGTCGGGCTGCTGGACGGCATTAAAGCTGAGCAGTGCTTTGGCTAGAGCCGAGCCGTTGCCGCCCTGATCGGCCGCAACCGTGGTCGTCCCAGCTGAATAGGGTTTGCGATCGCTGTCGACGAAATCCCAACCGATCAATTCGCCCTCGCCGTCGCGCGCCAGACGCCCTGCAATTCCCGTGTCGGTGTAATCGATGCCGGTTGTGACAATGGCGATCGGTACGCCACCTGGATCTATGCCCGTTGGGACCGCGGGATCGTCAGATTGAGCTTCGGCGCTTCGAGGCGCGAGCGTGCACAAAAGCACTGCAACGCATAAGCCGCACCACAATCGCCGTTTTATCCCCATCACGTCTTCAACCCCAACTTTGATATGATGATACGCGCCAACGAGCTCACGTCATCGCGCGAAAACTGCGGTGGCATTTCACCAGGCCGTGGCGCATCCGATGCCACAGCAACCACCGCCGCATCGCCATTTTCTATCGGCCGCTGCTCTAACGCGCTCCGGCTTCTAACTTCAATTTTAGCGAACGGCGCAGCTTTGAAGCCTTCCACCAAAACAACATCTGTGTTCTTGAACGAAACAACAAGCCTTTGCAGATCACGAAGCCGATTTTCTGATGCTGGCTCAGGATTTACGAGGTCGCCACTCTCATGCGCTACGATGCCAAAATGGTCAGGGCCCATGAACGCCACCGGATTGGCACCGGCTTTCACGTGCCTGCTAGTATCTCGGGGCGGCCCCGCTTGCCCGGCTGTTATGGGGCTAAAACCATGATGCGCACATTTGACTGTCGCAACACGGTAACCGCGCCGTCGAAGGTCTTCGACTAGCCGCACCGTCAGTGTGGTCTTGCCAGAATTTTTCCAGCCAACAATGCCGAACACCGGAACAGCAAACTGTGGCGCCGGGCCGAATTCTGTACCGATCCACGCCTCCGCAAGGGCTAAATCCCCGGGCGTATTGATATTGAAGAACGGATCGACACGGGTAACGCCGATCTGGGCATCGGGAAACCTCACATGCACGGCGCCATGCGCCGCTGTCCATTGACTGGCTTTACGGTGTCCGGCGCGGAGGTCACGTTCTAGTTCGGCTGCGAGAGCTATGGGCCAAAGGCCAGCAACGTAGTGCACTCCGGACGACGACGCGGCTAAAACCAGTTGACCGGGTGTTTCTTTCGGCCGCTGCAATCGCTCAACCAAGCCAGTCGGCAGAAACGGCGTATCGCTCGGCACAGTCAGAACATGAGACACATTTGGCGCGTGTGCGCTTGCCCACTGCAGACCGGCCAGCACACCAGCCAACGGACCCTGGAACCCATCGAGACTGTCTCCAATCACTGGCAAATCAAACGCATTGAACCGCGCCGCATTGCCGTTGGTGTTCAGAACTAGCTGGCCAACCTGCGGCCTTACGCGATCGATGATACGCCTCAGAACTGTTTGCCCGCCGAGATCGAGGAGCGTCTTGTCGCCCGTCTGATCAGCACCATCCGCACCATCGCCAAACATGCGGCGCGACTGGCCGCCAGCCAGGATCACACCCAAAAGTTTGTCGCGCGGTTGTATTGTCATTGATGGGAGGCTTAACCTTATTTGCGGGCGGCGCAACCACGGCATCCCAGCGCTCGCCTAGCATTATTTCATCCGATCGGGCAAAAACACGTGTGCTGACGCCAGCGCTGCGCTAACATTTGTTGCGGCTGATCCTCGGTGTCAAATGTTTCGGATCCGGTACTTCATCGTTACGATGTGCGTGTTGACTGTTGCGGCACCCGCCGTAGCGGGCGGGACCTTGATTTGCGTGATTTACGACCGGGCTGTCCACCTCGATCTCAACGCCAGCTACGACTATGGCGTCAGCGACAGCGTGACGGACGCGAGCGGATCCGCCGAACTCAAATGGGAGGGCACGCCAGTGGCACTTTCTAAGTTCGTTCTAACGCACGACATGCTCCATCGCGTAAAGTTGAGCGGCGAGGAATTAGTCGTCGAGATCTTGGGTTCCGCTAAAGATGGCGACCGGACGGCGCAAGTTCAAATTACAATCACCGGAACACGAGTGAAGTCCGACAAGACGACGTTCCGTTCATCCTATCACCTAAATCTCGGACGTGTCTTACAAGCCAACGTGGCGCAAAGCGCCGCCAAGGCCAGCGGTCCGCTCAAGACGTTGCACAGCGTCGATGGCTATGCCGAGTGTTCAACGTTGTAGCTCCTTCAAACTGCGCTAACACAACTGCAAACGCCAACTGCCGAGGGGGACAGTTGGCGCGATGC
>JANNFX010000129.1:0-10675 GCA_031380225.1 Hyphomicrobium sp.
GAGATTTTGACTGAGGTCTTTGTGCTCGATACCAAATCTAACCACCACTCTTAGGGCGGATTACGCCGCCTTCAACAACTTCCCGTCCAGACCA
Source organism: Hyphomicrobium sp. (assembly GCA_031380225.1). Lineage (GTDB taxonomy): Bacteria > Pseudomonadota > Alphaproteobacteria > Rhizobiales > Hyphomicrobiaceae > JANNFX01. Next base: position 95 of record JANNFX010000129.1, read on the forward strand.
TTGCGGATCAAAACGCGGGTTTCCGGAATGCCATACAGTGCAACGAATGGCCCAAAGCGCGGGCCTTCGCTCGAGCCGAGAAGAACTTCGTAGATCGCTTGATACCACGAGCGTAGTGTCTCTTTCGTATAGCCGTTGGCTTTACCGGTTTCGACGACGATGTCCTGCAGCTCTTTCGAACTAAGAGCAGGATCGGCATTCGCCAACGCCTTGTCGAGCGCCTCAAGCGCCGTGCGCTCCGCGGCCGTTGCTTCGCGGAAAACCTTCTTCGGCTTTTCAAAGTCATGATAGTAGGCGACCGCGTAGCCAACCAGTTTGTCGAGCACCGGATACTTTTCGGGTGTGGCGTCAGGCTTATGCTTGCGGATCACGCTCCACAGTTTGCCCTTGTCTTCGGCGTTGGATGCGGAGACGAGATTGATCAGCAAACCAAACGTAATTGGCATTTCGGCCGGCGGCGGTGCACCGGCATGAATATGCCACGCCGGATTGTCAACCTGAAGCAGCGGCTCTTGACCCGGATACGCGGCGACGAATTGCAAGTACTCATCGACCGCGCGTGGAATGACATCGAAAAACAGCCGCTTCGCCGTGCGTGGCTTTTGGAACATGTAAAGCGCCAGGCTCTCGGGCGACGCGTACTTCAGCCACTCGTCAATCGTCAGACCATTGCCCTTCGACTTCGAAATCTTCTGGCCATTCTCGTCTAGGAACAATTCATAGACATAGTTCTGCGGTGCTACGCCGCCAAGAACTTCGCAGATCTTGTTGTAGATAACGGCATTGGGTTGGTGATCCTTGCCGAACATTTCAAAATCAACGCCGAGCGCCGCCCAACGCATGCCCAGATCAGGCTTCCATTGCAGCTTGACGCGGCCGCCGGTCACCGGAAGTTCGACGTCCTTGCCATCCTCGTCTGCAAAAGTAATGGTGCCCTTCTTGGCATCAACCTTTTTCATCGGCACGTAAAGCACGCGGCCGGATAATGGCGAAATCGGCAGGAACGGACTGTAAGTCGCTTGCCGCTCTGGCCCGAGCGTTGGCAGCATCACATTCATGATGGCGTCGTAGCGCGCAGCGGCGAGCAGCAGCGTCTCGTCGAACTTTCCGCTTTTGTAATAGTCAGTGGCGCTGGCGAATTCATAATCGAACCCGAAGGTGTCGAGGAACCGGCGCAGCATCGCGTTGTTGTGGTGGCCAAAGCTTTCGTAGTTGCCACCGAATGGATTAGGAACAGCCGTCAGCGGCTTGTGGAGATGCGGCTCAAGAAACGACTTATCCGGGACGTTATCCGGAATCTTGCGCATACCGTCCATATCGTCGGAGAAGCACAGCAGCCGCGTCTTGACCTTGCCGCCGGTCAGCGTCTCGAACGCGTGACGTACCATGGTCGTGCGCGCGACTTCGCCGAACGTACCGATGTGCGGCAACCCCGACGGGCCATAGCCGGTTTCAAACAGCACGGTTTTATTGAGCCCGTCCTTTGTCCGCTCCAAGCGTTGGATCAGACGGCGGGCTTCTTCGAATGGCCACGAACGGCCTTCGAGGATCGGAGCGGATGTGTTGGTGGCGTCAGAGCCCATAGTGTCACTTCAGTGTTTGGATGCGAATATTGCGCCGCACCGTAGGGGGGCGGGCCAAGGCCGTCAATTGCGGCTCAACCGCTTGTTAGCGCGATCCATTCGTCTTCGCTGAGGACCGAAACGCCAAGGTCGCGTGCGGCGGTGAGTTTTGATCCAGCATCCGCGCCCGCGATCAAATAGTCGGTTTTTTTAGAGACCGAACCCGCAACTTTGGCCCCCATGCGTTCGGCCTGGGCCTTGGCTTCATTGCGTGACAGCTTTTCCAGCGTGCCGGTGAATACCACTGTCTTACCGGTAACTGCTGAGGCCAAAGCGACTGGGGCCACAAAGGGCTCGACGGTTACTTGTTCAAGCAGTGCTTCGACGGCTTCAATGTTGTGGGCTTCTGAGAAGAATCCGATCAAAGCATCCGCTGAAACTTCGCCAATGCCACTTGTTGCTGCGAGTTCTTTATAGGCGTCGCCGGGTCGTTCCTGAGCTGCCCGCCGCGCCGTTTCAGCAAGCGATTTGCCGTCCGCAAAGGCTTGGCGCAGCGCGTCGACAGCACTCGCCCTAAAGCCCTTGATCTTGGCAATGCCCTCGAACGCATCGCTTCCGCCGGAAAATAAATCGCCCGGCGATTGTGCCGTGACATGCGCCATCACTGCGCCGGCGGCTTTTAAGCCGAGCCCATTGATACTGATCAGCCTGTTGTAATGCGCGCCAGGTTTTGCAGCAGCAGCGGTCTCAACTGCTGATCTCACAGCCGAAAAACTTCCAAACGCTTTGGCTAGGTCCTTCGACGTCGTCTCGCCAACATGGCGAATACCGAGCGCATATAAAAATCGTTGCAACCCGATCGTGCGGCGCGCATCAATGGCGGTAAACAGTTTGGCGGCCGAGCGTTCTCCAAATCCTTCGCGGTCAGCAAGCTTACTTGATGACTTCGCGTCCCGGCCTTGCAGCGTGAATATATCTGCCGGCGACCGCACAAGACCATTGTCGAAAAACATTTCGATGCGTTCGCCGCCAAAGCCTTCGATATCGAAGGCGAGCCTCGACACGAAATGTTTCAAGCGTTCTTTGGCTTGAGCGGGACAGATGAGCCCGCCGGTGCAGCGTTTAATAACACCAGCGTCGGCACTGTCGCTGGCCTCGCGGACCGCATCGCTGCCACATACTGGGCATTTATCAGGAAACACATAGGGCACGGCGCTCTTGGGCCGCTTGTCCAAAATCACGCTAACGACTTGCGGGATCACATCCCCCGCTCGTTGGACCACAACTGTATCGCCGACGCGGACATCCTTACGCGCGATCTCGTCCTCGTTGTGGAGCGTGGCGTTGGATACCACGACACCGCCGACAGTGACCGGTGCCAGCTTGGCAACGGGTGTCAGCGAGCCGGTCCGGCCAACTTGAATATCGATCGCATTGAGGATCGTTGTCGCCTGTTCAGCCGGAAACTTATGCGCGATGGCCCAGCGCGGACTGCGCGATACGAAGCCAAGCCGTTCCTGTAAGTCGATGGCGTCGACCTTATAAACGACGCCATCAATGTCGTAGCCGAGCGTCGCGCGTTGCTCACCAATCTTGCGATAGTAGACCAGCATCTCATCGGCCGACTTGCATATCGTGGTGCGGCCGTTGACTGGTAAGCCCCAGCTTTTGAATGCTGCAACCATGCCATACTGAGACTTTGCAGCTAGCACTGGCATGTCACCCCACGTATAGGCAAAAAATTTAAGTGGCCGAGATGCCGTCACAGTCTGATCAAGCTGACGCAACGACCCGGCCGCTGCATTGCGCGGATTGGCAAACGTCTTTTCGCCAGCCGAAGTCTGCGCCGCATTCAAGGCTTCGAAGTCGGCATGGCTGAGATAGATCTCACCCCGCACTTCGGCGATTTCCGGCACGCCGCTGCCTGAGAGTTTGTGCGGGATCGACTTCATGGTTTTGACATTTGCCGTGACGTTCTCGCCTTCGGCGCCGTCGCCGCGGGTGGCAGCTTGCACAAGCACGCCGTTTTCGTAGCGGATCGAAATCGATAACCCATCAATTTTGGGTTCAGCCGTAAAGGCAAGTTGCTGGTGATCGTCAAAGCCGAGAAAGCGGCGCACGCGGGCAACAAAATCGTGGACGTCGCCGTCTTCGAAGGCATTACCGAGCGACAGCATCGGAACGGCGTGACGAATTTTGCTGAAGCCTTCTGCGGGTGCCGCGCCGACCGTGTGGGAGGGACTGGCGGCGCCGGCAAGTTCCGGATGCAGCGCTTCAAGTTCGGCCAATCGCCGGCGAAGCGCGTCGTACTCGGCGTCAGTGACCAGCGGATCGTCGGCTTGATAATAAGCAGCGTCGTGCTGCTTGATTTCAGCAACGAGACGCGCGAATTCCGCCGCAGCGCCAACATCGTTTGGCTTCGAAGATTTTGGTGATACGGTTTTCTTAGACGCGCGTTTTGCCATGGGACAACGCATATCGAATTTGTAGGGCTGGTAAAACCCCAGACATCATTTTGGGTGTTACTTACCCGCCAGAAATTATGCTGGCTTATACGTGGCGGCCGAAGTCAGAGTAATTAAGTCGGGCCACCGAGCGAGAATTTCGGCACAGCCGATTTCCAAGCCTTCGATATCCAACTCTCGCCGTCTTCACGCGGCCCGAGCCCACTGGATGCGAGCAATTGATAGGAATCTTTATACCACTTCGATTCCGGGAAGTTGTGGCCAAGCACGGCAGCCGCGGTCTGCGCTTCATTGACAATGCCGAGACCCATGTAACACTCGGTCAAGCGCGCCAATGCCTCTTCGACATGCGCGGTCGTTTGATAGTCCGACACCACCGTCTTGAAACGATTGATGGCACCGGCCTGATTGCCCTGATTCATGTAGTACCGGCCGACATGCATTTCTGCGGCCGCGAGATTGTCCTCGACGATACGAATGCGGTTCTCAGCGCTTTTACCGTAGGTGGTATCCGGATAACGCGAGCGCAGGATCTTCAATTGTTCAAGTGCTTTGCGCGCCGAAGTTTGATCACGCTCGGGGCCACGCATCTGGTCGAAGTAACACGACGCGATAATATGATGAGCGAGCGGTGCATCAGCTGTTCCCGGATGCATAGCGACGTAACGCTCAGCCGATGCGATCGCTTCAGGTGTCTTGCCGGCCTTGTAATAAGCGTAAGCGGCCAGCACGATCGAGCGCCGCGCTTCCGGCGCATAGGGGTGTGAGCGGTCGAGGTCTTCGAATTTTGAAGCCGCTGTTTCGAACTTGCCTTTGCTCATGGCGGTATCGCCATCGGCATACATTTTTTCTGGCGGGTCAGAATTGATTGACGACGTCAGGTCTGAGTTCGAGGCGCATCCGGCCAGCGCAACTGCGCATACCAACACGAGCTGAACTGCCGTCCAACCGGACAGTTCGCGACCAGCTTTGGATGCCTTAGCTTTGAATGCCAAAGTCATTCGCCGTCCCCTAATGCCCGGGCGCATCGTCAGCCCCGGATCGTACTTCGCTGTCAGCCGGTTAGCACACCTGCCAACCGAAGTGAAATCGCGTCCCCCACCAGAACCCAGGATAAATCGCGAATATGGTGATCATGAGGAAGCGGAAATCGAAAGGGCCGGATCGAAACCGGCCCTTGTGTCAAATTAACTTCATAGGCAGGCCTTACTCGCCTGCTGCGACAGCCATTTCGTAACTCGCCGCCCGGACAGGAATGTCACGCACGCGCGGTGCCTGGGTCACGGTCCAAGCTGTTGTGTCGGCCAGAAGTGCCTGCAGAACCATCGAATTGAGCTTATGCCCGCCCCGAACCGAACGGTAGGCGCCAAGCAGAGGGAAGCCCGAAAGTGCCAAATCGCCGACCGCATCGAGCATTTTGTGGCGCACGAACTCCATCGGATCGCGCAAACCTTCGCGGTTCATGACCCGGCCTTCGCCGATGGCAACGGTGTTGGTGAGATTGGCGCCGAGCGCCAGACCGGCTTTCCACAACCGCTCCACGTCATGCATAAAGCCAAACGTGCGGGCGCGGGACAATTCGTGGCGGAAAACGCCGGGGTTCATTTCGTATGCTAGGCGCTGCTTACCGATGATTGGAGTGTCGAATTCAATTTCAACATCGAGGTGGAAACCGGAGTGCGGAGTGATTTCACCCCAACAGGCGCCTTCTTGAACGCGGATCGGTTTCAAAACCTTGATAAATCTGCGTGGCGCCGACAATTCACGGACGCCGGCATCGTCAATGGCGCTCACGAATGCAGCCGAGCTGCCATCCATGATCGGAACTTCTTTGCTGTCAATCTCGATGACACAGTTGTCTATCGAGAGACCGCGGAGTGCCGCGAGGAGATGCTCAACAGTACCGACCGAGATACCTGTGTCGTCACCGATAACCGTACATAGAGTGAGATTCTTCACATTTTCGACGCGGGCCGGGATGTCGGCCACAACGCGTCCGCGCTTCGTAACTAAGAACCGTAATCCGGTGTCAGCTTCGGCTGGGTGCAGGATCAAAGATACGGGCGCGCCACTGTGGACACCAATTCCCTGAAGCTCTACTTCCCGCGCCAGCGTCGTTTGCCGAGCGCCGATAAAGCGATTTGACATTCTGCGCCGTCCCTCGATCCCTATGCAGCTTGGACGTGCCCATTCAGGCTTGCGATCCGAGCTGCCCCCTGTCTCAGTATCCCACCCTTGTCTTTACTCTTGAACGACGAACGCTAAACTTGATGACGCGAACGATGGACAAGGCCGGGTGGTTGATCTGATTTCCAATGTGAAGATAGACGCCATCGTTGTATGCAACAAATCACGCTTTCTTTCGTAGTGTTACACAATTTCAACACAGTCCGGACAGACTGTCCGGCAACTGAATTTATCGCCGGCCACCTCTTATAAACCCAGGTAATTCAGCGGTTTCTGGAATGGCTTGCGGACCCATTTGACGCCCAAAGCCATCGTCCGTGTTCGGAGCAGCCCTTGCAGAATTACCTTGCTCCGTGCTCGTTGTATTCGATTTCGTGCTTTGCGAATCACTTTGGCCGCTCAAACGGCCGGCGAATCGGCCGAACCATCCGGTCTTACGCTCGGCCGTTTCGGGCCTGCGCGGCGCGGCCAAAACCCGAGGCGGGCCTTGGTCGGGCCAGCCTGATTTCTTGGCGTGATAGTCGCGCTGCCCAACTACCGGAAAATCCGAAACGTCTGGGATGCGGCGGCCTGCTCCACGAACGTCAACTGGCGGCAACGGGGCGAACGGCGGCGGCGATGCTTGATACTGCCCAACATCAAATTGCACCGCAAATGGCGCCGGCTGTAAGTTTACAGTTTCCTCAATCAGAACATTGCCAGGCGCCATCCACGGCGTTGGCGCGCGAGGTGGCATTTGCGCGGCAGGTGCAGGAGCTTGCGCTGAATTAGTCTTGCGCGTTTCCGGCCACGCCCAAGCTTTGGCATCGGCAACCGGCTGGGCTGGCATTTCAAGAATTCCAGCGAGACGGTTTTGGAGGTCATTTGCCATTTGAGAAGGGTCGGGCCGCGGGCCGTTCGACAATGGCGGCAACGGCGGCGGGCTCAGCATGTGATCAATGGCGGACGCGACTGGTGAGTTCGGAGCAAGCTGCGACATCGGCCGTGTGCCCGATTGTGCTGCCTGTTGGACCGCGGGATTTCGCGCCATACCTGACGCAACTATCGAAACTCTAACCTTGTCGCCAAGCGTTTCATCGAAGGTCGCGCCGACAATGATCACCGCTTCGGGATCGACTTCTTGGCGGACGCGATTTGCCGCTTCGTCGACTTCGTAAAGCGTCAGAGTGTTGCCGCCGGTGATGGCCAGCAGCAGGCCCTTAGCGCCAGCCAGCGTCACATCTTCGAGCAAGGGATTGGATATGGCTTCTTCGGCAGCAGCAGATGCGCGGCCAGGACCTTTGGCTTCGCCCGTACCCATCATCGCCGTACCCATGCCGGTCATGATGGTGCGAACGTCTGCGAAGTCGAGATTGATCAGGCCGTCCTTGACGATCAAATCAACAATACAGGCGACGCCCGAATAGAGCACGTGGTCGGCCAGGATGAACGCTTCGGCGAATGTCGTCTTGTCGTTGGCGATCCGGAACAAGTTCTGGTTCGGAATGACGATCAGCGTATCGACGTTGTCGCGCAACCGCCGGACGCCCTCATCGGCCAAACGCTGGCGGCGAAGGCCTTCGAATTGGAACGGCCGTGTCACCACGCCAACTGTCAAAATTCCCATTTCTCTAGCCGTGCGCGCGATGATCGCTGCAGCGCCGGTTCCCGTGCCGCCGCCCATTCCGGCAGCAACGAACACCATATGCGAGCCAGCAATAACTTTACGGATTTCTTCGATGGCTTCTTCGGCGGCGGCTTCGCCGATTTCTGGTTTCGCCCCGGCGCCGAGGCCTTCGGTCAGTTTGACACCGAGCTGGACGCGATATTCGGCGCTCGAAGCGGCAAGGGACTGCGCGTCGGTGTTGGCGGCCACAAAGTCGACGTCTGTCAGTCCCGAAGCGATCATGTTGTTGATCGCGTTGCACCCCGCGCCACCAACCCCGATGACGGTGAGCTTCGGCTTCAAATCCTGAACAGGCGGCAAATTTGGTTTTGTTGTCATCGGACGTCTCGATACTGGGGGTTCAACGCAACGCGGGACCGCGACTCAGGCTGGAACTGATTGACGTTGAACTCCGGCCCGTTAACGAACCGTTAGAACGCGACGTTTGGAGACTGAAACAGTTATGCTTGAAAACATGAATTGAACTGGACTTCCGGCCAGCAACGCCAATCAGAAGCTACTCTTCAGCCACTCACCAACGCGACGTACATAGGTGCCTTCATTCGACGAAGGCTTGACGCCAGCGTGATCCCGAAACGCTCCTGCCGCTGCCATCGCAACTCCTGCTGCCGTGGCAAGTGCCGGCGACAACGCTGGTTTTGGCACGCCAACCAATTGCGGTACGAGGCCAACACGCACGGGGCACTGCAACACACTGCTTGCGAATTCGGCGAAGCCCGCCATTTGCGAGGCGCCGCCGGTCAAAACGATGGAAGATGCGGCCCCGTTGCGCCCGAAACCAGGACCAGCCCGGTTCATGAGCGAAACGAGAATGTCTGCAGATCGGCGGCGCAGGAGATCACCGAGGTGTGCTCGGGTCGCCTGTTGCATGCGGCCCTCAGACCCGGTTTCGGGATAAGAGAAAACCTCATGCTGATCAGACTGGGCACTGATTACATTGCCATAAATCACTTTGATTCGCTCGGCCTCATTGAGGGGCGTATGCAACGATTGGGCGATATCGGCGGTCATTTGGTGGCCGCCCTGAGGAATGACCGCCACATCGACCAACTGTCCAGCCGAAAACGCGGCCAACTTGGCCGTGCCGGCACCGATGTCGATCACTGTGACGCCGCTGTGCCGCTCGTCGATGGATGTCGCAGACAGCGCGCTCGCAAGCGGCGATGCGTAAAGACCGGCAACCGCTAGATGGCAGCGTTCGAGAACCAGCATCAGGTTTTGAATTGGAGCGCCGTCGGCGGTCACGGCATGAACTTCGGCCCGCATGGCGTTAGCCGCCATGCCCGCAGGATCGAGGCTGTTCGGAACGCCGTCAAGCTCGACCGTAATCCGGTTCATATGCAGCGCCATACGGCTGTCGCGTTCGGCATAAGCCCTGGCGCCCGACATCAAACGTGCGATGTCGTGATTGGAAACGCTGGCGGCCAAAATTTCAGTCGAAGCCGTAAACGTATTGGATCTAAGGCGCCCGCACGCGACCGCAACATAGAGCGACGCTAGAGTAACCCCGGCTGCCTTCTCGGCTTGCGCAATGGCAGCACGGATCGCCTGCTCGGCCTGCTCGAGATCAACGATGACGCCGGCCTTCACACCTTGTGATCTCTGGTGGCCGAAACCAAGCACACGCAATCCCGCCACGCTTTGCTCAGCGATCAGGCAGACAACCTTGCTCGATCCCGCATCAAGAATTCCAAAGGTCTGAGATGCTGGCTCAGCGAAATTCATCAGCTCTCTCCAGCGCGAACGGGCTGCGGCCGGACTGCGGTGCGGCCCGGGGCTCTGAGGTCGATGATGGTATTGGCGGTCTCAAGCAGTTTCGCCAGCCGCCCTCCTTCGGCCAACGCGTCCAGTCCAGCCGCTTCGCCGCCGGCCGGCAAATGCACGGTGATTGCGTTGGCGAGATGCAATGTCCAGCGGCGCTCGCTGATCCGCTCGGCATAGTCGAGTTTGGATTTGAGGTCCGGATAGCGAGCCAGTTCGCTGAACAGTTCGTTCGCAGCAGTCGCCGCACCTTCGCCCGAAACAGCCGGCAGGCCGAGTTCGGAATTGCGATTGACGGCGGTGAGTACTCTACCGGACTTGTCAATCAGCAGTGTTTCAGAGCCGCGCCGCCAGACAGCAACAGCCTTGCGTTCGGAAACCTTGACGTCAAGCCGGTCGGGATAAACGCGGGTGATGTCCGCCGTCTCAATCCACGGCAAGCGCTCTAAGCGGCGGCGCACGCCATCGGTATCGAAGCTGGCCAACGAGCGTGCGTTCGGCAAGTCGAGGGCATCGAAGATATCGCCATCGGCGGTGAACTTGTATCCGCTCAACACGACTGTATCGATGCCGAAACCAGCGGTGCGGGCCCAGCCATCGAGCCCTGGCTTGGTCCAAGCAAAGGCCTGGGTCAGCGGTGTTCCGGTCAATATATTGAAAGCCGCCGCGCCTGTCAGAGCGACAAAGGCAGCAACAGCAAACTTCAATACGAACCAGCGCTTGCGGCCAATGCGGCGAGGCGTGTTGGAGCCGTTCGCGTCATAAGCATGGAGCGAAGCGTAAGTGCGGGCATCTGGGGTCGCGGCTGCCGCTTGCGGCCACCGTTGAGCACCCAGATCCTCTGCTACCTCGAACAACTCGCGTCCTCGATCATCCAACGCACCAGTGAGCCAAACGGCCAGCCAGCGTGGCCGGCGAGTTCAGGCACCAGCGACGTGCC
>JANNFX010000235.1:0-11110 GCA_031380225.1 Hyphomicrobium sp.
CTGCAATGTGCCTCTCGATGGCGAATGCGGGCTTGGGGAGTAGTAGATGATAGTTCGAATATTGAGCTGCCTGTTGGCGGCCGTTGTTGCATTCGGCGTCGCCGCACCGGCCAACGCCAAAACCAAGATCGACCCACTGTCAACACACAAAGAAGCCTGGAACGGCTACGGCGATGCTGGCTACGTCGGCAAGCCGAAGTCGAAGAATGCCTTCAGTGCCGCCGTCAAGTCGAGCGGCTACGGGGCCAAGAAAAAGTATTCCAAGAAATCCGGCACTAAGTACGCAGCGCTTAAATATGGCCTCGATGACTCGAGCCCTTACACCACAAAGCCGAAGAAGAAGGTGACCGGCTACAGTGGTGGTGGTGTCCGTTGGGCGGCTTCCTCAAGCTGCTTGACCGGTTCGCTGGTCTCGCTCGTCAGCAGCGTTGCCTCAAACTTCGGCTCGGTCACTGTCAGTTCGACCTGCCGCAGCAGGGGCCATAACGCGTCCGTTGGCGGAGCCAAGCACTCGCAGCATTTGAGCGGAAACGCGGTCGACTTTCGCGTTCATGGCAACTACGGCGGCGTATACGCCTACCTGCGCGCCAACGCAGGCGGCGTCCACCACTACGGCGGCGGCTTGTTCCATGCTGACATGGGTCCGAAGCGGACCTGGTAAATCGTGGTCCGAAGCGGACCTGGTTAGAGTGCGTTGTGGGGGCGGCCTAGCCGCCTCCCGCACGCCCGCCAGCGACGGCCTTGTGCAGCAGAATGACCGGGATCAAACCCACGGCAACAATAGCGAGCGCGCCGAGAGCACCCGCTTCGACCTGTTCTATGGCGGCAAAACCGTAGACGTGAGTAGCCAGCGTTTCGAAATCGAACGGGCGCAGCAAGAGCGTGGCCGGAAGTTCCTTCATCGTGTCCACGAACACGGTTAACCCAGCCGCGCCAAGCGCTGGCATCAGGATCGGCAAATGCACGCGGCGCAGTGCCGATAGCGCTGTTTCGCCAAGTGCGCGCGCTGCCGCATCAAGGTTTGGCGAAATGCGCTCAAAGCCGGCTTCAACACCGCCGAGCGCCACAGCCAAGAACCGGATCACATAAGCCAGCGTCAGCGCGAATATCGATCCTGACAGCAAAAGCCCGGTCGACATGCCGGTCCAGGACCGCATTACGCCGTCGAACCAATTGTCGAGGCCAGCCAGTGGAATGAGAAGACCAAGCGCTAGGACGGTCCCAGGGATCGCGTATCCCAGGCCGGCAAAGCGAACTGCCGGCCGGGTGAAGCCATTGCCGGCCACACGGCGCGCATAGGTCAACACCAGCGCGATGGCGACGGCGATGACAGCCGCGACCGACGCCAACAATATGCTGTTCATCGCCGCCTTCAATATCCCGCCACTAAGTGCGGTGCCGGTGTGGCTGGCCGCATTGTAAATCAGCACCGCGGCTGGAATGGCGAAGCCAATCACGAACGGCACCAAACACGCCGCCGCCGCCGCATAGCCTCTCCAGCCCGCGATATCCTGAAACGGAATTGAGCGGTGGCGATTGGTCGTAGCATGGCTCTGCGCGCCACCGCGCAGAGTGCGCTCGCTGCCCATAATGAGGGCGACGAAGACCAGCACCAGCGCCGCCATTTGCGCGGCACCTGCCAAGTTCGAGCGCTGCAGCCATGTCGTGTAGATACTTGCGCTTAAGGTCTCAACGCCGAGATGTTGCACAGCGCCAAGTTCATTTAGGACTTCCATTAATACGAGTGCCAGACCGGCGGCGAGGGCTGGCCGTGCCAATGGCAGAGCGACGTTCCAAAATGTCCCCATCGCCGTGCGGCCGAGCGTACGCGCAACTTCAAGAACGCAGACCGACTGCTGTACAAAACTGGCCCGCGCGGCGAGGTAGACATAAGGATACAACACGAGCGATAGAATGACCGACGCGCCGCCTAGAGAGCGAACGTGCGGAAACCAATAATCGGTGGGACCACGCCAACCAAATCCAGTGCGCAACGCTGTTTGCAAGGGACCCGCATAATCGAGCAACTCTGCATAGCAGTAGGCAACGATGTAAGTTGGCATGGCGAGCGGGATGACGAGCAACCGGTCGAGAGTTGCGCGGCCTGGAAACCGGTACATGGTGGTCAGCCACGCGGTGCCCGTGCCGATAATAAGCGTTGCGCTGCCCGTCAGCAGAGCCAGCAGAAATGTGTTCATCAAGGCGCCGGGCAACACTTGGCGCATCAATCCTGGCAGCGTGGACACGCCACCCGAAATGGCCAATACAAAGATCGAGACCACCGGCGCCAAGATGACAATCACGATGGCCGCCACAACTGCAGTCCAGCCCGGCGACGCACGCCGCTGCGCCCGCCACGCCGCAAGCGATGGCCAACCGGTCAATAAGGCGCTGCGATTGGTCATTGCTCGCGCCACCACGCACCGTGAGATATCATCCCGGGACTTGGCCGTACATCAACACCCCCAGCTGTCATCCTCGGGCTTGTCCCGAGGACCCATTTGCCTGCTTCGAATAAAGTTAAATGCAGGGCCCGCCGCCGCAGCATCGATTGCCGTTTCAACTTCGGAACTTGTTGAAAAATGGGTCCTCGGGACAAGCCCGAGGATGTCACCTGTGGGGAGGCAACAATGGTGGCTTGCGCGGGAAAGTCCGTAGGTTGGGTTACCGCGACAGCAGGTAACCCAACATCGTGCCGCTCGCATAAATGTTGGGTTACGGCCTGCGGCCTAACCCAACCTACAGGTCTAGCAATTGTAATACGCGCGCGTTGCACGATGGGTCCCGGGGACAAGCCCCGGGATGACAAACGTGGTCGTTGCGCGCACCCGCTCATCAATTCGCCGGTCCGGCGTCGAAGCCAACTTTGTCAACCAGCTCTGAGGCTGCCTTGCGAAACTCGGCAATTTTTTCCAGAGGTATCGGATCGGCCTTTAACGGACCCCAGCTTTCAACGAGCGACGAAGCCTTGACGCCATCAACGGCCGGGTATTCGCCGTCTGCTTCGGCATAAAGCGCTTGAGCTTCCGGCGAAACCAGGAATGTCATCAGTTGCAGTGCCGCGTCAGGATGAGGCGCGTTTGCGGCCATTGCCACACCCGAAATATTCACGTGGGTGCCGCGGCCGCTGGCGTTGGGGAATAGCATATTGACCGCATTCGCCCATGCCTTCTGGTCCGGGTTCTTCAACATTGCGGCCATGTAGTAGGTGTTGCCGATCGCCAGATCACAGAGCCCAGCTTGCACGTCGTGCACCGCCTCGCGATCGCCGCCAGCGGGTTTGCGAGCAAGATTGGATTTCAAACCCTGCAACCAAGCTTCGGCTTTTTCAGCGCCCAAGTTGGCGATCATCGAAGCGATCAGCGCGATGTTATAAGTGTGCTGTCCAGAGCGGATGCAAATCTTGCCTTTCCACTTGGGATCAGCGAGTTCTTCGTAGGAAATTTCTTTTTGCGCTACACGATCCTTGGACGCGTAGACGACACGCGCGCGGCGCGTCAGCGCAAACCAATGCCCGCCACTGTCTCGCAAACCCGGAACTAAAGCTTTCTCCAATACGTCAGACGTAACTGATCGCGTGACACCGGCTGCCTTTGCTTGGAACAACAAGCCAGACTCATTGGTGAGCAGCACATCGGCCGGGCTGTTCTTGCCTTCGGCGGCCATGCGCTCGATGAGGCCATCCTTGGCAAACACCATGCGGACCTTGATACCGGTCTTGGTTGTGAAAAGGTCAAGCAGAGGCCGGATGAGTTCCGGCTCGCGGAATGAATAGATGTTGACCTCTTGAGGATCAGCTGCGGCTGCTGGCGGGGCGAAAAAGGTCGAAAGCTGGACAGCAGCGGCGGCGAAAGCGGTCAGGAACCGCGACGGCAAAACAGGCATTTGGGGTCAACTCCAATGTCCCGGGTTCAAGGCCCAGGGATCGGTTAAAGTGGTAACGGCGCCTGCATGTAGATCAGCCACCCAGGGCGGCGTCAATCGACACTGGCTGCGGCAAAGCCTTTAGAGGAATTCTAAAATCTTAACCCGTTGGACCGCGACGCACTTGTCAGGCGCGCGCGGCGCAAGTACGGCTTTCAGCAATGTTCAACGCCCTCATCAACACGCTCAGGCTCGCCAAGGCCGGCCTAGTCTTCGCTCAGCACGGCGTGCGCTTCGTGCCGCGTGGCCAGCCAGTTCCATTGCCACTCAGGGTGGCGTTTGCGTTGACGTGGCCGGTGCGCGTGCTGGCGGCACCGTTCAACATCGGTAAACCGAAAGAGACGCGGCTGTCGCGCGCCTTAAATGCATTGGGACCGTCGTATGTCAAACTCGGCCAGTTCCTGGCCACCCGAGCCGACATGATTGGGCCGGACCTGGCTAGCGATCTTGTCCATCTTCAAGACAAGCTGCCGCCGTTCAGCATGACGGAAGCACGGCAAGCGGTTGAAGACGCGCTTGGCGGAAAACTCGAAGATCACTTTGCAGAATTCAGCGAGCCGATTGCCGCTGCCTCCATCGCACAAGTCCACAAAGCGGTTGTGATCGACAACGGTGGCCGGCGAACAGTGGCCGTCAAAATTTTGCGCCCTGGCGTTGAGCGCCGTTTCAAACGCGACCTCGACAGTTACAAGTTCGCAGCCGGATTGGTTGAGCGCTTCCATGAGCCGTCGCGGCGCTTGCGGCCGCTGGCGGTCGTCGACAATCTCGAACGCACTACCGAGCTTGAGATGGATCTGCGGCTCGAAGCCGCCGCCATGTCGGAGATGGCAGAGAACATCAAGTCCGAGCCGGAGTTTCGCATTCCGTCTGTCGATTGGCAGCGCACGCAACGGCGCGTGCTGACCACCGAATGGATCGACGGCATCCAGATTGCCGATAAATCCCGGTTGCTGGCCGCTGGACATGATCTGAAATCGCTTGGCCTGACGGTGCTGCGCTCATTCCTGCTCCACGCCATGCGCGACGGCTTCTTTCACGCCGACATGCATCAGGGCAATCTGTTCGTCGATGACAAGGGCCGTGTGACGGCTGTCGATTTTGGCATTATGGGCCGGCTTGGCGGGCGCGAACGCCGGTTCCTGGCCGAAATACTACACGGGCTCATCACCCGCGATTATACGCGCGCGGCGGAAGTGCATTTCTGGGCCGGGTATGTCCCTCCGCATCATCCGGTCGAAGTGTTCGCACAGGCCTTACGCGCGGTGGGCGAGCCGATCCATGGCCGTCCGGCCGATCAAGTGTCGATGGCCGATCTCTTGGGACAACTGTTCGCATACACTGACGTGTTCGACATGCAGACGCGGCCCGAACTCATCCTGCTGCAAAAGAGCATGGTGATTGTCGAAGGCGTGGCGCGGCAGCTCGATCCGCATCTTAATTTGTTCTCGGCAGCCGAGCCGGTCGCAAAAAGTTGGATGGAAGATAATTTAGGCGCAGTGGGCCGCATGCGCGAAGCCGGTGAAGGTGCGACCACAATCGCCAAAGTCATGGCTGATGTGCCGCGCTTATTGCAAGAAGCCGAACGCACAGCTGTTGCACTTTCTGACATGACGCGTACCGGCCTTCGGCTTGATGATGAAACCATCGCCAAACTTGCTCGCGAAGATTCGCGCCGGTCGTGGTCCGGCCGCTTGGCATTATGGATCGGTGCAATCAGCCTCGCCGTCATCGCCGCATTTGAGGCCGGCTGGCTGGGGCGGTGACGCCATTGCGCTTCGCCACTTTGACGAATGCAAGCAACTGTTTAAACTAGAGATCAACCTACTCGTTTTTATTTCCAACCGAGAGAAACGCAACGCACCTTGGCCAAGCCCTCACTTATCAATGCCGTATACGGTCGTGTGCCAGCCGATCTCGTCGAACTCGATGACCGAAGCGTACAGTGTTCGCCGCAAGTCCCGGGCGCGATCGAGCTGGCAGACCTGCAGCCCGCGTCCTGCGGAAGCCTTGTGATGCACGCGCCAGCAAGCACTGTAGAGCGGCGCGCGGTCATGGCCATGGCATTGCGCGCATTGGTGCCGGGCGGAAGCTTGATCGCCTTAGCAGCCAACACCAAGGGCGGTATGAGGCTGGCAGACGAACTCATCTCGTTCGGCTGCTCGATTGAATCGAGCCATAAACGCAAGCATCAGATCGTCCGCACCACGCGCCCGGAAAATCCAACCGGCCTTGACGATGCCATTGCGGCCGGCGAGCCACGGCTGCTACCCGGGCTTGATCTCTGGTCACAGCCGGGCCTTTTCAACTGGGATCGCATCGACCCCGGCAGCCAATTGCTGCTCGATCATTTGCCGACGCTCCAAGGCCATGGCGCGGACCTGGGCTGCGGGATTGGTGTTCTGGCCCGTGCAGTCCGAAGCAGCGCCGCAAGCCCGCGCATCATTCTCATCGATATTGATCAACGCGCGCTGACAGTCGCGCGCCGGAATGTACCAGGTGACGGTGTCACGACATTATGGGCCGATATACGGAGCCCTATCACTCTGCCAACCGGGCTCGATTTCGTCGTCACAAATCCGCCGTTTCACGCCAACGGGGAAGATGACCCTGCTCTCGGCCAGGCCTTCATTCAAAAAGCAGCGGCGATGCTGCGGCCGGGTGGCATGTTGTGGCTGACAGCCAATCGGCATCTACCGTATGAAGCAACTTTGAAGCCGCTGTTTCAAACCATTGATCAAGTCGCGACTGCGCACGGGTTCAAAATCTACGCGGCCCGCAAGGCATCGGTGGCGGCAAGGGCAACTATGCACACCCGACCCGCGAAGTCTCGCCAATGAGCCCCTCAATCCCGACACTCCGTCTCGATCGCCTGCTGGCCAACATGGGCTATGGGTCGCGCAAAGATATCCAGACAATGGTCAAGTTCGGACGCATAACCCTTGACGGCGTGGCTGTTGCCGGCGCGGATCTACACGTTCCGATTTCACCTGCACTCAGCCAGCGTTTGCAAATTGCGGGCGCCGCTCTGGACCCGCCGCCAGGGTTCATCTTGATGATGCACAAGCCTGTTGGCGTCACCTGTAGCCATAAGGAAGCCAGACCGCTGGTTTACGAACTGCTGCCGCCGCGCTGGCGAGACCGAAAACCAACAATCTCGACTGTCGGACGTCTCGACAAGGAGACATCGGGCCTGTTGCTGATGACCGACGATGGCGCACTCCTCCATCGCATCATCTCGCCAAAAAGCAACGTCACGAAGCGCTACATCGCGACACTCGCGCGAGCGCTGAAAGGCAACGAGGCCGATGCCCTATCGTCGGGGCAACTGATGCTGGACGGCGAGGACAAGCCGCTTTTACCTGTCGCCATGGAGATCGTGCCCGGCGCAATAGCGAGCGCACCCGAGGTCTCCGTCACTTTGACTGAAGGCCGTTATCATCAAGTGCGCCGCATGTTTGCAGCGCTCGGCAACCACGTTGAAGCACTGCATCGCGATCGCATCGGCGGCTTAATCTTGCCCGTGGATCTTGCGCCTGGACAGTTCCGAATTCTTGAGACTTACGAAACAGCGCTCATTTTCGCGTAATGCGTGCGAGGCTTCTTGCGGCCGCTGTCGTTTTCGACGCAGCCGCACACGTCCTACGCGTCCACCGATATCCGGCTTCGGACTTCATCTGGCGCGCCGAACTTATCGAAGTAACGCGGGTCGATTTTTTCAACTGGGAGAATGATCAGGACATCTGTGGTGCCAAATTGGCGGTCAATGACCGCGCCATCACCGATATAAGCCCCGAGCCGCAGATAGCCCTTGATCAGCGGCGGCATCGCCTTCAGAGCCGCCTTCATGTCGACCTGCTCTTTCGGCAGCAATTCCATATTCTGATAAAGGTGTGCGTGCGCCGAACAGCGCCACTCAGGCGGCGCTAAAGCATGGTGATGGAGAAAACTCAGCGCCATGGCGTGGGCATTCGGATCAGTGCCCTCGAAGCTGGCGCAGCCGATCATGACATCGACTTTGTGTTCGCGCACATAGGTCCATAGCCCATGCCACAGCAATTCGACCGAGCGCTTGTTTCGATAAGGTTTCAGCACGCACGAGCGTCCGAGTTCCATGAAATTGGTATCAGGCCCGCGGTGCGCTATCAGCGGCGCAATATCGTATTCGCATTGGGTATAGAACCCAAGTTCGCGCGGCACCTTATCTTGGCGCAGCACGCGATACGTCCCGACAACGCGCGGCTTGCGGCCACTGGTCCAGCCTTGAGGATTGATACCGGCCGGCGCCGTATCGACGACCAGCAAATGATCACAAACGCCATCATAAGCGTCTTGATCGAGGCGGCGCATGGCGGCAATCCGGCCAGGCATCGCCGACATTTCTTCGTAGAATACAGAATAGCGCAGCCGCTGAGCACTCAACAAATCAGCGCGCGTCCGCGCCATGCGGACTTCCAACGGACCAACCCGGCCATAGACCTTTTCGGGCGAATGTTCGCGAAACCAGGGACGGACAGCCTTCACCGGCCGCGATTTCAAAAACCGCCGCTTAAGCTGGCCAGTTACCCGGGGCCGCAAACTGGATATCAGCGTCGTATCGTGTTGCATCGTGAGAATCGGTTCCGCTGAGCGTCGTGATATCCCGCCACAATTCAGCGACGATATTACGACAACCGGCTAGCGACCATCGGCCCGTTGTCACGCCGCTCCACGGGTGTGGCTTTTGCGCCGCCGGACCGGAACAGCTCCTGCCCAACGTTCCAAGAGAGCCTTGAGACCCTGGGCATCGAACGGCTTGGCCAAATAATCGTCCATACCGGCATCGAGATAGCGTTGCCGGTCTTCAGCGAAAGCATTGGCCGTAATGGCCACAATTGGCGGGCACGGCTTCTTGGCCGGGTCTGCGTCATAATTTGCTTTAATAGTGCGGGCGGCCTCAACGCCATTCAAGCGCGGCATCTGGACGTCCATCAGGATCAGCGAGAACGGCGGCTTGCCAGAGGTCCGGACTTCATCGACCATGTCAACAGCCTCAATGCCGTCGGTGGCGGTAATGACCTCACAACCGGCCTTTTCCAAAAGACGGCGGGCCAGCAACTCGTTGACCGCATTGTCTTCGACCAGCAGGATCCTTTGGTTCCGCAGCGCGGCTTTGATTTTGGATTTGGCGTGTGAATCAGCGGCGGCGGCGCCGGGGTTGGCGGGCTGTCCGGCAGCGTTGGCGTCGGACGACCGTTCCAGTGGCACATCACTCAACTGATCGATGAGCGATTGCGGCCGCACGGGGCGGACAATGTAGGCATCGTAGCCATTGGCGCGGAACGCATCCAGGCTCTTACGGCCCAACGTGCCGACGAGGACCAAGCCTTTGACGCTAACCGCACCTGCAAGGTCTTTGGCACGCTCAAGCATGACGCCAGCCAATTCGGTATCGCAGTCACCATCGACGATGATGCGCGTCAGTGGGCGTCCTGCCTTGGCGGCTTCCTCAATCGCCCCCAAAGCGTCGGCGCTCGACGTTTCGACTGCTTTGAAGCCGGCGTTGCGCACTGTCAGGATCAGCGCTTGGCGTTCGATGATGCGATCTGAGGCAACAAGTACGACCTCGGTGCTTGCGGCGGCTTCAGCAGGCTGATCTGATCCTGCAACTTCTTCTAAATCGAGACTAACGGTAAAGGCTGAGCCTTTCCCGGGCGCGCTGACGACGGTCACGTCGCCACCCATTGCACGCGCCAACTGCATTGAAATCGTCAAGCCTAGACCGGTTCCGCCGCGTTGACGCTTGATGGCCGCATCGGTTTGCTCGAATTCTGAGAAGATCGCGGTCTGCTCCGGCTGACTGAGCCCGATGCCCGTATCAGTGATGGTAATGCGAAGCGATGCACGGCCATTGTCTGTTTCGCTTGGCTTACGTGCGACTGTGACCAGCACGCCGCCCTGATCGGTGAACTTGATCGCGTTCGATATCAAATTGAGCACGATCTGGCGCACGCGCGCAGCATCGCCCTTGAATTGAGCGCGGCAGTCAGGGCCAATGATCCAAGCCAGATCGAGACCTTTTTCTTCAGCGCCCGGCGCGAGCAGCTCGACTGCCGCCTGCACTGTCGTTTCAAGTGAAAAGGGCTCGTCGTTGAGCACCAATTTACCGGCCTCAATCTTGGAGAAGTCGAGGATTTCATCAATCAACGCCAAGAGATTCTTGGCAGACTGATCGATGGCACGAACGTAGGTCGCTTGATCTGGCGCCATCGGCGTGTCGGTCAACAAACCAGCCATGCCAAGAATACCATTCATTGGCGTGCGAATTTCATGACTGACTGCAGCCAGGAACCGCGACTTAGCACGATTGGCCGTTTCCGCCTGATCGCGCGCGTCACGTAATGTTACATCTGCATCACGTTCGGCGGTGACGTCGCGGCCGGTGATCTGCGTTTCCGCCAGCGTGCCGGCATGTGGGCGCGGCAGGTGTTCCCAAGCGATCCAGCGCGGACCAAACAATGTTTCAACCAGTTCAACGGCGCGTGAGCGCGCTTCGCTTACCGTTTCACTGCGGCTGTCGTCGCGATCCAATACAACTGGAGCAAATTTGCTGGTCACGACTTTTTGCGGATCAACTCCGAACGCCTCGCAAAAAGCTTTGTTGGCAAATGTTATGCGGCCGAAGCTATCCCGGCGCAGGATCATGTCGTCCTGGCTGTCGAGCAAATCGCGGAGCCGGGTTTCATTTTCCGTGATTGCCCAATGCACATCTTGCAATTGCTCAAGACGGTTTTCAAGGCGCTCGCCAAAGATAGACCCGCCGGATTTTGGCGCTGCAGAATGCTCGTCAATTGATGGCACCGATGCCAGCGCGATCAGTGCCAGCACGACGCCCGCAGTGGCGAACCAATGCGCAGCCGTCAATGGCGCTGGTAGCAGGCTGAGTGCCATGAGAAATGAGAGTGCCGATAGTGCGGTGGCAAGCCAATACGGCGCCACTGGCCAGTCCCAATTGCGAAGTGGACTTGAAATGCGTTGGATGAGGTGGCGCGCACGCTCGGACAACAGCAATTTGACGGAGTTATTCACAAGCAACTCTTAGGACGCAGTACAAGAAGGCTGACGTCCACCTCACCATGCTTACGATTTACAAAATCTGAAATAGCATGGTTAATAAAACTGAAATCGGTATTTTGTCAAAAATCTAAAT
>JANNFX010000238.1:0-34092 GCA_031380225.1 Hyphomicrobium sp.
GGCGCCGCCGGCATGATCGATATGGCCGTGTGTCAGCAGAATTTTTTCAACCGTCACGCCCACTTTGGCGATCGCCGATTGAATGACGTCAAGGTCGCCGCCTGGGTCGACCACCGCGCCAACCATTGTTGCCTCATCCCAGAGCAGCGAGCAGTTCTGCTGGAACGGCGTCACCGGAATGATGCCAACTTTGAAGCTGATGGGTTTGGCAGTGGCCGTTTCTGCAGTCATGTGTCGAGACGTCCTAAGTTGTAGCTCAAGGCCCGCGTATCAGGCATCGCGGTCGGTTTGATTACACGCAATGGGCACAGGTTCCCAATAGGCCATTTTGTGCTGTCCGGTTCAGTTCTTGCAGTCTTGGCCGTCGAACGCTTGGAAATGAGCGGGTTATCTAGTTGCATTTGAAGCGCTGGTCCAGTCCAGCTCAATTGGAACCTAGCGCGCGGGACTATGCGGGCTGGGTGGCCGGTTGACAACCCGCCAACCCGGATGACGTCAAGCGGAACATGGTTTAGGAACGCCGTTTAGGAACGCCTGAGATTCATTCAGAGGCTGCCGGACCACCAATGCAATTGCGCCCCATGACCTACGCCCGTGTCGAAGGCACCGAGGTCCTTGTTCAAGTCACGTCCTCGTTCGAGGCCAAGGCTGCGATCAAGGAACTGCGGCACCGCAAGAAAGAGCTCGGGCTTCTAAAGAAGCGGCTTCAGAAATCGCTGAAGGCAAACAGGTCTGCGGTCGCGAAAGCTGAAGCGGCACATGAGAAGGCGCTCAAGAAAGGCGGCGTCACGGGCATCGCCGCCCGCGTCGGCCACGCCTTCCGTGACAAGCAAGCCGAAGCGGATGCGACTGCAATCGGGAAAGATTTAGCCAACCTCGAAGACGTCGTCACCAACATCGACAGCTGCATTATTCAGATTGAGGGCAGGCTGTTGAAGTGAGGGGCGAGGAGGTTATTTCGGAGACCACTCGCGAGCCGCTCGAAATAGCTTGACCAGGACCGGCGGAGAAAGCTGGCGGGGCAAAATCCTAAGACGTTGTTCAACGCGCTGCCGAAGGTTCTCGTCGACCAATTCCGGTGCGCTGACGCGCACAAGCCGCTGGCTTATTTGGAAGTAGACATATGCAAGTTCTAAGTCGCTTGGGGAACTGGCTTGACGGTCAATTTCCAAAGCGAGTTGCATGGCCGCGTTGGCAGTTTTGCCGTCGTACGCCGATGCGACAGTTCTAAGAGCAGAGGCCGCCCCGTCCACTCCAAGCGAGTACGCGATCTGCGTCGCATATTTTAACAGTTCGGCGAGTTGGTCGTCTGACCAGGGTCCTGCAACCACGGCGGGGTTCAGATCAATCAAAAGTGTGTTTATCGCTTTGTCATCGCTGTCATTGAGGCGGAAGCGCTGGCGCTCGTTGGCCGTCAACGAAGCAGAAAGCGATCCCCGGGTCCAATCGGTCAGATCTTGTGGATCTGCGAGGTGCAACCATCCGAAATCAGTCATGATAACGTGGACGGCTGCATCAATTGTCTGCACGGCAAGATGCCGGCCGTCGGGCGCGAACTTTATCGCTAATGGTGAAATCTGTTGCGGAACGGAGGCCAGCGCCATCCGGGTTTCAAGATCCCAAAGCCACACCGTATTGCCAGAATCCCAACCTGCTAACAGGCGGCAATCTTTCGAATACAGAAGCTTCTTTAGCGGATTCCGGCCCGCAAACATTGTTGCGATGAGCTTGCCGTCCCCAGGATCATAAAGGGCAATAGACTGGTCCGACGAGACTGCGATCTGATCCCCCGTGGCACACATGCCGACAGCTGAGACCGGCCGCGTTTGACGTTGCATACGTTTCCACTGAGGTAACTCTCCGTCTTTAACGGAAACGGACACCACCACGGAATTGCGGCTGGAACCAAGCACAAAACTGCGGCCGGTGCTGGACATTCCGACAAGATCGAAATTCACTGTAAACAACCCGGACGATCCCAGATTGCGCCCTGTTCGCGTATCCCAAATTGCGTACTCACCGCCATTATCAATCTCTTTTTGCTGATCAGTCTTGTCCGCTCCCGCAAGCGCACCGATCACCGTGCTCCCATCGGCGCTGAAGTAATATTTTTTGGGATTTCTCCCGTAGTACTTAAGCGCCGTAAGGGATTGACCGGTGGCGACATCGATCAGCTGTCTTTCGTCGCCGTCCGAGATGCTGATGGACGACTCATCTTGATTAACAATTTGGTGGACAATTGCGCGGGTTCCGTCTGGACTGATCATCCAGTAGTAGTCAGGCTCAGACCTCTTCTCCTTCTTCTCAAGCTTCTCCCGCAAACTTAATTCACTGTTTGCGATGGAATCTTCTGCGGCCTGTGAGCAATCCGCAGACCGGGCATCGGTGGGAGAGCCGTGGACTTGCATCATTCCGTCCATCGGGTTGTGTGAAATGCGAGATCCCTCAATATCACAAAGCGCCTTGCCACCTTCGATTTCCCAGAGCGTTAGCCGCCTAAAGTGATTATAGGCAAGCAGCTGCTTTCCATCTTTCGAGAACTCGAGGCCCAACTCTGGCTCAACAAATCCGATTGTATCAATGCTTTCGTCTTTTTTGGTTTCAACAGGGGAAAGTGTCTCCGTGCCCGGGTCGCGCGTGCGCCACAGTCTCACGGTTTCATCGCGAGAGAGACTCGCCAGCGTTTTACCATCGGGACTAAATAGGATCTGCTGGATAGTGTCGGCATGGCCACGAAATGTCGCGGCTAAACGCATGCTTGAATCGCAGTTCTGACGGTCTTCCTTCGTGCATTCTTTAATGGACAAAGTGTTCCACCATAGCCGAACGCTGCGATCGTCCGAAGCTGTCGCCAAAAGCTGTCCGCCGGGACTGAATTGGATCGCCTGCACCTCGCCGTCGTGCGCCGCGAGGACTGAGATTAGAACACCGTCGGCCATGCTCCAGATCCGCACACTTCCGTCATCGAAGCCCACTGCAAGGAATTGGCCGGTCTTGTCAAAAACGATACACGCCGCATCGACAGTATGAACGAGTGTGTGGATCGGTTGACCACTTGGTGATCCCCAGACCCTGATCTTGTGATCACGCTCTGCTACGGCAATCATGTGCCCATCAGCACTGAAGGCCATACGCTGATTATTATAATTGTTTGTAAGGCTCTCACCTCTGAGAGTTGCAACAAGTGAACCATCCCCAACACTAAATAATCGCGCTGCACCTTCTGCGTCCCCGTTCCCGGCTGTCGCGAGAAGTGACCCATCTGGACTGAACAGCACATCCGTCATCCCGCCGGATATTCGCCAGTTGGCCTCTTCCACCGCCCATATGATTGGGTCTGCAGC
The DNA here is from genome assembly GCA_031380225.1 of Hyphomicrobium sp. Taxonomy (GTDB): domain Bacteria; phylum Pseudomonadota; class Alphaproteobacteria; order Rhizobiales; family Hyphomicrobiaceae; genus JANNFX01. Next base: position 3,345 of record JANNFX010000238.1, read on the forward strand.
GCTTCCACTATTGCCCACGCTGCCCCAAACGCTGGCAACACGGCGGCTGTAGGCTTGCGCAAAATCCGTGGGACCAGAAAGCTCATGAAGGAGAGCACCGGACGACGTGCTGTAAATCCTGGCATGATTATCCTGAAAACCGAGCGCAAATTTCGACCCATCCGGACTGAACCGGCCCGTCCGTGCGTAGGTGTTTTCGAATCGCTGAAATTCAATGACAGCGTTTCCAGTCGCGATATCGTAAATGGCAGGCTTCTTTATGCCCGCAATCAGCGCCAACTTGCCATCGGGGCTGATGTCAATCTGCGTGATTGTATCATCTTCAGTCTTTATGACATGGCGCTTTGAATAGTCGGCTAGATCCCAAACCGTCAGAGTGCCAGCGTGTGAGCCTGTCAGCAAAAACTTGCCGTCGGGTGTGAAGGCACCACTCATGATGTTTTCGCCTGGGACTGAGAGCTCCACCAATGACAAGTCGGCTCGAACGGCGCGTTGCAAAGACTTGAACGATTCTTGGAGCAAAGGGCGATCAGGTGCAGATGGACCTGGCAATCCCTCTAACGCAATCGCCTGAGCAAGAGCGGGCTTGTTCTCGTCCACAAGTTGCTGGGCAGCAACCGCGGTTCGCAACGAGTCCGATTTAAGATTCTCGATGCGGCGATCATTGGCGATCTTTTCGTTGGCAACGGCTCGCTGCTCGTTGTGGACCGCTATCGTGCGTTGCTCCTCCGCAATTTTCTCGTTGTGGACCGCGCGCGCCTCATTTTTCTGAGCGTTGCCGCGTTCCCAGTAGGCCAGACCGGCAAGCCCCAAGGCCAGCACCAATCCGGTGGCAAGACCAGCCGTTAGCTGGTTGCGCCGCCGGGTCGAGGCGCGCCGGCCCTCAACAATGAAGGCTTGGGTTGCGACGGTTGGCGCTGGCGCATTTGGGGGGCGTGAAGCAATCCAGCGTTCCGCCGCTTCTAAGGTAGGAGACCGAAGCAGTAGACCTTGGGACCGGTTTGCGGCCTCCCAAATTCGTGCATCTTCGCCGAATTCGGTATGCTGGCGAACCCAATCAATATTGGTCTCAAGCGCGCCGGTAAGGCGGTCGAGGCTTTCGTCAAATCGTTGCTCATCGTCAAAGAAGATAAAGTTAAGCCGCGCAAGTTCGTCCGGTACTGATTTGTCCTCTACGCGCCGAAAAACAATCGGCGCAAAGCGCTTATTGAGTGACGCGGCGAAGGCCACCTCTTTCCGGCACACGTCTGACCCGACGGCCTCAGGGCTCAATACAAAGATGATCGTATCTGCTTGGCCGATGAGCGCCTCGATGCGTTTCCACCAGTCTTCAAAAGCATAAATCTCGTCGCGATCAATTAGCGGCTCGACACCGCGAAGTTGGAGCGCTGACTCAAGCCGGTCAGCGAACGCCATATCTTTGCGCGAGTACGATATGAAAACTTTTGGCTTTTGTGCGCGAGCGACCGTATCCTGGGCCACGAGAACCCCTCACAAACTATTCTAACAATCCGAGACGGGGGCGATTGAGTACATTCGCTCGACCACCGCTACCCAAAAATCCTGAGAAACAAACTGAGCACGATGCTCAAGACAATCGAGGTTGTGATGGGGAAATAGACTTTGAAGTTGCCGCTCGGGCTTTCGTATTTGAAATCGCCGGGCAGAAACGCCAGATGTGGTTTCTGTTCGCCATGGCTTTGCGCGCGTTGGTCCGCAAGCCAGCCGACGAGGGCGAAGCCGAGCAGCAATCCAATCGCAAGGGTCAGCAGCATTGACATCGTCAAAGGCTAACACCTGACCACTGGCAAACGCAATATGCAGTGGCCGGTGAATTAGGCAGCGTTAGGAGTCACCGGCGCCTCAGATGCTGGCGGCGTGTCTTCAGCAGGGCTTTCCTTGGCCTTGCCGCGCAACCGGTCCATGACCGAGGCCACGCCTTCGGCAAAGGAATTGGCGGTGCGCATCACTTCTTCGCCGCGCTTCAAGCGCCGGTCGAGTGCAGCCATGGTGCGGCCCAGACCCGGGTCGGCGTCTTCCAGCCAGGTCCGCATCACCGATCCGTAGACCGTGCCGAGACCCATCACCCGCACCGACCCTAACGGACCATCGGTGCCAATGCCTGCAGCATGTAACATCCACGCTTGCGAGGCCCATGCTTTTTTGAGAACGGCGCTGTCCATCACGCGGCTGGCGGCGATTGACTTAAGAGCGGGCTTATAGGGAGCTAACACATCGAAGCGCCCCATGATGACATCGAAAATCCGGTCACGCGCCGGCTGGTCAGCTGCCGGTCGCGAAGCGCGGGCCAAGAGCGCATCGTCGGCAGCACGAATGAACGACGCTATGATGGCGCCCTTCGACGGGAATTCGTGGCGCATCTCAACCAGACCAATGCCAGCCCCATCGGCGATATCGCGGAGTGTGATCTCGTCCCACGGACGTGCGGCTGCCAACCGCATCGCGGCGGCAATAATCCGGCCCTTTACTGTCGCTTCATCGAGCATATCAGGGAACTCCTTTGCTTTAAGTCCGGCCTACCGGCCATTTTTTCAACTACGGCCTAACGGCCGGGCCGCCTTGCGGCCTGAGCCCGCTCTCGCGGGCTGAAGTGACGCCTTCCTTAAACTACCGCCTAACGGCCAGGCCGCCTTGCGGCCTGAGCCCGCTCTCGCGGGCTGAAGAAGTTGTTGATCCTACAGCCGCGCCAGCGGAAGGCCGCAAGGCGGACCGGCTGTTAGACCGGACTAAATACCATGGCCGCGAGGCGCCCCGGCCGGTAGGCCGTACCTTAGGTCCATCAGTGTAACGTAGGGATGGCCGGAGCGGATTGCGAGAGCCGTGTTGATCATTAACCGCCAGCGTCGACAGACGCGGCGCAGCCGAGGAGATCGCGCTTGGTTGCTTGGGTGGACGTCCTTGTTAGGCCGTCGCGGGCTGGAATGACCACAACTGACTGAGCTGCACACTCAGTTCCAGCGGCCGATCCATCACGCAACAAGCCGCCCGCAATAACCGCCTCGCCCATTTTATGACGTTCGTCAATCCAGGCATCGAGGCGCGCGCGTTGCGGGCAAACGGGACCGGGAATAGCGCAGCTTTCGTCAAATACCGCCGACACCACCCATGCAAACCGGCCGTTGAGATTGAGCCTGACAGCCGTAGCGGCCACCAATGGCGCCGCTGACAATTCTGGAGCACCCGCAATTTTAGCAGCCTCAGCGAGTTGCGTCCTCGACGCCAACGCCAACAAATGCTCTTGGCCAGCGACACGAATGCCGGATTGATAGCGCACCGCCACCGCCGTTGCGGGATTGCGCGACACCGCTTCACCCGACCGGGGATCAAGCGGATCATCGGTCAGCACCATCTGCCGTGATACGATGATACGCCAAGACTTCGGCGGAAACGCTCGCCTGAGCGCGAGCAAATTGGTAACATTCTGCAGCAACACGACGTCGGCTTCGACGCCAAGCGCCGGGGCGGAACGTTTTTCAATCGTCTTGCGCTCGGACCCGAAGGTTGTCCGCCACATGGGAGCTGGATTGGCAGCTTTTGCCGGCGCCTGGATTGCTGGAGCATCAGCCGCAGACAGGCTCAAAACACGCAGTGCCTCGCCGGCAGTCGCGCTGCCACCACAAAGGCTCATCATACTTAGCCCTATGATAAAAACGGAGTTGTAACGCGCGTGTGGCATCTGCCACCCCTCAAAAAGCGCCCGCGGACGGGCTGAATATCAACGGCCAAAAACGCACGAACCTATACGTCGGCCGATTCTGCCGTTAGGTTCAAATCAACTTATTAGAGCGAACGGCGGCGAAACGGATCGATGCGTAGAGGGGAAAACCACGAAATACCAGCGGCTAGCCGTTGGACCAGCCGGATCGCCGTATTCTCACTGGTTGTACTGCTGATGGCTGCGGTCTTGCATCGGGTCGGTCTATCGACGCCATCAGCGATGAACTTGGTCGCCGCCGGGTTGGCCGGTGAGTTGCTGGCCCTGTGTCTCGGTGTGTTCGGAGCGGTTGGCGTATGGCGCTATGGCGACCGCGGAGCGGCGCGGTGCGTCGTCGGCATTGGGATTAGTATGATGATTTTTGCCGCCGTCGGCGCGGTTGCGGTGCTGGCTCGCGACTATCCAGCCATCAATGACATCACAACCGACGTCCGCACGCCGCCCGCATTCGTCGAATTGGCCAAGCGCCGCGATGGCGGCGGCAATCCCGCGGCCTACCCGGAACAGTTTGCGGCCCTGCAGACGGCCGCCTATCCCGATCTGAAAACGTTGGAGATCGGCCGCTCGTTCGACGAAGTGCGCGAACTCGCTGGCGATGTCCTACGCCGCCTGCACTACAAAATCTTGAATGACGATCCATCTGGCCTGATCGAAGGCGAAGACCGCACCCTTGTTTTTGGGTTCTATGATGACGTTGCCGTGCGCGTCTCAGGCAACGCCGAGCGTTCCCGCGTCGATGTCCGTTCGGCCTCGCGCTTTGGCGTCTATGATTTTGGGCACAACGCGGAACGCGTCCGCGCAATTTTGCGCGATATCGTCGCCAGACTTGAGGAGACGGTTCCCTCCGCCGATGGCGAGCGCATCAAACCGTTGGGCAAACAGAAAGACGACAAATCAAAAGACGATGACGCTAAGCCAGAGAAAGCGCGGAAGAAAAGGCCGGAACCCCGGAACTCTTCACCAGACCGCGTTCAATAAGGTGCTCCACATGGGCAAGCACCGACAACGCAGCGGCGGTATCCAACTTTTGATCGAGATCCCGGTAGATGAGTGGCACGATTTCGCCAACGTTTCGCTTGCCATCTCTGATCGCTTCAAGAATTGACAATTCACGCGAGCGGCGGTGAATGAGGAAGGCTTTGACCATCCGCTGTGGCTCTTCCAATCGTCCACCATGGCCGGGGCAATAAAGTTTTTCGGTGCGCCTCATCAACAGTTCGAGAGAGGCCAAATAGTCGGCCATACGGCCCTCCGGCGGCGCGATGACCGTGGTATTCCACGCCATAACATGGTCGCCTGAAAACAGCAGCTTGCGACCCGTGAGCGAGAAACACAAATGGTCGGGAGCGTGGCCAGGGGTGTGGAGCGCTTCCAGTTCAAAGTCATCACCCATGACGCGATCACCGTCTGCGAGTTGATGATCGGCAACGTATTCGTCGTTGACGTAGCGTTTGCCGGCCGGACCGATATCCGGAGCAGACGCACCGCGCCGGCCGTACGCATAGGTCGGCGCGCCTGTTGCTGCCTTCAGCCGATGGGCACCATCGATGTGATCGCGGTGGGCGTGCGTCATCAGGATGTGACTGATCGGGCGGCCATTAGCGGCACGAATGATAGCCTCAATGTGGACCGGATCGTCTGGGCCTGGGTCGATGACGGCCAGCTCTGCCGTTCCAACGAGATAAGTATTGGTGCCGCGAAACGTGAATGGTCCGGGATTATTGGCAACGACGCGGATCACACCGGGGCTCATTGGCTGGGCACTGCCGTAGTCGCCCTCCATGGTCGTCTTGAGTGCCGGCTTGTTTTCCATAACCCTTTGATCCAGGCCTTATTTTACCGTTGAGCCACGTTTGAAACGCCGCCGCAAGATAATTGTCGCCGTAAAAACTGAATTTGAGGCACTATAAAAATGAAACCGGTGCTAATTCCGTGCGTACCAGATACAGCGCCCCAGCCTTTTGAGAACCAGGCTTCAAAATGCCAGGCTGGCGTTTCGCCCAACGGAACAAGGACAACGCCATGAAAACGATTATCGCCGCACTTTTGACAGTGGCAGTTGCGTTCAGTGCGGCTGCACCAGTCACGTTTGCTGCAGACGCCGCGGGCTCGTGCGGCAAAGGCAAGGTCTTCGACCCAGATACTCAGAAGTGCGTGAAGAAGCCAAGGGGCTCGGGCTCGAACAGCGGTTGAAGTTTTCTTGAAAATAATCTGCCCCGATGCGCGCTGCGTGTATCGGTGGCAGATCGTTAGCCAGACGCCTTACTTTGACATCACCGCACGAATGGCTCGGGCAATTTCCCCCGCGCGTTGATCCATGATGATGGGAATATCGCAGGCGACTGTAATATTTTGTTGGCGATCCTGAAAGATCCGTGACGCCCAATCATAGTCCTGCTGAGCTTTGGCAACCTTGGCTTCACTCTCGTCGTCAGTGCCCGATGATTCACGCAGCTTGTCGAGATCGAGACCCATTTGCTCGACCTGGGCCGAGCGCTCGCGCTGACTTCGCAAATACTTTTCAAGCCCATTGATGACGGACTTGCGTTGTCCATCGATTGTTTGGAATACGGCCGCGAACAGGTGGGTGAGCGCGGCATCTTTCTTTTCGGCAGCCAATGTATCCGCATATTTACTGATCGCTTTGGCCGCCTGTTCTGGCGGCACCCGGCGGCTCGTCAACTGCAGCACCAAATCTTTCAAACTTTGGTCGCTGGCCGCATCCTTATCGGCTTCGAACGACGGGCCATCCCATACAGCGGCTGGGCTTAAGTTTTCGATCTTCTTTTGCACGCAGGGCCAATCGGGATTGGACTTGTCGGCCGCCAATACAAAAGACACGCCGCCGCTCATTGCGAGGCATGTTACAAAGAAAGATGATAAGGCTCGTTTCTTCTTGGTCATTTTTGCGTCCAATTATTAGGCCCCGCCGCCGGGTCCACCCCGGCGCGCGATCAGGCCCTTCGAAGGGTTGTAAGCGTAGACGGCAGCGGCCAGAAAGAATGCCGTACACCCGAGCACGATGATCAGCGAAACGACATCGACCTGTCCGTAAAGCGCAAACCGGATCAGTTCAACACAGTAGGAAAACGGATTGAAGCGGCAAATCTCGAACAGCATCGGGCTCGATTCCCGGATTCGCCACAACGGATACAGAGCCGAAGATGCAAAGAACATCGGGAAGATGACGAAGTTCATCACACCGGCAAAGTTCTCCAACTGTTTAATAACTGACGACATAAAGAGAGCCAGCGATCCCAGCATCAGGCCGACGATAACTAGGGCCGGGATCACAGTGATATAGCCGGCGAACGATTGCATAAACGCCGGCACGCGCATGACGTCTGTTATGATTGGATCAGTTATGGCACCAAAGATTGGCAACCAATCCGGGCTGGCGTAGGCGGTAAACAATTTCAGCGTATCGATCGGAGGCGGGCTGATCCCCCAGACATAAGCCACGGCCAAAAACGAGAAAACTTGCAAGAGGGCAACGGCCACGCCTCCCAGCAACTTCGAGACCAATAAGAACGAGCGCGGAAACGGGCTGACCAGCAACGTGCGCATGGTGCCGGTTTCCCGGTCATAGACCATCGATAGCGACGACTGCATGGCATTGAACAAAAGGATCATTGCCACCAAACCGGGCGCCACGAACTCCTCATAGAGCACATACGACTGATAGGGGGGAATGATGGAGACGCCGAGCACCTGACGGAACCCAGCCGCGAAAATAAACAGCCAAACCAGCGGCCGCACGAGAGCGGAGAAAAAACGTTCGGTTTGATGCAAGAAGCGCAGAACTTCGCGCCAAACGATGCCCTTGAAGCACGCCCAATACTGCGACGGCCCAAGCTTGGGGTGGGTCGCCAGCTCTGCTTCAGCAGCGGCGGCAGTTGCTGCCACGACGCTCATGCGGCCTCCGCGTGGGTCGTGCCCGTTAGGATGCGGAAGGCGTCGCGCATGTCGCTGGTGCCGGCGGCTTTCACCATGTCAGGCACAGTGCCCGACAACAAGACCTTGCCCTTGTGCAGGACAACCACATTGTCCGTTGGCGAAACTTCATCGATCAAGTGTGTGGCCCACAGCACGCCGAGGCGTTCCTTTTGGACCAAGCTGCGCACAATTCCGATGACGCTTTCGCGCGAGCCGATATCAAGCCCAACGGTCGGCTCATCGAGGAGCAGCAGAGCCGGACGATGCATCAGCGATCGCGCGATCTCGACGCGGCGCGCCTGGCCACCCGACAGTGTTCTGACTTTAAAGCCTGCCTTATCCGAAAGGCCGACTTTCTCCAACGCTTCGATGGCGCGGTGTTTGGCATCGCGGCCGCCGATGCCGTGCAGTGCCGCATGATACAAAAGATTTTGGGTCAGCGACAAATCCGGGTCGATGGCTTTGCTTTGAAAGCAGACGCCGAGGCGCTGCAAGGCTTCAGTTGGCCGCCGGCGCACGTCATGGCCCAGGATGCGAATTTCGCCTGAGATATTGTCATAGAGACGTGTGACCAACGCGAACAGCGTCGATTTTCCAGCACCATTCAAGCCGAGCAGCACCGTGAACGTGCTTTGCGGGACTGTCAGCGATACGTTGTCGAGAACCTTATTGCTGCCGAAGCTATGGCTCACACCATCGACGACCAGAGCGGGGGCAGTTTCGCGTGACACGTCGCTTAGTCCTGTTGTTAATCGAGCCGATCCGGCACCCCCGTATAACGCAGGGACCGGACCGGCTCTATTGCAATTTGGTAAGGTTGACCCTGCAGTTATTGGCTGGCTGAGACGACACCCCATGGGTAGCGGCCGACCTTGATAGATTTCACTGGCTTCAAGCCTGCGACGTCAATCACGGTCACGTCATTCGACGTCCCATTGGTGGTAAACAGCAGCTTCTCATCGGGTGTCAGACCGAGATTCCAAACGCGTTGACCAACCAGAATATACTTTTCGACCTTCATCGAAGCGGTATTGACGACAGCGACACGATTGGCCGGACCAAGGGCCACGAATGCCTTTGTGCCATCTTTGGTCAGTCGCACACCAACAGGTTGGATTGCATCTTTGGTGATGCCTTGAATTTCGAATGTTATTTTACCGAGAACTTTGCGGGTCGCCGCATCGATCACGGACACGGTGCCGCCAATTTCCGAACTGACCCACACTGTTTTTCCATCTGGCGCGAATTGAGCAACACGCGGCCGGTTGTCGACCAACACATTGTCGAAATTCTTGTGAGTGGCAGTGTCGATAAAGTGCGCCATGTTGGTCGTTTCTGACGTGTTGACCAGCACCTTTCCATCGGGGCTCATGCCCATGCCCTCCGGCTCGACGCCAACCGGGATGTCGAGCACGACACTGCCTTTGAAGATGTCGACGACTGTGACCAGGTTGTCGTCTTCATTGGAGACGTAAAGCGGATTGCCACTTGAATGCAAAATCGGCAATTCCGGATCGGGTCCCGACGGCAAATCCTTGACGTGTTCGAACGTCTTTGAGTCGAAGACCTGCATCAAGTTATCGTCACTGGTGCAGACAATTACCCATTTGCCTTCGTTGGCCAGGATGATGCCACGCGGACGGTTCCCTGTTTTGATGGTGTGGATCACTTCGAGCTTTTCACTGTCGATGACCGAAACCGTGTTTTCTTTCTCGTTGGAAACAAAGACGCTGTAGGCCATCGCATTCGCGGCACTGAGCGCCAAAGCGGAACCGGCAAGGACCGGCAAAAGGGCGGCAAAGCGGATGTTCACGTCTCAATTCTCCAGATTGCAGGAGCGCGGACCGGGCCGGCTCAGACTGAGCTATACGGTATGTTATACGATAACATAAGGGTGGTTTGGATCAGATTTTAGTGATGATCACGAAACTCACTTTGCGAAGGCCTTACATTTGGTCTCCGGCTTATCGACGCCCAGCGTATCCAACTCGGTAAATTGGTGCAGGAAGCCTGGCTGCGGGGACACAGTTACTGGCAGTTTTGCGGTCGCGAGGATGATCGGCTGGCGCAATTGGCCATTCCACGACCGGAACGAGAGCTTTTGCCCCTTGAACGCAGCCAACTCAAATTCGGGCGACCTCATGTACTCGATCAATTTTGCGACATCACCGGTTTTGGCCCGCGTTGCCGCTTCGCCGACGGACCTCACCGCCATCCAAACGTTGTAATCCAATGGCCGCATTTGGCGATTGGCCAGTCGTTTAAACCGGTTCTGGAATTGGGTTCCACCCCAGAGCTCAACAGCCGGATGCCACGTGGTTGCGTAAAGGCCTGACGTGCCGGCCACGGGACGAGCGTCCCACGTTCGGTAGGGGAAATAATCGCCGAACAATTCGCCCTCATCGGCAACCACGGTCACATCGTAGGCCGGAACTTTTTGAGTAAACTGCGGGATTTGTTGTTGAATTTGTTCAAAGCCACCGTCCGAACGGCGGCTGCCGGGATCATAGGCGAAGGCGCGCTCTTCGATGATCTTGTGGCCAAACCGCTTCGCCGTGCGGCGCAAAGCGTCAGCAAACAATTTGTCTTCCGGTGTCGGGCCAACGACCAAGAACCAATTCCGCCACTGCTTCCACGCCAGATATTGGCCAAGCGCATCTGCGAACATCGAGCGGGTCGGGATGGTGTGCTTAACGTTGGCCCGGCAATCCTCTTCTCTCAAATTATCATCGGGCGCGCCTGCATTGAAGATTTGCACCGGCTTTCCAGCAAGAGCGTCTGCAAGCGCGAGCACTGTCTTTGGCGACGCGTCAGTAATGACAAACCCTGCGCCCTCGGCGGTTTTTTTGAGGACTTCAGCAACGAGAGCCTCGCCAGTTGTACCCGACACCGTCTCAAGCTCGAACTCCTGGCCGACAAAGCGACCCGTCGTATTGTTGTCTGAAATTGCTAATTTTGCGCCCGCTACGCCGTCGTCGGGCGGAGCGATATCGAGCAAAGACAAGGGTGGCAGACGGTCTTCGCGGATTTCCCGGGCCAGCAACAGTTTGATTTTCTCGACCGGACCGGCACCAGCCGCTGGGGAAGCGGGCGCTTCGGCAGGCTGTCCGGTTGCCGCGGCCGGCGGGGCAGGAGGGGCGTCTTCAGCGACAACGGGCGCGGGCGCCAATCCGAGTGCAACCAAGAGAGCACCCCCAACTAACCACGTTTTCGAACCGCGCATTCAAGTTTCTCCCATTCAAAACCAGCCACTGGTCATCTGGACTAAATGTAACTATATAACGGTCAAATCACAAAGCGGCGGAATAAGTCAAGCGATGGACCTGGAACTCGCAATAATGTGACGATGCGTGACGTTGCTAAACCGTAAGCCGCGACGTCACGTTTACGGGCTATACGCGTGATACAGTCCTTCGCAGACGAGATCGGAAAAGGTCAACAATGACGGCTCGACTTCTCATCACGCTTGGAGCGCTTGCCGCTGCTGTGACGAGCGCGGCCGCAGGGCAAAGAGCGGCCGTGTTCCCGTTCGTTCTGACGGAACCGGTGAACGAGGAAGATTTTTTTGTCGGTAAAAAGTCAACCAGTCCCGAAGAATTGGCGCGGGTCAAACTGGTCTATGACGAGTTCGCCAAATTGATCGTGGCCGATGGCACCTACGAAGCCGTGGATCTGACGCCGATGGCGGCGGAAATAGAAGCCAAGATGCCCGTCAATGAATGCAATGGCTGCGAAATTGATCTCGCGAAAAAGTCCGGCGCCGAAGTGGCGTTCATCGTGCTGATCGAGAAGGCATCAGCCACCGTTTTGAATTTAAGCGTTTCGGAAGTCGATGTCGCCAAGCAGCGTATTAAGCGCAACATGATGGCTGTAATTCAAGGTAATACCGATGACGCCTGGCTGGGTGGCGTGCGCTGGATCGTAAAAAACCGGGTGCTCAAAGCCGCTGCCCAGAAAGAGCCTACGCCATGAGCAGCTCGCACATGATCAACCGCCGTCAAATCCTGACGACTTCTGGCGTTGCCGCCCTGTCGTCGATGTTGCCTAACGTTGTACTCGCAGATGCTGTCAAGCCGCTCCGTCTGGCCTCAGTTGCCTTTGGCTCGCTGAGCTGGCTCATTGAAACGATCAAAGCTGAAGGCCTTGATAAGACCCATGGCTTGGCTCTTGAAGTTGTGGAAATCGCGTCCAACCAAGCCAGCGCCATTACCCTTTATGGTGGCAGCGCCGACGTCATTGTCAGTGACTGGACATGGGCATTGCGCCAGCGCGCGATGGGCGAATCCCTGCAATTTTCGCCGTTCTCTGCGGCTCTCGGCGCGATCATGGTGCCTCAGGCATCAACCATCAAGACATTGACCGATCTTGAAGGCAAACGGTTTGGTGTGGCTGGCAGCGCGCTCGATAAAAGCTGGTTGCTCCTGCGTGCCTATACCAGCAAGACGCTCGGCAAAGACATCGCCACATTCACTGAGCCGCAATACGGTGCCGCTCCGTTGCTGACTGAACAACTGCGTGACGGCAAGATTGACGCGGTGTTGAATTTCTGGACGTTCGCGGCACGCCTCAAAGGCGACGGCTTCCGCGCGATCCTAACAATGGCCGATGTGATGAAGCAGCTCAACCTCAATCCGCCACCGGCTTTGGTCGGCTACATTTGGAAAGGTGGTGCTGCGGCTGAAAATAGCGGCGCGATTGCTGCCTGGCTTAAGGCTGCAGAAGACGGGAATGCGGTACTGGCAAAATCTGATGACGCATGGACCCGAATCCGGCCGATGATGAAAGCAGCTAACGATGGCGAATTCGAAGCCTTGAAGGCTGGCTACAGGAACGGTATTCCCGGTCCGTGGCGCGACGCTGAAATGAAGTCGGCTGAAAAACTTATGAGCATTCTCGTCGAAGCCGGCGACAAGGACCTGGTTGGAAATGGCACACGTTTTGATCCCAAGCTCTTCCACGCGCCAGGCGCCTAAATCCTTTAACCTTGCTGGCGGCGCGCTCGAACGGGTTGGTTGGGCAGCGATTTCACTGTCGTCGCTTTTGGTGCTGTGGTCGATCGTGGCTTATTTTGCCGCCAGCCGTCACTTGCCGGGACCGGCGGCTGTGTTCGGCGTTCTGATGCAGGAAGCTGCGTCTGGAAATTTGTGGCATCACCTTGGAATAACGCTGCTGCGCGTCGTCGCCGCTTTTGTTGTCGCCATGTCAATCGGCGGCGCCATCGGACTGTTGATTGGCTCGAACAAGCTCGCCGACAAATTTTTCGATACCTGGCTGATCTTGTTTTTGAACTTGCCAGCACTCGTGATCATCGCGCTCTGTTATGTGTGGATGGGCACCACTGAAACGACTGCCATTACTGCAGTTGCTATCAGCAAAATTCCGAACGTCGCCGTACAATTGCGCGAAGGCGCTCGCAGCTTGTCCAAAGATCTTGCCGAGATGGCGCGCATCTATGGTTTTGGCCCATGGAAAACGCTGCGACACGTGACGCTACCGCAGTTGGCCCCGTTCTGGGCGGCTGCAGCACGATCAGGCCTGGCGCTGGTGTGGAAAATCGTACTCGTCGTTGAAGCGCTTGGCGGGCATTCGACTGGCGTTGGCCACCAAATCCATACCGCCTTCGGCAGCTATGACGTGCCAACCATTCTCGCCTACGCGCTGGCGTTTATCGTCGTCATACAAATCGTCGAACTCGGGATCCTGCAGCCCATCCAAGCGAGCATCAACAAATGGCGGCGTTAGATCCTGCGATTGAAGTTCGGGTCCAACACAAATCGTTCGCCCCTGTCGGCGGCCGTGAAGAACAGACCGTGTTACGCGATGTGGCGTTTGACGTGGCACCGCGTTCGTTCGTCGTCCTGACGGGACCATCGGGTTGCGGGAAGTCGACTTTGCTCAATATCATTGCTGGCATCGATACTGACTACGACGGCACGATTAAATTTGGAGCGGGGAAGAACGGCACGGCTGAGAACCCAAGGCTGTCTTTCATTTTCCAATCGCCGCGCTTGTTACCGTGGCGCACCGTGGAAGAGAACATCAAGCTGGCCCTGCCAGACGGTGATCCCCGCCAGGCCCTGATCCCGGACATGATCAAGCGTGTTGGGCTTCAAGAAGCCGCAACCGCCTATCCGGAGCGGATTTCACTCGGCATGCAACGCCGTGCGGCGCTGGCCCGTGGCTTCGTTCAGGAACCCGATATTCTGTTGATGGATGAGCCGTTTGTGTCGCTCGACGATCCAACGGCTCAGGCGCTTCGCGAAACCCTGATCGACCTGTGCGCGCGCCAGCCTGTCACGGTCGTGTTCGTCACCCACGACCGCCACGAGGCTGTCATGCTGGCGACGCGTATCCTGCGCATGACACCTGGCTCTGCGACGATCGTTCAAGATGAAACCGTTGCGTTATCGGCTTCCGACCGCACAGATCGTGATAAGGTTCTGGCCGAACAGCGCCGGATCTTCAAAGCTGCATGATTTGTCGAGATAGACCCCGTGACCGATGCAATTTTCACGACCGGCCCGAGCTCAAACGACTCACGGCGCCATCATGTCCGCTTTCTTGCCAGCGTCAGAAATGCCGACGAAGCGCGACTCGCCGTTTCGGCTGGAGCCGATGTCATCGATTGCAAAGACCCGTCGCAAGGCGCGTTGGGCGCGCTTAGTCCTGAAACGGTGCGTGAAATCCGGACCGTGGTGCCGCGCCATGTGCCATTGAGCGCCACCGTTGGTGATTTGGTCCCAGAAGCGACTGCCGTGTTGGCAGCTGTCACCACGATGGCCGCGACGGGCATTGACTACATCAAAATCGGATTTTTTCCAGGTGGTGACGCTGCGGCAACCATCCGCGCGCTTGGCTCCTTGTCATTCGGACAAACGTCACTCGTCGGTCTTCTGCTCGCCGACCGCACGCCCGATTACGATTTGATCCGGCCGATGGCAGACTCTGGATTCTCCGGCGTTATGATCGACACGGCTGACAAAAAGAATGGTGCGTTGCCAGACGTTGCAAGTCGCGAACGTCTGAAATTTTTCTTATCAGAAGCGCGCCACTGCGGATTGTTCGCCGGTCTAGCGGGGTCATTAAGGCTCGAACACATCCCCGGTTTACTGTCGTTGCGCCCCGGCCTACTGGGCTTCCGTGGCGCGCTGTGCCGCTCAGCTGACCGCAGCGGCATCCTCGATCGTGAGGCGATTGCGGCCGTCAGGCGCGCCATTCCGGCAGGATTTGTGCGCGGCGATGAATTGGCGGGTTTCGCAGCACGCGGTGCAGTGTCGTAATCGGCTAGAGAGCCATGTCCGTCCGGCTAACAGGGGTTTCAATGAGTAAAGTAACGCCGGTCAACCTCAGCTCACCTGCTCACAGCCGCGATAACATTTTCGTCCACGACCTGGTAATCGATTGCCACATCGGCGTTTATGCCGAAGAAAAGGGCGTGACGCAGAAGGTTCGGATTTCGGTTGATGCGTATCTGGCACCAGGCCTGCGCACCACTGTAGACGAAATGTTAGAAGTCCCATCGTACACGGACATCATCGATGCAGTGTCGGACAGCACCGCCTCTCGTCATATCAATTTAGTCGAGACCTTGGCCGAAGAAATTGCCAGCCGTTTGCTGAAAGACCAGCGCGTTGGCGGACTTTTGATCAAGATCGAAAAACTCGAACGCGGTCCGATCCGCGGCGTCGAAATCTACCGGACACGCTAGAATAGAGGCCGTCGATGGCCACCTCACCTCTCATTTTGAAGCTCGGCGGCAGTTTGCTCGCAAGCGGTGACATGGCTTCGTGCATTGCACTTGCCGTGCAATCGACGCGCCGCATTGTGGTCGTGCCGGGTGGTGGAAAATTCGCTGATGATGTGCACCTTGCACAGATGCGCGATGGGTTCACAGACGCCGTGGCGCATAAGCTCGCAATACTCGCCATGCATGACATGGCCGCCGTGCTTCAGGACATGCATTCCGAACTCAAACCTGCGCACTCGCTCGACCAGATCGACGAGGTTTGGCAAAGCGGCCACGTCCCGTTGTGGCTGGCGTGGCCCATGGCTTCAAAAGCCACCGATCTACCGCAGAACTGGTCCGTGACCTCCGATGGATTGGCGGCGTGGTTGGCATGCCGGATTTCTGGCGCCGAAGTCGCCTTGGTCAAATCCTGCCCAGTACCCACTGATGCGACGCTCTCTGACATGGTGGCAGCTGGAATTGCCGATCCAACCTTCGCCCATCTGGTCAAAGAAAACGCGATATTGTGGCACGTCATTAAGGCCTCAAACACCGCCAAGTTAACCGCGCTGCTCACTGGCTCAAAGCCGTGATCATTGCGGCCATCGACGGGCAGCAAACTCCGTGATACGGGCGCTGATGGCGAAAGACAAAATCAAGACACCCCGGTGGGGTTGGGCGCTCACCGGGTCGGGGCATTTCTTCAAGGAAACGCTGGCGATCATTCGCAAGCTGCCCGATCTCGACTTGTTTTTGTCGAATGCGGCTGAAGAAGTCCTCAACATGTATAAGCAGGACTTAAACCTGCCGGAGGGCACAAGGCTCTACAAGGACAAGACCGCGAGTTCGGCGCCGGTCGGAAATTTCTACTACGGCGTCTATCATACGCTGATCTTAGGCCCGGCGACCTCGAATACAGTGGCCAAATGCGTCTACGGCATCTCCGACAACTTGCCGACCAACGTGTTCGCCCAGGCCGGTAAGTGCCGCGTGCCGGCCATCGTATTCGCGTGTGATACCCAGCCTGAGATGGATACTGAAGCGCCGAAAGGAATGGTCAAAGTCTATCCGCGCCGCGTTGATCTTGAGAACACCCTACGGCTCAAGACCTTCGAAGCGACAACCGTTGTCGAAACCCTGCCTGAGCTCGAACGCGCGGTCGAGGCGCGCCTCCAATGGCTCAAAAGCTCCTCTTCATAACCGGCCATTTGGCCGAGCCCAGATTGCGCCAGACAGTCGAGAGCTGTCAGCTGCCTGAGGGCTCGTGGCGCGTGCACAATATCGGCATCAAGGTTGCGGCCTTGATGACGGAAGCCATCGTGCGCAATCGCCTTAAGGGGCCACTTGACGCTGACAAAGTCATTCTGCCCGGCCGCGTGCGCATGGATCTCGAGAGCCTCAAAGCGCATTTCGGCGTACCTTTCGAACGCGGACCAGATGAACTGGCCGATCTTCCTGTGTTCTTAGGTAAGAACGGTGTGCCGCCAGATTTCTCTCAACACGATCTCAGAATTTTCGCCGAAATCGTCGAAGCGCCTGCCATATCGCTGGATGCTTTGGTGGCGCGCGCGTTGGCTCACAAAACCGCTGGTGCTGACGTGATCGACATTGGCTGTCAACCAGACGTGCCGTTTCCGCATCTGGAACGCGCGATTTCGGCGCTTAAGAAAGTTGGATTGAAGGTCAGCGTCGATAGCGGCAATGTCGATGAATTGCGCCGCGCTGCCGTCGCTGGTGCCGACTATGTGTTGTCACTCGATGAAACCACGCTTGATGCCGTGAAAGGTACAACTTGTGTACCGATCCTGGTGCCGAAGCCGCACGGAGATTTGGCGTCCCTGATCCGCGCCATCGACGCCGCCAAGAAAAAGAAAATCCCGCACATCGCTGATCCCATACTTGATCCAATCCACTTTGGCTTCACGACGTCGATTGAACGCTACGCTGAGTTGCGCCGCCAACGGCCCGATGTCGAAATTCTCATGGGCACCGGCAATCTCACGGAACTCACCGATGCGGATAGTCAAGGCGTAACCGCCGCACTACTCGGAATTTGTTCGGAGCTGCGCATTCAAAATGTGCTGATCGTGCAAGTATCACCGCACACACTGCGCACGGTGCAAGAGCACGACGCGGCGCGGCGTTTGATGTTCCGCGCGCGTGAGGATCAGAGCCTGCCGAAAGGCTATGGTGGCGGCCTACTATCGCTGCATGAGCTTGCGCCCTTTCCGACCCCCGGTTTTGAAATAGCCGAGAACGCCAAACCTGTGCGCGACGCCAATTTCCGCATCGAAGTTGCCGAAGACGGCGTCCACATCTACAGCCGCGACGGCCATCACGTGTCGAAGGACCCGTTTGAACTATTCCCAAAGCTCGCAGTGGAGGCCGATGGCGGCCACGCCTTCTATCTCGGCTATGAACTGGCAAAGGCTGAAATCGCCTTGGCACTCGGTAAGCGTTACGCGCAAGACAATCCGCTTGATTGGGGCATTGCAGCTGACAAGAAGAGCGAAGATCTCATTCGGCACGCTCCAGCAGGCGCTACGTTAAAGGCCAAGAAAAAAGACGTGTGAGGAAACAGACCTATGCCACGCATCGTCGAAACTATTGTCACCACCATGAGTGCCGCGGGCGATGTCCACATCGCGCCGCTCGGCCTGATTGAGGATGGCGCCAACTGGATTATTGCGCCGTTCAAACCATCGCGGACTTTGGACAATCTCACCTCAAATCCATTCGCCGTCGCCAGCCATACTGACGACGTGCGCGTGTTCGCTGGCTGTTTGACCGGCCGCCGCGATTGGCCGACGAAGCCAGCGGTCAAAGGCAAGGGCGTGTATCTTGAGAGCGCACTCACTCATTGGGAACTGGCGGTCGACAAAGTCACTGAAGAC
Source organism: Hyphomicrobium sp. (assembly GCA_031380225.1). Taxonomy (GTDB): domain Bacteria; phylum Pseudomonadota; class Alphaproteobacteria; order Rhizobiales; family Hyphomicrobiaceae; genus JANNFX01. Next base: position 21,637 of record JANNFX010000238.1, read on the forward strand.
GATCAACGGCCGCGATTTTCATGCAAGGTTGTCCATAAGGGCAACCATGCGCCTTGGCCCGGCTTCAACCGCGCCCAAGTTGCCGTGTTGGAATTGGCCGTGCTGACGACGCGTCTCAATATGCTGCCACACGGCAAGCTCGATAGCGAACTTGAATATCTGAAGATCGCGATCTCAAAAACTGCCGGACGGCGCGAACTCGAAGCCTGGGGCTGGCTGATGGACCGCGTCGACGCCTGGCGCCGTGGCGACAAGACCGCGGCGGAGAAGAAGTAACGGGGGTAGAGCCTACCAAATTTGGGCTGAGCTCGGATGTTTGGAAAGCGCCCGATCGATTGTTAATAGTTTGAAGTCCCCGACTGCGCATTGAGCCAGGAGCATTTGATCAAATGGATCACGTGTTTGCGGCATTGGATTGGGTGCAGACACGGACTCGTCGGCGGTCAGTTGCAAAACAGTAAACCCAAAATCATGGACCAGTTCGGGAATATGAATAGGATCGACAGGCAGCGCGAGTTTATTCAATCGCCATTTAATGGAAATCTCCCATAGGCTGATGACACTGACAAAAAAACAGGCATCAATCGCCTCGAACTTCTGAACTTGCCGAGCACTCAGGATTTTGGACGTAGGGTCCAAAACATGCAGCAATACGTGCGTATCGAGCAGTAGTCTCATCGCTTACGCGGAGTCTTCGGCGGTTTCACCGGATCAGGCAAAGGGCGCAACAGAAAATCTTCGGGCAGCGGATCGTCGAAATCTGGCGCGATATATGTGACAAGACCTTTGATACCGTGTTTTTCGTTGAACCGCCGTACAGCGTCAAAGTCTAATTTTGTTTTGGCGCGATGAGGCACTAGATCGGCAACTGCCTTGCCATTCCGGGTAATGACAACAGTTTGCCCAGTCTCCTCAACCTCGCGGACAAGTTCGCTGAGCCGGTTTTTGGCCTGTTTGATAGGGGTTTCGATCATGTTACTAAAGTAGCTACCGGTAGCTACTTTGTCAAGCTTGACGCCAGCAACGCCACGGCTACGGCCGGCGCGCAATGGGTGGCAGCGTCAGTGCAATTTGGCGCCGCTCCATCGAATTCGGCAAACTTCTGACACGACCGGCCAAGCCGGCGGGCGATTTCAATGACTTCGGAGGCGCCGAGACCTGCGGCAATGACAGGCGCTGCAACCGGTATCGGCCTGTCAGATAGCACTTGCAATGCACCGTCGTGAATTGACCTCAGTTGCGCGTCGCGCACGTACGCCGCTGCCGTGCGCCACTCTTCAAGCAAGCCATCTGCCGCATCATAGCCAAGCATGCGCGCCAAGCGCTGCAACGATTCTGGAACCGACTTGCCTTTGCCATCAGCCGTTGTGTGCAGATCCAGACCATCTGGCAGCATACCGAGAATCCGGCGCACGTCAGCCATGGTTGCAAGATACTCGCGCGCGAACGTCACCCAGCGGCCTTTGAATGGCGCCAGCTGTGCAACGCCCATCACGGCCGTGCGCGTATAGCCAGTATAAACCAGTTCGCCAGTCGCTTGCCGGTCTCCGTCTATCAATCCGCGTGGCACTGGTTTGCCGTCGCGGATCGGAATGATATCGGCCGTCGTTGAACCGAAATCGATCAACAGCGCATCGTTGTGCTGGCGGCCCACAACAGTTGCGGTTGCCAGAAAATTGGTCGATCCAACCAGCACAGGATTGGCAATCGCATCGTTGGCCGTGCCAAGCCCCTTGGTCCCAATCCAGAAATACGTTGGGTCACCATCAAACTCTTTCAAAATCCGGGCAACCAGCGTTTCAACGCCCGCTTGGCGTGACGGAAACAGATCCGACAGTTCGCCAGTCATTGTAACGGCGAACGCGTCCGCGCGCGACAATAGTGGCGCCGCGCTTTGCAAAGCGGCATCGAGTTGTTCAAGCCCGAGCCAAAGTGGACAGTGGAACTGCTGAGCGGCAATGACACGACCGCCCTCAACCAGCGCGACTTTCAAATGCGCGCCGCCGACATCCAATCCGGCGGTGATGCTCACGGCCGCTGCATCCATCTTATTAAGACGCCTGCTGGGATCACCCACAGCAGACCGGCGGCGATGAAGTACATCAACTCAGTAAACCGGTTGCCATTGATGACTGGTGACGCGGCTCCAACCATTGCGATCAAACAATAGACGGCAAGAAACGCGATCAAAACAACTGTACCAATGAGTTTGCGGGTTCGTATGTGCATGTGACGCCTTAGCCTCGACCGCGATAAGGCGCGACGCCCTGATCAGGGAGCCATACGTCTGCGGGGCATTTGCCGGATTGCCAAAACACATCGATTGGCATGCCGCCGCGAGGGTACCAATATCCGCCGATGCGCAAGTAATGCGGGCTCAGCAAAGTTGCTATACGCTTGCCGATCGCCACCGTGCAATCTTCATGGAATGCTCCGTGATTGCGGAACGAGGCCAGATACAGTTTCAGAGATTTGCTCTCGACCAGCCACTCGCTGGGCACGTAGTCGATGACGAGATGCGCGAAATCAGGTTGGCCCGTCACCGGGCACAGCGAGGTAAATTCGGGCTGCACAAAGCGAGCTACGTAATGCGTATCAGGGTGCGGGTTCGGCACGCGCTCCAATACCGCCACGTCAGGATCGTCTGGAATTTGCGACGAGGCACCGAGCAAAGTCACATCTGGCTTTTTTTTGACCATGGCTCAACTCTACTCGGCCGCGAGGCGCGCTGAAAGCGCCGGACCCGAATAAATCACACCCTCATGACAGCTATCGCGCGAAACCTGGATTTCCGCGAGACCCGGAACGCGATTCTGCAACCGGTTCCAAATCCAAATCGCGATGCGCTCAAGCGTCGGGCCGCTGAGCCCTTCGACCTCGTTCAACAGCCGATGATCGAGCGCATCTTGGGTCTCGGCGATGGCTTTGGCGAGATCGTCGAAATGAAATACGACGCCGGACGTAGCATCCGGTTCGCCGTCGATGACGATTCGGGCGCGGAAGCTGTGGCCATGAATGCGCGCATTCGCCGTGCCGGGCGCGGAGCCGGGCAGGAAATGGGCGGCTTCAAACAGGAAGTCTTTGTAGATGCGCATGATTTCGCTTTAGGGGAAAGCCGCTGCCGGAGCAACTGCGGCGTGCGGTCGTCTGCGGTTATTGACGGCAATCCGGGCAATTTCTTGCCACGGCAGTGTCGGCGGCCAAGCGCGGCGTCCGGGAACCAGGATTTTTTCAGACGCAACTGACCACGAGCCGACCAGTAGATCGTCACGCAATCCCCAGCACCTTGTGCGTCTGTACCGACAACCGCCACGGCGGGTTTAACTTGCAATAGTCGATGGCTTTGACGGTGTTCGGCTGCTGGTCGGGACCATCCATGGGTTGCAGGAAGAAGTGCTCGAAATCGAGGTGCGCAACGTCCCGAGGTGTCAATCCAACTTGCGGATAAACCAGTTTTAATTCATCGCCCGCGGTTTGCTTAATGAGAGTTCCAGCCTTCGGGCTCACACATACCCAATCGATGCCATCGGGTACGGGCAGCGTGCCGTTTGTCTCAATGGCAATGTTGAACCCGCGCCCATGCAGCGCGTCGATCAACGGTTGATCGACCTGCAACATCGGCTCGCCTCCAGTCAAAACGATCAGGCATGGGCCGGTCAGCGCCGTGCACGCGGTCCGGCAAGCGCGCGCCAGATCATCAGCTGTGCTAAACTTACCGCCGCCCGTGCCGTCAATGCCAACAAAGTCCGTATCGCAAAACTGGCACAGAGCCGTGGCACGGTCTTCTTCGCGGCCTGACCACAAATTGCAGCCGGCAAATCGGCAGAACACGGCCGGCGTCCCAGCGTTCGCGCCTTCGCCTTGCAACGTGTAAAAGATATCTTTGACGGTATACATATTGACCACTTACGGCGGCAATCGGCAGACGGCAACCGGCAACCAGGCCGCAGAAGCTTCCTTATTGCCTCAGTTAATGTTCGACACGGTCCCTAAAACATGAAAACTCCGGTTGCCGGTTGCCTGCCGCCGTTTGCCTGACACGGAGCAATCCCCCTTGCCGACAGTCCAGAAGCCCTACCGCTATTACGACCTCGTCTTGGCGGCGTTCGTGACCGTGCTCGTCTGCTCCAATTTGATTGGACCGGCGAAAATCGCGACGCTCGATTTGCCGCTGGTAGGTTCGGTCGTGTTCGGCGCTGGCGTGCTGTTTTTCCCGGTGTCGTACATCTTCGGCGACGTTTTGACGGAAGTTTACGGCTACGGCCGTGACCGTCGCGCAATCTGGACTGGCTTTGCAGCTTTGATTTTTGCCGCTGTCATGGCGGCGATCATCGTCGCCCTGCCACCAGCGGAGTTTTGGAAAAATCAACCCGCCTATGAGATCGCCTTCGGCAATGCCTGGCGCGTGATCGCCGCATCGATGATCGCATTTGCGTGCGGCTCCTTCGTCAATGCATTCGTATTAGCCAAAATGAAAGTTTGGCAGCAGGGCCGGAACCTGTGGATGCGCACCATCGGCTCAACCATATTCGGCGAAGCAGTCGATAGTTTACTGTTTTATCCGATCGCGTTTTACAACACTGGCATCATACCAAATGAAAACCTACCGCAAGTCATGCTGGCACAGTTTGTGACCAAGACCGCGGTTGAAGCCCTGTTTACGCCGGTGACCTACAAGGTCGTGAATTTCCTGAAACGCGCCGAACAAGAAGACCATTACGACCGCGACACCGACTTCAATCCGTTCAAAGTTGAGTAATACCAGCCCAAGAAAATTTGACACTTGGTTCGACGGTTTGCGGGCTGGTATTCTCTTTGCTTTGCGCGCGGCGACACGCGTTCCGCGAGCCGGCCGCCGCGCGCTGCCAGCCTCGAGGCGCGTTAAGAATTTTTACCGCTGGTATTCTCTTTGCTTTGCGCGCGGCGACACGCGTTCCGCGAGCCGGCCGCCGCGCGCTGCCAGCCTCGAGGCGCGCGGATACCAGACCGCACAAGTCAGTATTTGTCCGGTCTGATATACCCTCCAAGTCTCGTCATCCCCACGCAGGCGGGGATCCGCGCAAGCCCAAAATTTATGGTAATACGCACTTGCGCGGATCCCGCCCTTCGGCGGGATGACGGACACGAAACTGTTTAAATTCCCAATCTTCACCAATCTATAACCACTTGTTTACCCTATATTTTTATAGACCCACTAGTAATTGGCCGAAGCCTTCCTACATCTGAGCGTAAGTGCTCGCGATCCTCGTTTAGGAGTTAACGTCGATGTATTTCACTGGTGCCGAGCTACTTCCCCTCCTGCTGCTTGGTTTGATCGCCGCCACTCTGTGGTCGACGGTTAAGATCGTGCCGCAAGGCTATACCTACACGGTCGAGCGCTTTGGCGAGTACAAGCGCACGCTGCGGCCAGGCCTGCATATCTTAATTCCGGTTGCAGAGCACATCGGCCACCGCGTCAATGTCAAGGAACAGGTCATCGACATTCCGAGTCAGGACATCATCACCAAAGACAACGCCATGGTGCGGGTTGATGGCGTGGCGTTCTTCCAGGTCGTCGATGCGGCGAAGTCGGCTTATCAAGTCGAAAATCTTGAGCACGCAACGATCAACTTGACCATGACCAACATCCGTACCGTCATGGGTTCGATGGATCTCGACGAACTGCTCTCCAACCGCGATCAGATCAACCAGCGATTGCTGCGCGTCGTCGACCTGGCGACGGAAGCTTGGGGTGTCAAAGTCACCCGTATCGAAATCAAAGACATCGCGCCGCCACGCGACCTCGTCGATAGCATGGCGCGTCAGATGAAGGCTGAACGCGAAAAGCGCGCGCAGATTTTGGAAGCCGAAGGTTCACGTGCTGCAGCAATTCTGCATGCCGAAGGCGAAAAGGCCGCCGTGGTTCTCGAAGCTGAAGGCCGCAAGGAAGCCGCGTTCAAAGACGCCGAAGCCCGCGAACGTTCTGCACAAGCCGAAGCTGAAGCCACTCGCATGGTCTCTGAAGCCATCGCCAATGGCAACGTGCAGGCGATTAATTACTTCGTTGCCAACAACTACGTCAAAGCGCTCGAGAAGATTGCGTCAGCCCCCAATCAGAAGGTGATCATGATGCCGCTTGAAGCCTCGGCGGTCATCGGATCGCTCGGCGGCTTGGCACAGATTGCTGGCGAAGCTTTCGGCGGCCCAGGAGCCATTCAGGCAAAAATCCCGTCTGGTCCTAAACCGCCGCAGGGAAGTGTACCTCGCGCGTAACGCAACTTGAAAAACCAGAGCACCAGCTCTGGTTTTTTCACCTCTGACGTGCCTTGTGATGTTGAACGTGACACCCGCATGGAGTTGCCCCGATGACGACCTTGATCGACACCCTCACGAGCTACGGCCTGATGAGTTGGTTCATGCTCGCCGTTCTGTTGCTGGTTCTAGATTTCATTATTCCGGGCGTGCATTTCCTTTGGTTCGGATTGGCAGCTGCAGTGACGGGCGCGATTGTCTGGCTGCTCAATGCAAGTGGCATGACCTTTGGCTGGCCGTTGCAAGTGCTGCTTTATGGTATGCTGTCGGTCGTGACCTTGTTCTTGGTCAAAGGTCTTGGGCTGACCGCTCAAGGCAACGCAAGCGATCCCTACATCAATGTTCGTGGCGCCGAATTCATTGGCCGCTCGGTCGTCGTTGAAGAAGCCATTTTCAAAGGCCGCGGCCGTGTCATCGCCGGCGACGGCGTTTGGCCGGCCCAGGGCGAAGATGCCCCGAAAGGCGCCAGCGTCACGGTCACCGGCGTCAATGGCTCGGCGCTTGTTACCGAAAATATCAACGACGATTAGGTCACAACATTTTGCGCAGCAGCACTTCGGTCTTACCGGCCTGAACGAGGCCTGCTAGTTCGCCGACGTGGTGGTAGCCGTGGCGTTTGTAGAACTTGATGGCATTCAGATTTGAATCGGTGGCGCACACGAACACATTGTGAATTGACGCGCTGCGAGCTTCGTGATCGATCCAGGTCAACGCAAGCGCACCGAGACCGGCCATTTGAAAGCCCGGCACAATACCCAAAAACTGCAGATAGGGTCCGCGCAACCAATTGAGCCTCAGCCCAACGAGGCCAGCAAGATCGTCGCCTAGACGCAGTGCAAACCGTGGTGCGTCGGCCTCGCGTTGCGCGAAATAGGCGGCCAGAGCGGTGGCGGTAAACGGATAGCTTTTCCACGGGTCGATGGACGCAAACACGCCGCCCAGGACCTCAGCCTCGCCCTCTTGTAACGGCGTCAGCGTGACAGTTGCTGTCCCGCCACCTTTCACACGCGCTTCGCCGATGTCATAGCGCTCAGCGCCGAATGGCTTATGGTGCAGACTTGCCGTCATCGGGTTTACTCTCGGGCTTTTTCAAGGGAAACAGTTGGTCGTACTTATCGCTGTCGCCGGCTTTGGTATCATAACACGCCGGCGCGATCTCCGGCACTCCCGCCGCCAGCAATTCGCTGACTGTGACGAACTCGAAGCCTTTGGCTTTCAACTCAGGAATAGCAAGCGGCAGCGCTTCTGCCGTATGATGACCGCGGCCATTGGCGTGCGCAATCAGAATGGATCCGGGCTTCGCTTGCAACATGGCAGCAGCAATGGCCGGCGCTTTTTGAGCCGGTGTTGGATCGCCGGTCGACAAATCCCACTGAATGGCCAGCAAACCCGCATCATTGACCGCATCGAGGCTTTCCTGATCGCAGGCACCGAACGGATACCGGAACAGCGTCAAGCGTGGCGGAGCAACAGCTTTGCATTGTCCAGCCGTGAGACCGTCTCGCGCGGTTTCATACGCCCGTTGCGGCCCGAGTATTTCTTCGCGGAGCGCGTCGCCTTCCAGGAGCCGCAAATTGCGGTGCGCTTCGCTGTGATTGGCCATCTCAAACAGCGGATCGGTGATCAGTTGCTGCATGCGCTCACCATGCGACCGCATCCACTTGCCGCCCGTGAATAAAGTCGCCTTGACGCCTTGCGACCTCAGATAATCGAAAATAGCGCCGTCATAGCCTGCAACTTCGTTCGGCTGCTCGCACAAATCGAGTGTCAGTGCGATCAGCTTTTTACCAGGCGGCAGCTTCACCCGGCGGATCGAACCGCGCAACGCTGCCGGAACTGGCGCCGCCGGCGCCAAAGAGCGGGCGGCAGGCGGGGCGTTGAATGTTGCAATGCCTTTCACGGGCTGGCGCTCTCCATCGCGGGCCACCAATTGTTCAGGCGCGAAGCAAGCGATGTTCGCCATGGCAGGCATCGGCAGAATAAGTACGGCAGCGGCGATCAATCCCAGACTACTGTATCGAGCCGCCATCTCACTTACCCTCAAACTTCGGCGTGCGTTTTTCTAGAAACGCACGCCGGCCTTCAACGTAGTCGGCGCTGGCGAAACATGCGGCGACCGCATCATTCAGCTTTTGCGTATCGGGATGCTCCGGCTTAGCGGTTAACTCATCGATGGCAAGTTTCGACGCGCGGATCGTCAAAGGCGCATTGGCGGCAATCTCTCCTGCAAGCGCGCGGGTCGCTTGTTCCAATTCACCGGTTGGATACAATCGATTGACCAGCCCCATCGCCAATGCCTCTGCCGCATTATAGCGGCGGCCCGTGAACAGCAGTTCTTTAACATGCGCCGGCTTCGCCAATGCCAACAGCGGCCGGATCCAGCGCGGCGGATACCCTAATCCAAGCTTGGCGGCCGGGATTGCAAACTGCGACGCTTCATCGGCCAGGCGGATATCACACACGGCAGCGAGCCCCAAACCACCTCCGAGACAAAAGCCATGGATCATGGCGATGGTCGGCTTGGCCGCGCCGGAAATAGCCTCGAACGCGGCGTGATTGAGCGCGTCATAGGTCGCAGCCGCATCGCCCGTGCGCGCGGTTTCAAATTCGGAGATATCAGCGCCGGCACAGAATGCTTTTTCGCCGGAACCGCGCAATACGATCACGCGCACAGCCGGATCGGCCTCGGCCTCCGCGATCAAGGCCGGGATGGCGGCCCACATGGCGCCGGTCAACGCATTCATACGTGAGGGATTTTCTAATGACAGCCAAGCAATGGCGCCGTCGCGGTCGAGGGTCGTGTTTGGCGTGGCGGACATCTGTGCTCCCAGCGGTCAAGGTCCCGTTTCACTCGTATTTTCCGAGCCCGGCAAGTCTTAAAGCTGCAAAGCCGCAGTCCGAGTTGTGTTGACATGGCAAATCAAGCTTTAAAGTTGGCCTGTGCGCGCCGCCCGGATGGGGTATAATGGGTCTACACACAAGGAATTTCCGATGGCCTCGACACGAACCGCCCCCGAACTCAAGGCTCGCCACGCAACAGCGCCTAAAGACGCCCGCGACCCCGTTTGGCAAAAAATGCGCAAAGAAGCCGATAGCGCGATGGCGGCTGAGCCGGCGTTAACCGGATTTATTTTCGCGACCGTCACCAGCCATGACCGCCTGGAAGACGCCGTCTGCCACCGCATTGCGCAGCGCTTGGCGCATGCCGATCTCGACGCCGGACTACTGATCCAGACCTTCAACGGCGTGCTAGCGTCACAACCCGATGTCTCGGCTGCGATCCGCGCTGATTTGGCGGCCGTCCTCGACCGCGATCCGGCGTGCAACCGCTACATCGAACCGTTGCTGTTCTTCAAAGGCTTCCACGCGCTGGTCACGCATCGCTTCGCCCATGAACTTTGGCGTCAAGGGCGGACCGACTTTGCGCTCTATTTACAAAGCCAATCATCCAAGATTTTCGCGACCGACATTCACCCCGCAGCCCGTTTCGGTCGTGGCATCATGCTCGATCACGCCACCGGATTTGTCGTCGGCGAGACGGCGGTTGTCGGTGACAATTGCTCGTTCTTGCACGCGGTCACACTCGGTGGTAGCGGCAAGGAAACCGGCGACCGCCATCCCAAGATCGGCCAGAGCGTGATGATCGGTGCCGGCGCCAAAATCCTGGGCAACATCCATGTCGGAAATTGCTCGCGCGTCGCGGCCGGCTCCGTCGTACTTGCTGACGTTCCCCCTTTGGTCACGGTTGCCGGCGTGCCGGCCAAAATCATCGGGCCGTCGGGTTGCGCGCAACCGTCGCAAGCCATGGATCAGAGCCTTGGTCCAGACGATTTCTCCATGTTGTGAGGTCATGTGATCAACCCAAACCCGATCGGGGTTTGCTTATTTGTCCCGTTTGGGTATTAGCCCTTCCAACGTCGACATCCCGGCCTTGGGCAGGGATGAGGGGCTTGGGGATACGACAGGAGACGGCCACGTGAAGAAAGACGACCTTGCAAAACTTCAAGAGTATCTGCGCCGGACCTTTGGCTCCGCAACGCTGACCGTCCGCCCACGGCCAAAAATCACCGACAGCGCTGAAGTTTACATCGGCGATGACTTTGTCGCGACCATTACCGAAGACAAAGAAGATGGCGAGCTGACTTACCAATTCCAAATGGCTATCTTAGAAATGGATCTCGAGGGCGGTGGCGGCGACGAGGACGAGGACTAGTCGTGGCGCTCTATTCGCTCGGCGATCATCGCGTCACCACGCCGGCCAGCGGCCGCTTCTGGACCGCGCCCAACGCGGTCCTGCTCGGCAAAGTTGAGCTATGCGACGACGCTAGCGTCTGGTTCAACGCCGTGCTGCGCGGCGACAACGAACTGATCCGCGTCGGCGCGCGCTCCAATGTTCAAGATGGCTCCGTCCTCCATACTGACCCAGGCTTTGCTCTCGACATCGGCGAAGACTGCACCATTGGCCATATGGTCATGTTGCATGGCTGCACGATCGGTAACGGCTGCTTAATCGGCATCGGCTCGGTAATTCTGAACGGCGCCAGAATCGGCGACGGCAGCTTGATCGGCGCCAACACACTAATCACCGAAGGCAAAGTCATCCCGGCGCGCTCGATGGTTATGGGCTCGCCTGGCAAGGTCGTGCGCGAGTTGTCGGAAGAGGATGCGGCCCGCCTGAAGCTCAGCGCTGGCCGCTACGTCGCCAATTGGCAGCGGTATATGACGGGCTTCAAAGCCCAGACTTAAATGTTACTGCGCCTCAACCAATTCAACCGTTAACAGATGTTTACAATGTGGGCGCGGCTTCGGCCACGTCCAAAGTCAAATTTTAACGTCAAACCGCTATAGCTCAAGGCTGGGATAATACCGGGGGCTAGCTTGCATTGCGTTCATGCAAGGCTGCGCCTCTGCCAGCGCACAGAACACCACCACGATGACGCCGACAGCTGAAGCCCTGCCCCGATACAGCATTGCCGAAAGCTACGGCAATCCGAGCGCAGCACCCTATCGCTTTCGCGCCCGCCGCTTTCAGCACTTGAAGCCGCTGATTGATGCGGTCATCACTGAGAAGGGTCACTGCCGCATCGCCGACATCGGCGGCACCGAGTACTACTGGGACATCTTCGGCTCCTACGTCACCGACAATCCGGTTGAAATCACGCTGCTCAATATCGATGCGCCGCAAGTCCGGTCGTCGAAGTTCATCTCGACCAAAGCCGATGCCACCGACCTCTCAAGCTTTGCCGACAACGCCTTTGATATCGTGCACTCTAATTCTGTGATCGAGCATGTCGGCAGCTGGGACCGCATGAGCCGCATGGCCCATCACGTGCGCCGCTTGGCACCGGTGTATTTCGTCCAGACGCCATCGTTCTGGTTCCCCTACGAGCCGCACTTCCGCTTTCCATTTTTCCATTGGTTGCCGGAACAAGCGCGCGCCGAACTGTTGATGCGGTTCAATCTCGGCTTTGGTGGAAAGCGCGAAACCTACGACGCGGCCATGCGCGGCGTGCAATCGACCTACATCTTAGGCAACAAGCAATTCAAGACATTGTTCCCCGACGCCGAAATCGTCCGCGAACACGCGTTCGGCTTCACGAAATCGCTGATGGCGGTTCGGCGGGCGGATTAACACCGGCGAGCTTGTATTCGAAACAATTCCCGTGACCCGAAGGGCGGATGAGACGCGTCGCGCAACAGCGCGACGTGACATAATCCGCCGTCCCGCGTCTAGCACGATGGTGCAAAAAAGAATCCCGTGATGACATCGCTCCGCCAGTCGCTTTCCTGCACCGCGGCGGATTACGTCGCGCGATGCTATCGCATCACGCGTCTAATCCGCCCTACGGATCGCGCTTCGCGGTGATGTCGTGCTAGACTGCGAGACATTCCCGCAGGCGCCAAACACACCCACGGCTGTCATCCCGGGGCTTGTCCCCGGGACCCATTCAACAGCGAACTCGGAATTTGAAACGATGCCCTGCGGCGGCGTCACGCGCGCTTTTGAAATCGAATTCATTGCCCGATGGGTCCCGGGGACAAGCCCCATAAGCGCTAACTTAATTTCACTTGCCTGCCGGAATCGAATGTGATTCCAGCATGGGATGACACGCGAATCACTCTTCAATTCGGACTGGCGCGGCACGATCAATCGTCTTGGCGGTG
>JANNFX010000017.1:0-7501 GCA_031380225.1 Hyphomicrobium sp.
CGATAGGTGTTCTGGCAATCGATAAGAATCAACGTAGATTTGGTCAGCGGAGGCGGGTCCATCGGCAATTGCAGAAGCGACCGGATTGTTGGGCTTGGCATTGACACTCGCAGGTGATCAAACAGGGCCATTGTGTGGATACCATAAAGAAGCCGGACCCCCGATGAGAAGGCCCGGCTCCACGGCTTCTTAGAAGAAGCCCAATGCATTCGGACTATAGCTGACCAGCATATTCTTGGTCTGCTGATAATGATCGAGCATCATCTTGTGATTCTCGCGGCCGATACCCGACTGTTTGTAACCACCGAACGCGGCGTGTGCCGGATAGAGGTGATAGCAGTTGGTCCACACCCGGCCAGCCTGAATTTCGCGGCCAAAGCGATATGCGCGCGTGCCGTCACGCGACCACACGCCAGCACCGAGGCCGTAAAGCGTGTCGTTGGCAATCGACAAGGCTTCATCGTCATCCTTGAACTTGGTCACGGCCAGCACGGGTCCGAAGATTTCCTCTTGGAACACACGCATCTTGTTGTGGCCCTCGAGAACCGTCGGATTGACATAGTAGCCGCTCTCAAGTTCGCCAGCTTGCACGTTGCGTGTGCCACCGGTCAGAACCTTGGCACCTTCTGCCCTCCCGATGTCGATGTACGACAAGATCTTCTCAAGCTGATCGTTGGACGCCTGCGCACCGATCATCGTCGAGCCATCAAGCGGATGACCCTGCTTGATGTCGTTCACGCGCGCAATTGCACGCTCCATGAAGCGGTCGTAGATGCTCTCATGAACCAGGGCGCGTGACGGACAGGTGCAAACTTCGCCTTGGTTCAAAGCAAACATCGTAAAGCCTTCGAGGCACTTGTCGAAGAAGGCGTCGTTCTGATCCATGACATCGGCGAAGAAGATGTTCGGCGACTTTCCACCCAGCTCTAATGTGCATGGGATAATGTTTTCCGAAGCATATTGCATGATCAGGCGGCCGGTGGTCGTTTCGCCCGTGAACGCGATCTTAGCAATGCGCTTGTTCTGCGCCAGCGGCTTGCCGGCTTCAATTCCGAATCCATTGACGACATTGAGCACACCCGGCGGCAGCAGATCGCCGATGACGTCCATCAGCACCATGATACTCATCGGCGTCTGTTCGGCGGGCTTCAGCACCACGCAGTTGCCTGCAGCAAGCGCTGGCGCCAGCTTCCAAACCGCCATGAGGATAGGGAAGTTCCAAGGAATGATCTGACCGACGACACCCAATGGCTCGTGGAAATGATAGGCAACGGTGTCATGATCGATTTCGCAAATCGAACCTTCTTGAGCGCGAATGCAGCCAGCGAAATAGCGGAAGTGATCGATGGCAAGTGGCAAGTCAGCGGCCATGGTTTCGCGGATCGGCTTGCCATTATCGAGCGTCTCAGCCAGGGCCAAAAGCTTCAAGTTGCTTTCCATTCGGTCAGCAATCTTGTTGAGGATGATCGCGCGTTCGGCTGGTGATGTGCGCATCCATTTGTGCTTGGCAACGTGCGCCGTATCGAGGGCGGTCTCAATGTCTTCTGCAGTTGAGCGCGCCACTTCGCAAAGCGGCTTACCGGTGACTGGCGTTATATTCGTAAAGTACTGACCCTTGGCTGGAGGAACCCAGGTTCCACCGATGTAATTGTCATACTTTGGGCGCAGACGCATCTGCGATGTTAGGTCATTAAGTGCTTGTTGAATCATAATTTTCCTCCGGATGTTGCGCAGGCTTCAACAATGGCCATGCGTTATTCTTAAGCGGATATAACGAAAAGTAAATTGGAGGGATACCGTAAATCCGACATGTCGTTCGAAGGTCTAATAGCAACGGTCAGCACATCGGAGACAGTATTTGTGGTAATATATTACCTGCAATAGGGTAATATGTTGCCACACGATTGCAACGGGCTATTTGTCTGCCTTTTTGACGCGCCAGTGCAGGCAAACATTGACTTCCCGTGCGCATCACCCTATCGAAGCGCCATTCCAGATATCTCCGGATATCGGCCTCGCCGGGCTTTGACGTCCAGCGAGTATCCTTTCACTTCCATGGCAGGAGCTCTGCCCTTATGAAAACTTTCGCCGCCAAAGCGAGCGACCTCGAGAAGAACTGGATCGTTATCGATGCCACCGGTCTTGTCGTCGGCCGCCTCGCCGCACTGATCGCGCTGCGCCTCAAGGGCAAGCACCGTGCGCTCTATACCCCGCACGTTGACTGCGGAGATAACATCATTGTCATCAATGCTGAGAAGGCCGTGTTCACCGGCAACAAGCTCGAAGACAAGATTTACTATCGACACACTGGCTATCCGGGCGGCATCAAAGAAACCACGCCGCGCCGCATTTACGCGAGCAAAGTTCCCGAGCGTGTTCTCGAGCTTGCCGTTGAACGCATGCTGAAGCGTGGCACGCTGCAGCGCCAGTTGATGCGGAACTTGCGCATTTATATTGGTGGCGAACACCCGCATACGGCTCAAAATCCGGCACCGCTCGACGTCGCCAAGCTCAATCGTAAGAATGTGAGGGTCTAATCCATGGCAACCGAAGCCAAGACCCTTGGTGATCTCGCGTCACTTGGCACCGCCAAGCCGGCCGCAGCGGTCGTCGCAGACGCCCCGGTTCGCGTCCAGAAACTTGACAAGCTCGGCCGCGCCTACGCCACCGGCAAACGTAAAGACGCCGTCGCTCGCGTCTGGATCAAGCCTGGCCGCGGCAAGATCACGGTCAATACCAAGGACTTCACCAAATACTTCGCGCGCCCAGTTTTGCAGATGCTGTTACAGCAGCCGCTGAAGACCGCCGGGCGCGATACACAGTATGACATCAACGTCACCGTCAAGGGTGGCGGCCTTTCGGGCCAAGCTGGCGCCGTGCGCCACGGCATCTCGAAGGCGCTGACCTACTTCGAACCCGACCTGCGCGGCGTTCTGAAGAAGGCTGGCTTCATGACCCGCGACAGCCGTACCGTTGAGCGTAAGAAGTACGGCCGCATGAAAGCACGCCGCAGCTTCCAGTTCTCGAAGCGCTAACTGCTTCTGGTATTTCGCATTTTGGAACAGCCCGCCCACCCGGCGGGCTGTTCTGTTATGAAGGCTCTGTTTGGCGATTTGGGCATATTGCGAGGCGTCCCGTGAGATGGCACATAGCCGGAAACAGTCTTGCCGCCAGAAACCGCTTGTCTTCTTTGGGCTGGTCGCCGGCCGCTAAATTTCAGGAGTGACTTGTCATGCTGCCACTGTTCGGCGAAATCGGGTCGATGCTGCAGACATTGGTCAATGACTTCGGAAACTTACTGTCACCGGATTGGTGGCGAGTAAACTGGGCGGCATTGCTCAACATTCTGATGATTGATCTTGTGCTCGCTGGCGACAACGCCATCGTCGTCGGCATGGCCGCCTCACGCGTTGACCCCGCCCTCCGGTCCAGAGTTATTTTTTGGGGCATAGCTGCCGCGGTCGTGCTGCGCATTCTGTTTGCGGCGGTGACCACCAAACTTCTCGGCATCATCGGCCTAACGCTCGCGGGTGGCATCTTGCTGCTATGGGTATGCTGGAAAATGTACCGCCAGATCGTTTCAGGCGATGGTCATTCGCTGGAAGACGTGGAAGCTGGTGCGACAGCCGTGGGCGCGGTCGCGTCCGTGAGTTTCGCAGCGGCGGTTTGGCAAATCACGCTGGCTGACTTGTCGATGTCGCTCGATAACGTGCTGGCGGTTGCCGGCGCGGCCAAGGGCGAGACGCTGGTGCTGGTCATCGGCCTGCTCGTGTCGATCATCTTAATGGCGGTTGCCTCACACTTCATTGCCAACTTGTTGGTCAAATACCCCTGGATTTCCTGGGTCGGCCTGCTGGTGATCCTGTGGGTTGCGCTTGAAATGATCTACAACGGCTCGCACGATGTCGCCTGCCAGTCGGCCGGTGTCGGCTGCTCTGAGACATTGTTTCAAGGCATCAAACACCGGCTTGGGATTGGCGCGCTTTAGCGCCAAATCATAGAAAAGATGACCACTCCGCCTAAAGTCTTCATCGATGGCGAGGCCGGCACCACCGGCCTCGAAATCCGTGAACGGCTGGCGAAGGTCCCGTCGCTCAAAGTTATCAGCGTCGATCACGGCAATCGCAAAGACCCCGCTGCCCGCACTGCAATCATGCGCGATGCTGATCTGGTCGTTCTGTGCCTGCCTGATGACGCCGCAAAAGATGCGGTCGGATTAGCGGACAGCCTTGGCAAGGACGCGCCAAAAATCATTGACGCCTCGACGGCACATCGTGTTGCCAGTGGATGGGTGTATGGCTTTGCTGAACTGAGCAATGCGCAAGCAGCCGCGATCAAGGCCGCACAGCGCGTCACCAACCCGGGGTGCTATCCGACGGGCGCCATCGCGCTTTTGAAGCCTCTAAGAGATGCGGGGTTGATGCCCGCCGGCTACCCAGTCACCATCAACGCCGTGTCCGGCTATTCGGGCGGTGGCAAGTCGATGATCGAGGCGTACGAAGCTGGCAAGGCACCGCCGTTTGAGCTCTATAGCCTCAGTCTTGAGCATAAGCACGTGCCGGAAATCCAAATGTACTCCGGCCTGACACGACGGCCAATTTTCGTGCCGTCAGTTGCAAATTTCCGGCAGGGCATGATCGTCTCGATCCCGCTGCACCTTGATACGCTGCCGGGCAAACCGAGCGCGCGCGATCTCGAAGCCGTGCTCGTGAAGCACTACGCGGGCTCATCAGTGGTGAAAGTAATCGCTGACGCACAAGCTGCCACCAAGAACCGCCTCGCTGGCGAAACACTCGCCGGTTCAGACGTTCTGGAGCTTTATATTTATGGTGCTGACAGCCACCACCAGGCCGTGCTCACCGCCCGCCTCGACAACCTTGGCAAAGGTGCGGCAGGCGCCGCCGTGCAAAACATCAAGCTGATGCTCGGCGTTGGATAGAGTTGGCGATTGCCGATTGCCGCGTGATGTCTCTGATCTTGGGCACGACTGGGGACGTATAGCCAATCAGAAACGAGAATTTTCTGGGAGTCCCCGTGGCACGCTCACTTTTGCTCAAGGCATTTTCCCTGGCGCTATTAGCGGTCGCTCCGGCTGTCGTAAGGGCAGGTTCAATGCACATCGGATCCGCATTCGACTTCGAATTTACCTCCATTGATGGCAAACCGATGCCACTGGCGGCCTACAAAGGCAAAGTGTTGTTGGTTGTAAACACCGCTAGTTTTTGCGGCTTCACCAAACAGTATGATGGATTGCAAGCACTGCACGACAAGTATCAATCACAGGGACTGGTGGTTATTGGCGTCCCTTCAAATGATTTCGGCGCCCAAGAACCTGGCGACGCCGGCAAGATCAAGGAATTCTGCACCAGCACATTTGGCATCACATTCCCGATGACTGAAAAATACGTGGTCAAGGGTGAGGCTGCACATCCATTTTACAAATGGGCTGTTGAAACCCTTGGGCCCAAGGCAGCACCCGGTTGGAACTTCCATAAATATCTCGTCGGCCGCGACGGGAAACTGACGGCTTCGTTCTTCTCGGGCATGGCTCCAGACGGCAAAGAGTTGCTTGCGGCGCTCGAAACCGAAGTCGCCAAGTCCACGCAATAACTGAATATTTACTATATTGGAGGCACGTTACGTAGGGAACAGCGGATGCGGCAATGCGCGGGTAGTTTCAATCTATCGAAACTCACTGGCCCCCTGGAGATAGCCATGATCGCCCTTGCATTGACTGCCACGTCCATCCGCGTCGCTCTGATCGCAGCTGTTGTGATCTCGTCGGCAGCTACCCAGGCTTCGGCCTTTAGCGCTGGCGTAAAAATGTCCTGCGCGGGCGACTACTTCGCAAACTGCAGCCAGCACTCGCTCGGCAGCCCGGACCTGCGCCAGTGCATGCGCAATGCCGGTCCGAAGCTCTCCAAGCGCTGCATTAGCGCTCTGGTCGCGGCTGGTGAAGTTTCGCAGTCTGAAATCGACCGCCGCTCGGCAAGCCTCAAGTAAAGAATTTCAGCAGGCGGGCCGCGGTCTCCTCGGCGAATTGGTCCACGAAAAAGTGCCCGCCCGGCAATGACGCAACTTCGAGACTGGCGGCTCGTTTCCGCCACTCAGCTTCCATATCGAACAACTTGGCCATGACGCCAATTGCGCCCCAGAAGGCGAGCGTTGGGCACTGGATCTTGACCCCGATATCCGCCTGGTCATGCGCGAGATCAACCGCGATCGCGGCCCGGTAATCCGAACACATGCCATGGATCGAAAAGGGATCGCGCCAGCAGCGCCTGTACTCCGCCAGGTGTTCGGCCGGAAAGTCCGCCAAGCTCGCCTTGCCCCAGCCAAGCAAACACGTCTCAAAGAACAAATCAGCGTGCGAGCCAATCAACGTCTCTGGAAACGGTGACGGCTGGGCCAGAAAATACCAATGCCAATAGGCACCGGCTACCTGATGATTGGTGTCCATCAGCATCGCGTAGGTCGGTACAATATCGAGTACCGCCAGCCGCGTAACCGAAGCCCGATGGTCAAGCGCTAACCGGTGTGCGACCCTGCCGCCTCGATCATGTCCAGCGATGGCGAAGTTCTCAAAACCCAGCGAGGCCATAACGGCCTTGGCATCCTCAGCCATGGCGCGGAACGAATAATTGGAACAATCCGGCAGACAGCGGGGCTTGGAGCTATCGCCGTAGCCGCGCAGATCCATGCAGACGACCGAGAACGACGGCGCCAACAGCTCACCAACACGCCCCCACAAAGCCTTGGTCTGTGGAAAACCATGCAGCAACAATAGCGGCGGCCCAGCGCCACCGATGACACAGTCAATAGTCACCTCCGGCAACTGAACTGCAATCCGTTTGAAGCCGTGGAACATTGTAGTGCTCAATTGACAAGTGTTTGGCTGAAGTCCCATCCGAGGGGTGGCCATTGGGGTGCCGAACCGGGTAGATACCTGACATTATAGACCGGGAACATCCCTGACAGTTGGGCAGGCAAGTTGAATGAAGACCATCACCTGCATTGAGGACTTGCGCCAGGCTGCCCGCCGGCGGGTGCCGCGTACTCACTTCGGCTATACCGAGGCTGGCTCGTATACTGAAGACACCTTGCGCGCCAATCGGGCCGGCTTGGAGCGTATAAAGCTGCGCCAACGCGTGCTCGTCGACTTGTCCAATCGCGATCTCAGTTCCACCATCCTCGGCGAACCCGTCGCGCTCCCGTTTGGATTGGCACCGATTGGTATGGCCGGCTTGATCTGGGGTGACGGCGAGATTCTGGCCTGCCGTGCCGCCCAACAAGCCAATATTCCCTACGCGTTGAGCACCTTGTCGATCTGTTCGATCGAGGACGTCGCGGCGGCCGTCAACAAGCCGTTCTGGTTCCAACTCTACGTCATGAAAGACCGGGGCATTACCCGGGCCCTGATCGAGCGTGCCAAAGCCGTAAAATGCAGTGCACTCATGGTAACTGTTGATCTGCAGGTTCTAGGCCAGCGCCACTTCGATGT
>JANNFX010000052.1:0-6815 GCA_031380225.1 Hyphomicrobium sp.
GGCGCCAGCCACAATGGGAAATGCCCGGCGTAGTTCTCGATCAGAATGCCGGTGAAGCGCTCGAGCGAGCCGAACATGGCCCGATGAATCATCACCGGCGTCACCTTGGCCGAATGCTCGTCGATGTAGAACGCGCCCAAGCGCCCCGCGAGATTGAAATCAACCTGCGTGGTGCCGCACTGCCATTCGCGGCCGATGGCATCCTTCAACACGTACTCTAGTTTCGGTCCATAAAACGCGCCTTCGCCGGGTTGCAGCGCCGTCTTCACGCGGCCGTTCGATTGGCGTTTGACTTCGTCGAGCACATCGCCCAACGCCTTTTCGGCTTTATCCCATAGGTGATCGGCACCAACACGCTTTTCGGGCCGCGTCGACAGCTTGATGAAAATATCCTCGAAGCCAAAGTCCTTGTAAATCGCCAGCATCAGATCGTTGATCTTGAGGCATTCCTCCATGATCTGATTTTCGGTGATGAAAATGTGGGCGTCATCCTGCGTGAAATGGCGCACGCGCAGCATGCCATGCAGCGCACCCGATGGCTCATAGCGATGCACCTTGCCGAACTCGGCGATCTTCAACGGCAAATCGCGATAACTCTTCAAGCCGTTCTTATAAATTTGCACATGGCCAGGGCAATTCATCGGCTTGCAGCAGAACACGCGCTCGTCGGGCAGCGTGGTCGTAAACATGTTCTCGCCGTAGTTTTCCCAGTGACCCGAAAGCTCCCAGAAGTGCTTCTCCATCATGTCGGGCGAGTTGACTTCCTGGTAGCCCGCTTCCTGCTGCTTGCGGCGCATATACGAGATCAGCGTTTGAAACAGCGTCCAGCCTTTCGCGTGCCAGAACACGCTGCCCGGCGCTTCCTCCTGGAAATGGAACAGATCCATCTCACGGCCGAGCTTGCGATGATCGCGCTTTTCGGCTTCCTCGATTTGGCGGAGGTGCGCGTCGAGGTCTTCCTGGCTCGCCCACGCCGTGCCGTAGATGCGCTGCAACTGAGCGTTCTTTGAATCGCCGCGCCAATACGCGCCCGCGAAGCGCTGCAGCTTGAAGGCTTTGCCGATCGCGCCCGTCGACGTCATATGCGGGCCGCGGCACAAATCGAGCCACGCGCCTTGCTTGTAGATCTTTAGATCCTGGTCGGCCGGGATGGCGTCGATCAACTCGATTTTATAAAGCTCGCCTTTGGCCTTGAAGTGCGCCTTAGCGTCATCGCGCGACCACAGCTCTTTGGTGAAGGCCGCGTTCTTGCCGATAATCTCGTGCATCTTCTTTTCGATTTTCGCCATGTCATCGGGCACGAACGGCTCGGCTTTAGCGAAGTCGTAGAAGAATCCGTTATCGATCACGGGGCCGATGGTGACCTGGGTGCCAGGCCATAACGCCTGCACGGCCTCGGCCATGACGTGGGCGGCATCGTGACGAATAAGTTCCAGCGCTGCCGCGTCGGTACGCGCGACGAAATTGATTTTGGCGTCTTTGTGGATTGCGTCGGCAAGGTCGCTCAACACGCCATCGAGTTGCATGGCAACCGTGCGCTTAGCGAGCGAGGGCGAGATGCCTTTGGCGACCTCGTATCCCGTGGTGCCCGTGGCCACCTTGCGGCTTGCGCCATCGGGGAACGTCAGCGTGATCTCGCTCATATGCAGTCTCCTTTGCTCACTCGCCGCATACCAATCGGCGTAAGTCGATGTGGAGCGGTAAATGCGCGGGAGAACGGGAGGTGTCAAGCGTGCGGAATGGTCCACTCTCGCCGATTTTCACGTGTGAGGGGCGGCGACTGGCTCGATCCGTAGGTTGGGTTAGGCGCGCCCTCCACTTTGCGCGCCGTAACCCAACATCGCGCAAAACGCACAAAAGTGTTGGGTTACACGCGGATCATGAGGCCAGGTCATCTCTGACACCGAGGCCGCGCTAACCCAACCTACGGGATCCGCTCGTTGCTGCATCTCATCCCGACGCGAAGGTGCGGTTTCAGCGTGACGCAAGTGCAGCGCGCGGGGAGAGGGGAAAGACGCAAAACAGAAAAAGCCGCCCGGTGAGGGGCGGCTTTTCCGTATCAAACCCAACTTCGATTAGAAGTTGATGATTGCGCCGATGCCGACGTAGTCGAAGTCTGCAACTTCATTCACACCCTGCAGAACGTCATCAGAGTACGACAAGTTGCGATACTTCAGCCAAACCGACATTGCTGCCGCGTCAACTTCCTGGACAACGCCGAGACCCCAAACGTCGAGATCCGAGTTGGCGAAGAAGCCGCCGTCTTGACCATTCAGGTACTCACCGTAGAATACGGTGGCGCCGAGAGCGTTCAAGCGAGTGCGGAGACCAGCCTTGACGTAGAAGGTGTCTGCATTGGTTGCAGCGCCGTCAACATCGAGCAGGCCGTAGTTGAACAATGCGAACAGGCCAGAAGCGACGTGCTGAACGTAGACGCCAGCCTGGAAGTAGTCCTGATCAGGAACCGACAAGATGCCAGCAGTGAACAGGTTGTTGAAGTCGCGGTCGCGAACTTCGTCATAAGCAACAGCGGCTGCGATCTTGAAGCCGTGATGCTCACCCGAGTAACGAGCAGCGATATCCCAGAAGTCATCTTCGCCCCAGCCTGCGCTGATCGAGAAGCCACCGAATGTCGGCGAGTCGTAGCGAACCGAGTTATGCGTCAAGCCGTTGCAGTCACCCCAGGCGCCGCCCTGACCAGCGCAGCTCTGAGCGCCACCCCACGAACCGAACTGCGTGCCGGCAGCGCCGACGCGAAGAGCCATCGAGTTGGTGTCGAACGCAACCCAGTTAGCAGGAACGAGCGAGCCCGAACCGTCAACCAAGATGGCAGTGTTGTCTGAAGCTTGCGACTGGAGGCCAACGCTGACCTTACCGAGCGTGTCGCTCTTGACGAACCAGAACGACTGCAGCGTCTGCACGCCGTAACCGTTCGAAGCGCCGCCGAGGAGCTGATAGACAGCCGGGCCAACGCCTTCATTCTGCGAGTGCGTCAAGCCGTCGGAGCCCATGGCTTCGATCTGCAGCACGTAACCAGCGGTCCAGCCGGGAACGATCTGAGCTTGACCCGTGAACTTCACGTGGCTGCCAAGCGTGGTGCCCAAGTCGTGGACGTAGGCGTTGCTTTCAAAGCCGTCATCCCAGAACGTGACTTGCTGGTTGACCCAGCCCGAAACGGTCAATGACACTTTGCGGTTGCCCTTGCGGGCGGTCGTAGCTTCGAGTTCTGCAATGCGCTCTTCGAGATCGGCGCAGCAATTGCCGCCGAGATCGGCAGCGCTTGCGCTCGAGGCGGTACCGGCCAATAGGCCAGCTGCCACCAGGGCGCTGAGGCTGTACTTGTTCATTCGTGGTCTCCCAATCTGCAGTTGGCATCTTCGATGGCGGACACCTGACGCAACCCGAACAAACCGCGCTCTTAGATTTCTGACGGCGTGTATTCGCCGATGACCGGAGACTCTGTGATTCTCTCCTCCGCAACAACGCTATCGGGGGTATTTGGATCGGACGGGGGGTGGCCTGTTGCTCAATGGCCACTTAAGTCAGGCAAGCATATGAAATGACACACTTATTTTAGTTCCATGCGCCTGTGTATTCGCTGTGGATTTTGTGTTGGTGCTCGCTATCGTGGATCGAAAGAGGCTGTAAAGACACACAATCTCGGTGGGGCCATGATTGAAATTTAGCTGCCGATGCCAGGATTTTCATCAAACCGCGGAAGTCATTGTCTTGGTTAAATTTCCCCTGATCTGCCGATTTCTAGCTCTGCGAACCCCCTCCTACCCGGCTCAATGATTGCAAACCGGCCCAACGACTGCAGCAAAATGAATGGTTGCTGCAAGTCATCTTCAGAAGAGGTTCAGAGGTCGTGACGTAGAGTGCTGCTACAAAACGGCAAGACTGTCCCAGTCAATGACGCGGAGCGAGTCTCAGGAGTTTGAAATGTCTGAGTTTTTCCGCAGCGGCGCGATCGTTATAATGGGTCTGACCGTCATCTGTGCCGGCGTATTTGTCGTGTTTTACGGCTGAGACGTGCGGCTCCGCTTGCAGGGGCAGCCTCGAATGCCTAGTTAAGTGCAACCCGCGAGGTTGCCCGTGCGCCTGCCAACACTCCCCACTGCTGTCGCAAAAATCATCGCTGCATCAGTCCCTTACATTTCCGATGCGCTGACGCCAACCCTTCGGCTTGGGGTGACCGGGCTGTCTCGGTCAGGGAAAACCGTCTTCATCACGGCCATGGTCCGCAACCTGATCTCAGGCGGCCGGATGCCATTTTTTTCAGCCGACGCCCAAGGCCGGATCCAGTCGGCCCATCTCGAGCCACAACCGGACGATCGCGTGCCGCGCTTTGACTATGAGGCGCATCTCTCGGCGCTTGAGGGCGATCCACCAAACTGGCCGGACAGTACGCGGCGGATTTCCGAGCTTCGCGTCACCGTGACCTTCAAAGCCGAAGCGACGTGGCGAACACTTCTCGGCCCGCGGCGGCTTCATATCGATATTGTCGACTACCCGGGTGAATGGCTGATCGATCTGGCTATGCTCGATCAGGACTTCACGGTCTGGTCCGTGGACGCGCTGAATATGGCGCGTGATCCGCGGCGCGCGGCACATGCTGCTGAGTTTCTGACCTTTCCCGGTGCGCGCGATGCCTCTGTAAAGGCCGATGAGCAAGCCGCGCTTGAAGGGGCGCGGCTCTACACCGCCTATCTCAAAGCAGCGCGCGCTGAAGAAGGCGTATCCACCCTCGGGCCTGGGCGATTTCTGATGCCCGGCGATCTTGAAGGTTCGCCACTGTTGACGTTTTTTCCGATTGCGATGTCTGAACCCGCAAAGCCTGGATCGCTCGGCGCCATGCTGGAGCGGCGTTACGAAAGTTATAAGTCCCACGTTGTGCGGCCGTTCTTCAAGGATCACTTCAACCGTTTACATCGCCAAATCGTGTTGATCGATGTGCTGTCGGAATTGAATTCTGGACCGGCGGCGCTGGTCGAATTGGAACGCGTGCTGGCCGGCGTTCTGAAAGCGTTCCGGCCCGGCGTTTCGTCATGGCTCGCCTCGATTCTGGGGCTCCGGATTGACAAACTGTTGTTTGCGGCAACGAAGGCCGATCATTTGCATCATACAAGTCATGACCGGCTCGAAGCCATTCTACGCCGCATCACAGATCGAGCCATTGTCCGTGCTGAGGCGTCTGGCGCTGAGGTTTCAGTGATGGCCATCGCCGCCTTGCGGGCGACGCGCGAAATGGAAGCAAAATCGGATGGTGAGGTGCTGCCGTGCGTCGCAGGCGTGCCGATGCCGGGTCAAAAGATTGATGGCCGCGTCTTTGATGGCGTCGCCGAGACCGTGATTTTTCCAGGCGACTTGCCGGCTAATCCAGCAAATGCGTTTGAACCTGCCGCTTCCGGCGCTGCCGGAACACAGTCAAAAGCTGCCTTTATTCGCTTCCGTCCCCCACGCCTCTCTAAGGCTGATGCGCGCGGCGCCACAAAAGCTGCGCCACATATTCGTCTCGACCGCGCATTGAACTTCTTAATCGGAGACTGGCTCGAATGACATCAGCGCCAGATAGTCCGCGCCGCCCCAGAGTGTTTGCCGCCGATGATCCAGCACTCGTCACTCCGGCGCCTGAGCAGAGCGGCGTGCCCGGCAGCGGCGATTTGGCAACGGACCGGACCAATGCCGCTAACCAGACGCCGCGTGCCACCGCAACCAGTCTCAAGTCCGGCATTCGGTGGGGCGCGCTGTTCTTTTCAGCCATGTTTGGATTGGCAACGCTAGCCGCCAGCGTGTCGTTTGCCGGCTTCATTTCTACGGCGCTCGATCGCGACGATTGGATTGGTTGGCTTTCAGCTGGCCTGCTCAGTGTTGCAGGCTTGGCTGCCGCCGTCATCGCTGTTCGCGAATTGATCGGACTCATGCGGCTTGGCAAGTTGAGCCGCTTCCGCCGCGACGCAGAAAAGGCAATCGCGGAAAAAAACCCGAAAAAGGAACGCGCCGCGATCAGCGATTTGACGTCGCTGCTTGGTCATCGCCCTGACCTTCGTTGGGGCTTAGCCCGCCTCAAGGAACATCAAAAGGATGTCACTGACGCCGGCGATTTGCTGCGCCTCGCCGACCGCGAGGTCTTAGCGCCGCTTGATAAACAAGCAC
Organism: Hyphomicrobium sp.; assembly: GCA_031380225.1. GTDB lineage: Bacteria > Pseudomonadota > Alphaproteobacteria > Rhizobiales > Hyphomicrobiaceae > JANNFX01. Next base: position 6,157 of record JANNFX010000052.1, read on the forward strand.
GGCGCACGGTGCTAGCGTCCGCCAAGCGCGTCGCAACTGTAACTGCTCTATCGCCGATGGTTTTTATCGCCATGGGCTACGTTTTGATTGAAAATCTGCGTCTGCTGCGTGCGCTGGCCACGCTTTACGGCGGCAGGCCGGGCGGCTTGGGAGCGCTGAAACTCGCCAACTACGTCGTTGGCCACATCATTGCGACGGGTGGCGTTGCAATGACCGATGATTTGCTCGGACAGTTCTTGGGGCAAGATATGTTGCGCCGCCTCTCGCGCCGCCTCGGCGAAGGCGCATTCAACGGTGCGTTGACCGCGCGCATCGGCGTCGCTGCCATCGATGTGATCCGGCCACTTCCCTATCTTGATGCGCCACCGATCCGTATTCGCGATCTATTGCCAGAAATTTTGAAGCGGACCGTGGCCGAAGCAGAAAAAAATGAACATCCTTAGCGAGCAAGATTGTGATGATTGGTTCCCGGAGACGTCGCAAGCGCCAGCGCGCGATGTCATCCGGGATCTTCACGCCCCGAAACGTCACTGGGCATCTCATCCGTAAAGATCCCGGATCAGAACGCTCACTCCGTTCGCGACCTGTCCGGGAAACAAGTAACGACAGCCCCAATTGAAATGAGACGGCGATAACCTCCGGCGGGCAGCGGGCGCACG
>JANNFX010000054.1:0-20539 GCA_031380225.1 Hyphomicrobium sp.
GCTGGCCAGCGCACTCTGCCGAGCCCTTGGGCAATCGCATCTTCACTGATGTTGAAGCCTTTGAGTTGCAGCGCCGCTTGCACCGCCGTTCCAGCGTTGATGATCTGATGACGGCCAGCCAGCGCCGGTAATGGCAAATCCAACAACCGGTTTTCGCTTTGGACGACAAGGCGCCCGTTTTGCTCGAAGGCATCATAGTCCTGCCCCCAAATCACGGCCGGGGAACCAATCAGTTCCGCTTGCTCGCAAATGACATCAAGCGCGCCGTCGTCCTGCTGCGAAACAATACAAGTGACACCCGGCTTCAGTATTCCGGCTTTTTCAAAAGCGATTTTTTCCAGGGTCGGACCAAGCTTTTCGGCATGATCGAGTGAAACCGGCGTGATGATTGTCAAAGCCGGCTTGGCTACGACGTTCGTCGCGTCGAGACGGCCACCAAGTCCGACTTCAAGCAACACAACATCTGCCGGGTATTCGGAGAATGCCAGAAACGCAGCGGCGGTCGTAATTTCAAACTGTGTGATGTCATCACCGGCATTGACCGCTTGCGTGCGCGTCAAGACATCGACCAATTCGCGCTCGCCAATCGGCCTCGACTTGCCGTCAGGTCCAGCCAACGCAATTCGCTCGTGAAACCGGACTAGATGCGGTGAGGTGTAGACGTGAACCCGCTTTCCGGCCGCCTCTAACATCGCCGTTAGAAAGGCGGTGACCGAGCCTTTGCCGTTGGTTCCGGCAATGTGAACAACCGGCGCCAATTTTTTCTGCGGCGCGCCGAGTTTATCAAGCAGCCGTTCAACACGGCCGAGCGAAAGATCAATTAGCTTCGGGTGCAGAAGCTTCAAATCGGCAAGCAGCTTGTCGCTAGCGGGCATCGGCTGCCTGGTCCAAATTTACTTCGAGGCAACCGCCATTATAGCCCAATCAATGCCGCCGCGCATCAGGTCCGCGGCACGTCTTTTGGAGTTGTGACCGAGCGTGTGATTGCCACCTCAGAATCGCGCTTGATGGTCTTAGTTTCGGCGATCATGGTCTTCGCGGATGGAGCGCCAGGATCACCAGCTTCGATTTCGCGCGCCGCGGTTTCAATGACCCGGCCGTCAACCGCCGAGCCGTTGACATACGCGCGGCCATTCAACTGCTTGGCCTTGGATTTGCGCAAATGGGCGGCGTCCATCATCATCTTGCACAAACGTGACAGCGTCTCGCGCAACTTGTGGCGGTGGACGACCAAATCAACCATGCCATGCGCGTGCAGATACTCCGCCCGCTGGAACCCGTCCGGGAGTTGCTCGCGAATGGTCTGCTGAATAACGCGTGGACCGGCAAAGCAAATCAGTGCGCCGGGTTCGGCAATCTGCACGTCGCCGAGCATGGCGTAGGACGCTGTGACGCCGCCCGTTGTCGGATCGGTCAATACCACGATATACGGCAGCCCTGCATCGCGCAGCCTTTGAACGCCGATTGTTGTACGCGGCATTTGCATCAACGACAGAATGCCTTCCTGCATTCGCGCGCCACCAGACGCAGCGAACAAAATGAAGGGAGCTTTCTTCTCGACCGCGCGCAGCATGCCGGTCAGGATCGCTTCACCAGCGGCCATGCCAAGTGAGCCGGCCATAAAGTTGAAATCTTGCACGGCAGCGACAACGGTTTGCTGGTCCAATTGGCCTTCAGCAACTACCACTGCATCTTCTAGTTCGGTTTTAGCCTTCGCATCCTTGATGCGGTCCGTATAGCGGCGGCTATCGCGGAACTTGAGCGGGTCTTGAGCGACCATCGGCACGGTGACTTTGTCGTAGGTGCCGCCGTCAAATAAGCTTGCGAGCCGTTGCGGCGCACTCATGCGCTCGTGGTAATTCGAGCCGGGAAATACGAATTGATTGGCCTCGAGGTCTTTGTAAAAAACCATCTGACCAGTGGCAGGGCACTTGACCCACATATTGTCTGGCACTTCCCGCTTCGTGGTCAGGAAGGAGCGAATTTTGGGTCGGACAACGTTGTTGATCCAGTTCACTCTTGCATGCTCCTAAACGTCCGGCCTCTGAGGCCAAAGGCCTTGAGGCTAATTCACAGGCTGCCAAAGCTAAGCCTATCTAAGGGCGCCAGCGAGGCTCGTTACTAAGTCCAAAACCGCTGGCACCGTTTTGGTTGTCGCTTCACCATCGGCCCCGAGACTGTTTTCAATCGCGGAAACGAGGGCTGAGCCGACCACAACACCGTCAGCTCCCGTCGCTAAAGCTTTGGCCTGCTCGGGGGATTTTACGCCAAAACCGACCACTACGGGAAGGGTTGTCGATTTTTTGATGCGGGAAACGTGGGACTGAACGTCGCTCACCTGCGGTGCGGCAGAGCCGGTAATGCCGGTAATCGAGACGTAGTAAACGAAGCCGGAGGTATTCGCGAGCACCGCCGGCAGCCGCGCGGCGTCGGTGGTCGGCGTGGCTAACCTGATGAAATTCAATCCTTTTTTTAGGGCTGGCAGACACAGTTCGTCGTCTGCCTCGGGCGGCACGTCGACCACAATCAGCCCGTCAACTCCCGCTGTTACGGCGTCTGAAAGAAACTTCTCAACACCGTAAACATAAGCCGGATTATAATAGCCCATGAGCACGATCGGAGTGTCCGAATCGGTGTTTCGGAACTCAGAAACCATTTTCAGCGTCTTTTTCATCGACGCGCCAGACTTCAACGCGCGCAAACTTGAGGCTTGAATCGCGGGTCCATCAGCCATCGGATCGGAAAACGGCATGCCGAGTTCGATGATATCCGCGCCGGCATTGGGCAGACCTTTTAGAATCTGCGCCGACGTTTCGAGGTCGGGATCGCCGGCGCTGATGAACGTCACCAACGCCGGGCGGCCTTGTTTTTTCAGCGCCTCAAAGCGGCGGTCGATGCGAGTGGATGTGGTCACGGTTTTCGCTTTTTCTAGTTCAAGTTGTTTTATGGACTCTATTGCATGCCGTAGCGCGGCTAGGTCCATTGTCGCTGTCAACCAAATCGTTTCAGTGTCGACTCGCTGATATTCATGCCTCAGAACATTGCCAATCGCTTTGATTTCTCGCCACGCGATTTGTGGATGATTGGCTTTCGCCTCGTCAGGAACGTGCCGCGATGCTTCCGAAATAATTTCTAGCGCACGCTCAATTGCGAGACTGAGCAATCGATCTTTCTTGACATCATCAAGCGATTTTCCAGAAAGAGCACGTTCGATAACGTCAATGCAATCGAGAATATCTTGCATGCGCGCAGTCGACGATCTGGGCTCCATCAAAACACCTTGATGGCAGATGCTTCAATTCCTGTCACTAAAACGGGATGCAGTGATGTCCTCGTCCCAACATCGACTTCTGTGCCCAGCGCGTCAACTAGCATGAACTGCAATCGCGCCAGTTCGATCAAGCCAAGTTTGGTGTTCTGGTCCCTGTCAAAGAACAAATCGACATCCGACTGCGGCGTCGCCTCATCACGGGCGTGCGAGCCGTAAAGATACAATGACCCAACGCCAAGCGCGCGGATTGCGGCTTCGTTGTCTTTCAGCACTTGGATAACATCGGCTTTTCGCATCAGATCCGTCTCTGCACCTAAATCTTGATCCCCAAATGCTTGGCAACGGAGAACACGTCTTTGTCGCCACGCCCGCACAGGTTCATGATCAGTAACTGATCTTGCGCCAGGGTTGGCGCCAGCTTTTTGACAAAGGCTAACGCATGCGCTGGCTCAAGCGCTGGAATAATGCCTTCTGTGCGCGCGCACAGTTGGAAGGCGTCGAGCGCTTCTTTGTCTGTGATTGGAACGTAGGTTACGCGCCCGGTATCCTTGAGCCACGAATGTTCGGGACCGACACCTGGATAATCGAGACCGGCTGAAATCGAATGGCCTTCTTGGATTTGGCCGTCGCCGTCTTGAAGCAAATACGTGCGATTGCCATGCAAGACGCCGGGAGTGCCGCCGCTCATCGATGCCGCATGTCCGTTGTCAATTTCGATGCCATGACCACCGGCCTCAACACCGAAAATCTTGACTGAGGCATCGTCGAGGAACGGATGGAACAGGCCAATCGCGTTTGATCCGCCGCCGATGCACGCCACCAGCACATCGGGCAGGCGACCTTCCGCGGCCATCATTTGCTCTTTGGCTTCGCGGCCAATGACCGATTGGAAATCCCGGACCATGGCCGGATAGGGGTGCGGGCCGGCCGCAGTGCCAATGATGTAATAGGTGTCTTTGACGTTGGTGACCCAATCACGCAACGCTTCGTTCATGGCGTCTTTGAGCGTGCCGGCGCCCGACGTCACCGGATTGATTTTGGCGCCCAGCATATGCATGCGCGCGACGTTCGGCGATTGACGCTCGACATCCGTCGCACCCATGAAAATCTCGCATGGCAATCCGAAGCGGGCGCAAACCGTTGCGACGGCGACGCCATGCTGCCCGGCGCCGGTCTCAGCGATAATGCGGGTCTTGCCCATGCGCCGCGCAAGAAGAATTTGCCCGAGGCAATTGTTGATCTTGTGCGAACCGGTGTGATTGAGCTCATCACGCTTGAAATAGATTTTAGCGCCACCTCTGCCGCCCTGTGCCGCTGCCTTGTCGCGCAAGTGATCGGTCATGCGCTCGGCGTAATAAAGCGGCGACGGCCGGCCAGCGTAGTACGTATTGAGATACTCGACTTCGGCCTGAAACGCTGGATCGTTCTTGGCGGCGGTATAGGCCTTCTCCAAATCGAGGATTAGCGGCATCAGCGTTTCGGCGACAAAGCGGCCGCCATAAATGCCGAAGTGCCCGCGCTCATCGGGGCCCGACGCAAAGCTGTTGAGCTTCGGCAGTTTATCCGCGTCTGACTTTTTCGACTTGGTCGCCATTGTTATCCCGTATCTGAACCCGCTTAAGGCCCCCTGCTTAGCGGCCTTCGCTCTCGCAATAAAGAGGCGGATCAGCGCTTCATCCTTAAGACCAGGGGCGCTTTCGACGCCTGACGACACATCAACGATTGACGCCCGCGTCAGCCGGATGGCATCGGCCACATTTTCTGGAGTCAAGCCGCCAGCAAGGGCGAACGGCTTATCCGTTTCCCAAGCGTCGAGCATATGCCAGTCAAAGGTCAAACCATTGCCACCCGGCAGGGCATTTGGATCAGCGGGCGGCTTGGCGTCGAACAGCACAACATCCGCAAGATCGCCGGCCGAGTAGACCGACGCGGCGGCCACGTCATCAGCAGTTTGTACACTGACGGCTTTGAAAATCGATAGGCCGGTTTGTGCGCGCGCCTTGCCGATTTCGGCGACGCTTTCGTGGCCGTGTAACTGGATGACGTCCGGTTTCACGCGTTCAGCCACTTGATGTAACGTTTTATGGTCCGGATCGACCAGCAGCATGACGACTTTGACGGACTTCGATAGGGTCCGCGCATGCGCCGCCAAGCGGCTGGCAAGTGGCAGATCGACGTGACGTGGACTTTTCGGGAAATGCACCAACCCGACATAGTCGGCGCCATGATGGATGGCAGCATCCATCGCCGCCTCCGTCGCTATCCCGCAGATTTTGACTTTTATGGACATGCTTCAGCAATCTGTAGGGTGCAATAACGAAGGCGATGCCGGAGCGTATTGCACCATTGCCCGGCTTGGTGACACGTTGGAGCAATACGCGCAAACGCGCTATTACACCCCCCAAAAATGTCACGCCGCGTTGCGGCGCTGGTCAGCCAACAGTGCTTTCGAACCGGATCCAACGCTTGCATCGCGCTCGCGCACTAAGCGGTCGGCTTCGCTGCGCCAGCGCTTGGCTTCGGCGGTGTGATGATGCGTTGCGCGCCGCCAACGGCCTTGCGACAACCACGTCGCCGCGCCGCCGAGCACCACGCCGGCAATCAACGCGCCAATCAGATAGGCGTACATCGGCAGCATCAGCTGAACTGCTGGAGCTTCAGGTTGAAAAGGATCGAGGATCAGCGGCACACGTTGTCGATTGGCAACCGCAAGCGAAACAAGAACGGTGGCCGCGACCAATGCCAATAGCAGCCTGAAAGTTTTCACAATCACGGAAAGCGCCTTCCGGGTTCAACGCTAGCTCAATCTGACAGCGGCGTTAGTCTGCGCCGCCGTTCAACTTGTCGCGCAACTCTTTGCCGGTCTTGAAGAACGGCACAAACTTTTCCGACACCGATACCGTGGAGCCGGTGCGTGGATTACGGCCTTGCCGCGCAGCACGGTGCTTGACAGTGAAGGCGCCGAAGCCACGCAATTCAACCCGGTTTCCGCGTGCCAGCGCATCGACGATTTCGTCGAACACGACGTTGACGATCCGCTCGACGTCGCGGTGGTAGAGATGCGGGTTCGTTGTCGCAATCTTTTGGATCAGTTCGGACTTTATCACCGGCACCCCCTAGAAAACTGATATTCCTTAGTTTTCTGAAGGTTGCCAAACTGAAACGAGCCCGTCAAGACCTAGACCGCCTAAGCCCCGGTCGCCAGCCAAAAGCCCGGCGCCCCGTGTCCAAATCGCCCCCAAAATCCGGTCCGTAAACGAGCCGGACGAGCTGAACAGCCCCAATCCGCGCGGCAGTGACGGCTTCCAATCGACGATTTTGAGGCCTTTGGTGACGCCGCGCTTCTCTTCAAGCCAGCGCTGCGCCTCTTCTTCGCCACCGATTTCATCAACCAGTTTGGCCTCGACTGCCGACCGGCCCGAGAAAATCTTGCCCTTTTCGAGCCCCGGTACGTCGGCCGCCTTGATACCACGGCGGGTTTCGACCAGCGAAATAAACCAGCGGAAGCCGTCGTCGATCAAGTCCTGCATGACCTTGCGGGCGGGTTCATCGATGGGCGCATAGAACGACGGCGACGCTTTAAGATCACCGCTCTTAACCTCGTTCATCTTGACGCCGAGCTTGGCCATCAGGTCGGAGACCTCGGGCCATTGAGCGATGACGCCAACCGAGCCGGTGATGGTATTGCCGCGCGAAACGATATGATCGGTGCCGAGCCCGACGATGTATCCGGCCGAAGCGGCAACGGTGCCGAATTGGGCCACGACAGGCTTTTCTTTGGCGATTTCGCGCAGCGCGTTGTAGAGTCCTTCGCCGCCGGTCGTCGTGCCGCCCGGACTATTGACGAACACGATCACGCCTTCGACGCCTTTGTTGTCCTTGAGCAGCTTGAGCATGGCGAGCTGGTCGCGATCCTCAACAATGGTGCCCTCGATGGCGATGCGCGCGATCTGCTTAGAGGTCGTCAATTTGGTCAGTTCCTCGCTGCCAAAAGCCCAAGCGCCAACAGCGAGCGCCAAGCCCAGCACAGCGATCCCACGCCACCAACTGAGGCCGCGGCGGAGGCGGCGGCGCTCGAGGACAGTTTCCGTATCGGGATGCATCGGGATCTCTCGTTTCGTGCTTATTCAGGACAGGAACCGGCCTGACCTTGGTTAATACCTAGTATCACAGCTAAGATAGGCAAGTCTTGGGCCGCAACTTAAGCGGCGCTTTCGCCAATTAAAAAAGGCACCGGAACCAGGTTCCGATGCCTCTTGAAGTCAACCGTTACTAACCGGAATTAACCGGCGTCGGGTTCGTCGGTGGTTTCGCGCTTCTTGATCGCGGCCTTAAAGATGTCGCCAAGCGAGGCGCCCGAGTCGGACGAGCCGAACTGAGCCACAGCCTGCTTCTCTTCAGCGATTTCGAGCGCCTTGATCGAAACCGTGATGCGGCGTGCCGCCTTCTCAACCGACAACACGGCCGCGTCGACCTTCTGGCCAACCGCGAAACGATCGCTGCGTTGCTCAGTCCGTTCACGCGAAAGATCGCCACGCTTGATGAACGACGTCACGTCGCTGTCACCAATCTTGACGGTCACGCCGGCTTCTTCAACAGCGGTCACGTAGCACGTGACCTGATCGCCCTTCTTGTACTTCGCCATTGCGTCTGCCGGGTCGCCCGACAGCTGCTTGATACCAAGCGAAATGCGTTCCTTGGAGCTATCGACATCAAGCACTTGAGCTTTGATGGTGTCGCCCTTCTTGTATTCCTTGATGACTTCGTCGCCGGGACGCTGCCAGTCGAGATCCGACAAATGCACCATACCGTCGATCCCATTGTCGAGACCGATGAACAAACCGAATTCGGTGATATTGCGAACCGGACCTTCGACGATGGTGCCCTTCGGGTGAGCACCAACGAAGGCGTCCCAAGGGTTGTCTTGGGTCTGCTTAAGGCCGAGCGAGATGCGGCGCTTCTGCGGATCAACTTCAAGCACCTGCACGTCAACCTGCTGGGTGGTCGAAACGATCTTGCCAGGGTGGACGTTCTTCTTGGTCCAGCTCATTTCCGAGACGTGGATCAAGGCTTCAACGCGGGGTTCGAGTTCATCGTACGCGCCGTAATCAGCGTTATTCGTGATTGCGCCCTTGATGCGGGTGCCGACCGGATACTTCTCGGCGATCGTCATCCAAGGGTCAGACTGCAACTGCTTCATGCCGAGCGAAATACGCTGCGTATCCGGGTTGATGCGGATGATCTGCACCTTGACCGTATCGCCGACGTTCAGGATTTCGGATGGATGATTGACGCGGCGCCAAGCCATGTCGGTCACATGCAGCAAGCCGTCGATGCCGCCGAGATCGATGAACGCACCGTAGTCGGTTATGTTCTTGACGAGGCCGTCGATAACCTGACCTTCGCCGAGGCGGGCCACGATGTCGGCGCGCTGTTCGGCACGCGTTTCTTCGAGAACCGAGCGGCGCGAAACGACGATATTGCCACGGCGGCGGTCCATTTTCAGAACCTGGAACGGCAGCATCTGATGCATCAGCGGACCGATATCGCGCACCGGGCGGATATCAACCTGCGAGCCCGGCAAGAACGCAACTGCGCCATCGAGGTCGACCGTGAAGCCACCCTTGACCTTGTTGAAGATCACGCCATTGACCTTCTCGCCCTTCTCGAACAGCTTTTCGAGACGGGTCCAGCTTTCTTCGCGCTTGGCTTTTTCGCGCGACAGCACCGCTTCACCGAGCGCATTTTCGACGCGCTCCAGGTAGACTTCAACGGTGTCGCCAATCTTCAATTCGCCCGGCTTACCGCCGATGCCGAACTCCTTGTTCGGAATGCGGCCTTCCATCTTCAGGCCGACGTCGATGACGTACAGGTCCTTTTCGATGCCGACGATCTTGCCCTTAACGACTTGGCCTTCGAACACGTCATCCTTGGCCAGGCTTTCGGCCAGCATGGCTGCGAAGTCGTCATGCGAGGGCGTGTAATCTTTGCTGAGTTCAGCTGTCATGGAAAATTGTTCTCAGTCGGTTGTGCCGCCGCGCGGTTGAGCCACGGGCGAGCGGGGTTGATAATGAACGGCGGTAGGCCGCCAAGCCATTTTCGGGCTCGCGGACAGACTGCCGGGATTGCTTAACGTGGGTCTTGATCTCATCCGCCGTGATGGGCCTAACGCCCTGCCAACACAAAGTTGAAACGGTTGACCTCCCCTAAAGTGCTGCTGCACTGGCGGGTGAGGGCCATTTCTGTTGGCCGATCTTCCTCTTGATCAATCCGACAGCGGTGTCGAATGGGTGCGGGTATAGCGGCACCCGCACGCCCCCGCAAGAGGCGCTTCGCCGCCGGGACAGCGCCAATCTGGGCGGGATTTTACCTCTCAAGCGACCTAACGGAAATATTCTGCGTGCTCCCACCCTAAAGCGTCTTCAAAAATTCCACTAATGCCCGCCGGTCGGCATCGGTCAGGGTGCCGTTGCCGTAGTCATGGCCTGTGTTCCAGTTACCGTCGATATCGCTCCCAAATTCGTCGACGGCGTGGAAACTGAAGGTATTTTCGCCCCTTGGATTGGTCTTATAGACGTAGCCGACATCGGCGGGGTCATATTCGCGGGTACCAAGATCAAATGACTTGGGCCGCTCATCGGGTGGCAGCAATAGATCATAAAGCGTCGGCACCGAACCGTTATGTAAATACGGCGCGGTGGCCCAAATGCCGGTCAACGGCCGCGCCTTGTACCCAAGCACGCGGTCTTCGACTGACAAACATTTCAGCAGTTGTTCGGCTTTCCGGGCTTCGCGGGTTTCACCAGCCATGGCCCTATCGTCGTCGGATGGTATGTGGATGATCGGCCCGCCGCGATCGATATGGAAAAACGTCCGCGCGACCGCTGCAACGATTTCGCCTTTTTTGCCAACCAGCGTGCCGGCCACTTCGGTACCGAGCAATTGCGCCATATTGGCTGAGGCTCCAAGCTTGTCACCTTTGTAATAGGCTGCCTTGGTGCCTTCCAGCACCCCGGTTTGCCCCTCAAACACAAAAGCGTTGCACGCCATCCAGGGGTCAGTCCCGGGCGCGATACCCGGTGGCCCGCTCAATGGACTCATCTTGGCGGCAATCCGCGATGTCAGATCGGTCCGATCGAGAGGCAGATGACACGACGCACATCGTTCACTGAACAACGATTTGCCGGCTGCGGCCTTCGCATCGTCGGGGGCGCCAAACACATCGGACGGCCATTTCGGCGGCCGCAGCTTCGTCAACAGGACCTCGATATCGACAAGGTTGTCGACGTGCGCGCTTGAGGCATAGCCACCGAGCCCTGCGCCCGGTTTCAAAACGATGTCACCAAATACTCCGATGACCTGCCCGGTGTTACGGCCAAGCGCGCCGACGTCGAGTGCACCAAGCCCCGGCACATTGGTCGTGAAATTTTCTGCGATCCCATTCCATTGCACGAAGTCATGCTGCGGCGTGTTCCATAGAAACGGATAACTGGTCGGCGCGTCCGACGGATTTGCAATCGGATTAGTTGCCCCCGTCAAAAGTGCGGCACGGTTGAAAATGTTCCCGAACGCATCAAGGCGCGCGAAACCATAGCGCAGTGGCGTCGCGTTCATGCGATCGACGTCTGACTGCCAGCGGATCAGGGTGCCTAGCGCGGACGCCAGCATACTGCGATTGGCGGAACTGTCATTGGAGCCGAGCACGCGCCCTGCGAAACGCTGAAACTTGGCCGGATCATCCTGCGTCGCTAACAGGGCCGCATTGAGTGACTTGATGAACAACTGGAAGTCAGCCAGTGACGGGCCGCCATCGATGCGGAGTGTATGGTCGCCGTATTTGATCTCGCCGGTATGACACGCCGAACAATTCATGCCGACCCACGACTCGTTCGAAGTCTGCCCGGATTTCCAGCGCAGCTTCGAGCGCGACGGTGACAAATCGCTGTCGTCTTGCGTGTCGATGACAAAACCAACCGGCAGCTGCAAACCCAACGACGACGTACGTGGCAAGTAGCGGAAGCTCGCCATGTGCGCGTCATCGACGAACAGCGCCTCCGATGTTGGCTGCTCAAGCGCCTTAAACCACGCCCACGGCAACAACCGCGAACCTTGAGTTCCCTCATACCATCGCGTTTGCTGGTCCGTGGTCCAGCCCTGATCGAGATCAGGTCCGTCCGCGGCAGCAGGCTGGCCTGCCAGGGCGCCAGCAATCAATAGACACGCCGCGACCGGCGCCAGGAAGCGATTGAGCCAACGCATTGTCCCTCACATCACTTGAAAAATATATTTGTATGTTCGCCGATTAAATCACCAGACAAAGTGGATGTAAAATGGAAAACAATTCTGAAACTGGTTTGGTCGCAGCTCCCTGATCTCTGCGCCTTCCACTGAAAAAAGGGTCTGCGGTAGTTCGGAATATAACGTGATCATGTCACGGCTAATCGATGATGTCCAAGAGTGTTCTATGATCAAGCGGGCGACCCCAGACCGCCTATCATTTTCAGCGCCGCCGCGAACGCCGCGTCAGCATCGAGTTCCGTGGTATCGAGCAGAAATGCATCGGCCGCCGGTTTCAACGGCGCTACCGCCCGGCCCTGATCGCGCTCATCGCGGAGCCGGATATCAGACAGCACCGTATCATAGCCGATCGGCAAACCACGCGCTTGCAGTTCGACAAACCGCCGTCGCGCGCGTTCTTCAGGCGTAGCAGTGACGAAGATCTTCACATTAGCGTTTGGACAGATAACGGTGCCGATATCGCGGCCATCTAAAACCGTCCCGGGCAATTTCCGCGCGAAGGCACGCTGATAATCAAGCAACGCGCGCCGGACTTCGGGAATCTTAGCAACGACCGACGCGGCCTCACCAGCTTCAGCACCGCGCAGATGCGGGTCGTCAAGAGTTGACGGATAAAGCGAGCGCGCGGCCGCCAGCGCCGCCCAGGCGTCGTCACCGCGAAAGCCCATTCCAGCGACGTCGCGCGCGACCGCACGGTACAAGAGACCGGTGTCGAGGCAGTGGTAGCCCAAATAATCCGCGACCCGCTTGGCCAGCGTGCCTTTGCCGGAAGCGGCGGGTCCGTCAATGGCGATAATCATGGGTTTGGTCATGTAATTTTGCAGCATCAATCGCGGTGCTAGTCATGCTGTGCGTCGCGCTCTAGTTTTTCAATGAGTGCTTGCACCACGTAGTACTTTATCGCTTGCTCGTCACTGTTAAAGCGTGCGCGCAGCTCGGACTCCTGGTCGTCGGATAATGTGATGGTCATGGTTCAACCATTTCGGAATTACCAGTTTGGTTTTCATAGCGTTGTAGAGCGGACTTTTCAATCGCGACCAAGCTCAACCGGCATCCCTAACAGTTAAGGCAAATAACCGGTCTTTGTAGCGGCCCAAGCCGCCAAGTATTAATAATCCGTTAATGCGTGAGTTGACGGAGATTTTGCCATGTTGGGTCGAGGACAGAGCGAAGGGCTAGCCCGCCGCACATTGCTGAGCGCAAAGATCATTTTCAATGACAAGTCGTCGACGTTCGATTGCACAGTGACGGCGTTGTCCGATACCGGCGCCGAACTTCGCATGCCAAGCACGCTCAACGTTCCAGGCGTGTTCAAGCTCACGATCAAGCCACATGACGAGACTTATCTTTGTGATGTCACATGGCGCACAGAGACTTGCCTCGGTGTCTCGTTCAGCCGCACTGCAAAAGCGCTCCCTGTCGTGGCGAAGAAGAAGGCCCCGCGGCTTGAGTGGTGATCGGCCCGGCCCACTGCCGCCGTTCGCAACGCGATCCTGACCCCAGACGGCCAATTTTCTCTTTTCTTTAAAACCTTATCGTCGCGTACTTTGCGAACTGCGCGGAAAACTGGCAAAGCGTGCCTGATCGAGATCGCCACGCTTCACGGCCGCGCGCACGGCGCAACCCGGCTCGCTCTCGTGCCTGCAATTGCTGAATTTACAATCGGCGGCCAGCGCCTCAATATCTTCGAAATTGTCCGCTGCATCATGTTGCGCGTTCCACAATTCCAGCCCGCGCATACCCGGCGTGTCGATGATAGCGCCGCCCGCGTCGCGCAGAAACAGCGCGCGATGCGTCGTTGTATGGCGGCCGCGGCTGTCGTGCGAACGCACTTCGCCTGTCGCCTGCGCGTCGCGGCCGAGCAACTGGTTGGTCAAGGTCGACTTGCCAGCGCCTGACGAGCCAATCAGCGCGATGGTGCGATTGCCGTCGAAATAGTGTTCAAGGTCCGCAATACTGGCGTGTGTGCGGGCGCTGATCGCGTGCAGCGCCACACCGGGCGCCAGAGTTTCAATTTGTTTGGTCACGCCCGCGAGATCGGCCGCGAGATCGATCTTATTGGCGACGATGACAGGCGTGGCGCCGCTTTCACGAACCAAAGCCAGATAGCGCTCCAAGCGCTGCAAATTAAAATCGCCGTCCAATCCGGTGACGATGAAAATGACGTCGATGTTGGCCGCAATCAGCTGCGGGCGTTGTTCGCCGGCAGCTTTGCGAATGAGTGCACTCGAGCGCGGCAACACGGCTTCAATGGAGGCCGGGCCATCGCCAACCGAAAGCTGCAATGCCACGAAATCGCCGACGCCGGGCAGATCTGAGCGTTGTTTGGCAATATTCCGCAACCGGCCTGTGATCTCCGCCGTCAGTTCAGCGACTTCAGTCGCCACCCGGAAATGCGTCCGATGCTCGCCCACAACCCGGCCCGGCAGCAGACCTGCGCTCGCATAAGCCGCGAATTTCTGCTGGCGCTGAGAATTCCAGCCGAATAGCGCGAGTTTCAACCTGTCACTCCTGATAGCGGCGCAAACCAAAACATGGCGATGGTCACATCGGATGCCTAACACACGACACCGAAATTTCACTAACGCGATGCGGCACCAAAACAGCACCTCGAACTGCTCTCGCTCATTCCTAAACGAACAGGCAATTTTTTAACTGACAGCATTGAGGATTGGGCCAATTGCATTACACGTTCGAGGGCGCCAGCAAGACCATCATCGAGGGCGATATTAACGGCGCTGGCAAGGCCGTTTTCCAGATCGAACTGCCAGGCCATAAGGTGCTGACAGCAGGAGACTTCATTCTCTAACATTGCTTGAGGCCAAGACCTTCGGCTGCGGCGCATGATGGAGCGCGGCCAACTGGGGGGCTCTATCGCGCGGCATATCTTTCAATCGCATCTGCGATCTCGGGCCACGCTGGATAGAGAATTTGGCCATAGTCCGGGTAGTCGTGCAACGTAATGACGTGCGGGAACGCCTCAGCATACTCGCGCACTGTTTCAATCGGGGAAACCGTGTCCTGGTGTCCATTAAACAGGATGACCGGCACAGGACAGTCACGGATACGTCCGGTCCAATCGCCATTGAAGTTCGCGACCGCTTCGGCGGCAAATGCAATATGCGCTGTAAAGCCGGGACGCAGTGTAACTTCCGATCCTTTGACGATGGCATCCAAAATCTCGGGATTGGCAAGATGCAGCGTGTCACTGGGGCTCGCACCATACAAAGTTTCAAAAAACTTCTTCGGCCCGAGGCGGCGCGCGAGGCCGAAAAGGGCTAAGGCAATGAATGGCAGTGTTCGCGGCGCATAGCGGGCATTGGCGATGATAAACCGCGACCACTTCGTCATACGCTGAAAGTGCTGTGGTGTGTGAGCTGGCATCAAAGCCCCCATTGCGACGGCTGCACTAATGCGAGTGGGGTGGCAACAAGCCATTTCGACAGCGAGACGGAGATCTTCACAAATGGTCAGCACGGGCGCGCGCGCGATACCAAGCCGGTCCATGAGTTCAATTGTATCGCCAATGGCAACATTGTGGACATGGAGTCCTGTAGGAGCTGGCGACGACCAGCCATAGCCGGCGCGAACCGGCACGATCATGCGCAAAGCGCGATGAACCAAATTGCCCTCTGCGCCGGCAGGCAAGCGGGTTTGACCAACGTCGCTTGGAAACAAAAGAAATGGCGCGCCGCGGGGATGGCCAATCACCAAGTAATCGAGACGGCGCCCGTCGCTGAGAACGATCGTTTCATAGCAATTGCCATTCCCCGTAGGATCGCCGGTCGCCAGCGCCGGGTGATTTTGCACTGAAGGCTGATAACCCTCCATCAAGCCCAATGTCAGCCGGATCAATTCGATTTGCGAATTTGTTTGAGTTTTCGCAAGCAGGATGCGCACGTGTGTGCGCACGGTCGAGTCCGAACGGCCGGATGTGGCGGCAATGTCTTTAACGCTGAAGCCAAAAGCCAGATCTTTCAGAACGCTGGCTTCGGCGCTCGTCAAATCGAATGCATTCTGTAGCACCCCCGACAATTCCGGCGGCCATTTCAGGATCGTCGTCACAAGCCCCGTGTATGATGCTCCGCCGCCCGCGCCTCCGATGATCTGGACCAGAATTGGCACCTGCTGAGACCGGAGTCGAAGGCGCAAGAGCGTCTGCACCTCACTGTGCCCGTTCTTTGCGCCGTTGCCGCCACCGTTGGCGGACCCATTGGTTCGCTGGGCAACGAGCCGCGTCCGAAGCACATTGAGATCAGCCGCTTCGATCGGCAAGTCATCAATTGTCCGGCCGGCTTCCACACCCAATGCGGCCCGTGCCGCATCGTTGGCGGCAACGATCACGCCATCGGGCGCTGCAATAAAGGCTGCTGAACGAATGGAATCTGCCCACGTGTGCGGCAAAGTCCGCGACCAGGCCCCAGCTGAACCTGCAGCCATCAGTTGTTCGAGCGCAACCTCGACACGCTCGATATGGGCAATCAAATTGGGTTCGCCGAGCAGGCCATAACGTGCCGCACATTCACCCGCCATTTCGAGATGTTGCATCCAAACATCGCACAACTCTTCGAGGCGGCGGGGTTCGACCACCACGTCATAGATCCGTTCAACAATCGGCTGCAGAGTTTTTTCAGGGTCCGCCATATGCTCCTCTCTGGACACACTTAGGCCCATCGGGCCGGGATTGAACTTGGAAAATATTTCACCGTCTCACCAATTTTGATGATGTGCCAAATTCTTTAACATGCCAGCTTTTTTTCAGGGTCCGGACTATCGGCACCCGCGTTAGTTTTTGTCAGCATAACAATTATTGCGGAGATTCGCATGGCCACGATACGCGGCACCAATGGTCCCAATAGGCTGCTCGGCACGGCGTTGCCTGACAGCATCTTCGGTCTCGGCAACAACGATTTCCTGTTCGGCCTCGGCGGCAACGACACGAACCTCGACGGCGGCACCGGTAATGACACCATCGACGGAGGCACCGGCAAAGATACCATGAAGGGCGGCGCTGGCAACGACACCTATCTCGTTGATAATGCACTAGATAAAGCAATCGAAGGCGTCAACAAGGGCTCTGATACAGTCAAGTCGACTGTCACGTTTACTCTGGGCGCAAATGTCGAAAAACTGATCCTCACCGGCGCCGCCGCGATCAACGGCACCGGCAATGCGCTGAGCAACGTTATTACGGGCAACAGCCAGAACAACATTTTGAACGGTGGCCTGGGTAACGACACGCTGAGTGGCGGCAACGGCAAAGATACAATTTCGTTCGCGAGCATGTCGGCAGCGTTCTCATTTACACTCGGGGCCGGTGGCAGCGGCATGGCGGCCGTGCAGGGGACGGATACCTATTCGAGTATCGAAAACGTCCTCGGCGGCGCTGGATCTGACTTAATTATTGGCAACGCCGGCGTAAACATTCTGTCGGGTGGCGGGGGCGATGACGCCTTCGACGGCGGTGGCGGCAATGATACCGTCAATGGCGGCGGCGGCTTCGATGGGCTTTCGTATTATAACTCAGGGACCGCAGTTACATTTACGCTTCCGCAAAGCGGAAATGGCACCATCAATACGGGGCTAGGCATCGTTACGTTCACGAGTATCGAAAACATTGCTGGCAGCAATTTTGATAACGACACGCTGACGGGCAATGATGGCGTCAACGTCTTCTTTGGTCATGGTGGCGACGACGTCCTAAACGGCGGCGACGGCAGCGATACCATGAACGGCGGCGACGACAACGACCTGCTATTTGTCAGCAGCGACGCCGGTGGGTCTGACACTGATACCTTAAACGGAGACTCCGGAACGGATACAATTTCCTTCGAATTGGCCGGTGACGGGCCGTCTGGCGGCCTGACATTCAGCTTCACGCTCGGATCGGGTTTGTTCAATACGCCCAACGGTTTTGGCATTGCAAGCGTCGGATACACCGGCATCGAAAACGTCACCGGCCGCAACAATATAAATTTCGGCGACATCCTTACTGGCGACAACGGCAGCAACGTCCTCAACGGTCTAGCTGGCAATGACATATTGCAGGGCGGAGGCGGCCTTGTGGATGTTTTGAACGGCGGCGACGGCAATGACACATTGATCGTCAGTATAGGAGCCACCAATGCGGATCAAGCCAACTTAAACGGTAACAACGGCTCGGATACCCTGTCATTCGAATTGGGTCTCAATGGAATATTTGGCGACACCTCCTTCACGTTCACGCTGGATGAGACGGGATCTGGAACATTGCCGATAAACTTCATCGGGCTTACCTTCTTTAGCTACACAAGCATAGAAAACCTGACCGGACGCGACGTTGCCACTGTCACAGATACGCTGAACGGAAACTCAGGCAACAATGTTCTCTCGGGTCTCTCAGGCAACGACTTTCTGTTCGGCGGCGGCGGCAGCGACAGTCTCCTTGGCGGTAACGGCAACGATTATCTCGAAGGTGGCATTGGGAAGGATACGCTGGATGGCGGCACCGGAGACGACACGTTTGCGTTCGCTGGCAACACGGGCCTGTTGGATTTCACAGACACCGACGTGATCAACAACTACCAGAAAGTGGCAGGGATCGGCGGCGATAACATCGCGCTGCAGGATGGTGCATTTGGAACCTATGCATGGCAGAAAAGTGAGTCCGCGGGCGACACCTATTTCGAGTATGTGCACCAGACAACGTTTGACGTTGTTTCGACCGTCATCGTCGTCGGGGTTATCGGCCTCGTGCTAGGCGATGACTACACAATTTTCTGAGACGAGCAGGTACTAAGGCAATTGGTTGCTGAAGCGAAATTCGTGCGTCTTGGTGTTAGACTTTGTACCCCGCGCCGAGACGCTCCATCAAACCGCGGAACTCCGGGAAGCTGGTCGCAATCATCGTCGTGTCGTCGACGGTGACCGGCTTTTCGCTGGCAAGCCCCATGGTCAGGAACGCCATCGCGATGCGATGATCGAGATGCGTTGTGACAGTACCGCCACCCGGAACGCGACCAGTACCATGCACGATCAAGGTGTCGCCATCGACAGTCGCGCGCACACCATTGGCAACAACTCCGGCAGCTGTTGCCGCGAGGCGATCGCTCTCTTTGACTTTCAATTCGGCTAGGCCATCCATGCGCGTATCGCCAGTTGCGAAGCCCGCCAACGCGGCCAGCATCGGATATTCGTCGATCATCGACGGCGCGCGATGAGCTGGGACGTGTACGCCTTTCAATTTTGAGAAGCGTGCGCGAATGTCGGCAATCGGCTCGCCACCTTCTTCACGGCGGTTCATGAACTCGACATCGCCGCCCATTTCTTGCAGCGTCGTGTAAAGCCCGGTCCGGGTTTCGTTGACGAGCACACATTCAACAGTGACGTCAGAGCCCGGCACGATCAATGCCGACGCGATGAGAAATGCAGCCGAGCTCGGATCGCCGGGCACTACGACGTCGCGGCCGGTCATTTCAGCGTTGCCGGAAACGGTAATGCGCGTCAGGCCGTCTTTCGCTTCTGTGCGCACACCGGCACCGAAGTAACGCAACATGCGTTCGGTGTGATCGCGAGTCGGTTCCTTCTCGACCACGGTTGTTTCGCCGGGCGCCATCAATCCGGCAATCAGGATCGCGCTTTTGACCTGCGCTGACGGCACCGGCAGCACGTACTCAACCGGCACCAGTTTCGACGTGCCCCGCACGGTCAGCGGCAGCGTATCTTTGTCCTCAAGTGTCTCAAGACCCATCGTTCGCAGCGGATTCAAAACGCGCCCCATCGGACGGCGCGACAACGACGCGTCACCGGTCATTTGAACGTCCATGGCATGTCCGGCGACGACGCCCATCATCAACCGCGTTCCGGTGCCGGAATTTCCAAAGTCGATTGGGCCGGACGGTTGTTTGAGGCCGCCGGCGCCGCGGCCCTTGACCGTCCAACGGCCGTCTTGCTTTTCCGCTACCGCGCCAAGTGCCGTGACCGCCTTGGCCGTATTCAAGACGTCCTCGGCCTCGAGCAACCCTGTGATTCGTGTCACCCCGGTTGAAAGCGCGCCGAACATTAGCGCCCGGTGCGAGATCGATTTATCGCCCGGCACCCGGACGCGACCCTTGAGCGGCCCAGATTGCGGCGCTGTCAAAGGCTTCGGGACGGAGGTATGCGCTGAGGACATGGAGGGCTCGCCGAGTGCAGCCGGCCAGCAAATGTGGCCAGAAGCGGAGTTCTAGTGGGGGAGATCGATTTGGGCCGCATAGAGCCCACACGGCCCGGCGCTGTCAACGAACAGCCGCAAATCCTCGTCCAACGCCGCGCCGCGGCCGAATTACTTTTGACAGGCCCGGCCGTGTATGGCAGACCGCGACTTTCCTAAGAAAAGCGAGACTTACACCATGGCGACCAAGCAAGCGCGCGGGACGAAGCGGACCTGTCAGAACGACGAGTGCGGCGCCCGCTTTTATGACCTTAACCGCGAACCTATTGAATGCCCGATTTGCGAGAGTGGCTACAAGATCGCGTCGTCTCCATTGGCGATGAGCGCCATTCTGGCTGAGGAAAAAGCTGCCCGCGCCAAGGCCAAGAAGGAATTCGTACCCAAGGCTGAGGGCGATGAGGAAGCCGCGGTCGAAAGCGAGGACGCCCTCGACAACGTCGAAGCGGCGGAAGACGGGGCTCCTGCTGACGACGAAACCTTCCTCGAAGAAGAGGAGGAAGGCGGCGGCGATCTTGCCAACGTCATCGGCCCGGTTGTCGAAGGCGAAGGCGAAGTCTGAGTTATCAACGCTCGATTGCCGCAGGGCAGCACTGTAACCAGAAACAACATGGTGCTTGCAGTTTAAATATCTAGGGCCTAATGAGGCCGTCTTTCGAGGCGTCCCGGCAACGGTAATGCCTCGAGGATTCCCACGGTTAGGGGCCATAGCTCAGCTGGGAGAGCGCTTGCATGGCATGCAAGAGGTCAGCGGTTCGATCCCGCTTGGCTCCACCAGCCTT
>JANNFX010000063.1:0-11944 GCA_031380225.1 Hyphomicrobium sp.
TCCTGCACCAGGGTCGCGATCGCATTGGCATTGGGGCCATAGCCTTCAGCCATTCGATCTGGAATGTAGATCCGCGACGCCACGCCATGATGGGTCAAATAACGGGCCATCAAGGCCGAGGAGCAGGCGCCGTCAACGTCATAGTCGCCGAAGATCGCAACTTTTTCGCGCCGTTCAATGGCGTCTGCGATGCGGCCCGCCGCGCGATCCATTGCGGTCAAAACCGAGGGATCAGGCATCAAGGCTTTGAGCGTTGGGTCGAGGAAAACTGGAACATCGCCGACGGTGACGCTGCGCGCAGCCAACACTCGGCCAAGCAGATCCGGTAAGCCATGGTGCTGGCTGATTTGTTCGGCAGTCTTAGCGGCTGAAGGCACGAGCCGGTTGTGCCAAGCGAGGCCGCGCGCGGAAGTTGCGACACCGAGCACCAACGCGGCACGGCCGGTTGCAGGCGGCGGCGTTTCAACAGCTGATTTCAATTTGCGGACAGCGCCCATACCGGCCTCCTCGAGCGTGATCGGCGCTCCACTGATTCGAAGGCTATAGGGCAGCACGGCCAAGGCTTTGACGCGAGTTGCAGCACCCAGCCATCCCCAGAATTCGAGTTTTTCCAGAATTCGGACGGCCAAATGGCGGTCCCGGCAGGGGTCGAACCTGCAACCCCCGGTTTCGAAGACCGGTGCTCTATCCATTGAGCTACGGAACCATGCGCGGTGCTTAGCAGAGCCGGTTGCGCGCGTCACGAGCGCAAAATTACCTCGTGATCCATTCTTCAAGGTCGGGCATCAGGAGACTTTTACGGCACAAGCGCTGCTTCCGACTGCTGGCCGTATTTCTTCAGAACCTTGCGCGCTTCCTGCACGACGCCATCGGCCATAGCCGCGTGACCTTCGGAATTGGGATGGAAGGCGCCTGAATAGGTTGAGGCCAGCAGCACTTGGAAGCCTGAGAACGTGCCGAGCTTCAAGACTTTTTGGATAACATTGCCGGCGACGTGAAAGTTCGCGGTCATGAAAGCGTCGTTGGGCGTGCGGAACCAACGTTGACGCGTGGCGTAGGGCTGATAGTCGGCAGGGTTGTAGGGCTCCCACTTGCCATCGACGAGCCGCGGCATGCGCAAATCATCGGCAATCGAGAACGCGTTTTCGGTGAAGCCCGCGCACAAGCCGCGGCCGATGAACTGCTTGCGATGCGCGTCAGCAAAGCTCCAGTTGTGCAGTTTGGCCGACTGCGACATCACCCGTTGCAGCTTATCGGCGAGAGCCGAACTTTCGCCGGCCAATTTTTGCGACAATGAAAATTCGTTGAATACGTCCATGCCAGCTGTGCTGTCGGGACAGACCTTGCGGCCGTCGTCGAGGAGCGCGAGCGGCGGATAGGCTGTCAGTATAACGCGATCACTCTGTTCCCATGGAATATGCAAGATCGAATGGATGGCGCGGTTCAGCGCTTTATAGCGCTCATCAACGGCGGCCAGACGCTGTTCTGAAATTTCATTGCCATGCACTTGGCCGAACCAGCCGCCGAGGCTTCGAACCAACGACGAGTCGGCCAAGACGGCATTCGCAACCAGACGCGCGAAGCCGATATCATTGCCGCCGACAGAGACGAACAACAGATCGATCGGGCGCGCATCATCGGGATCGCAGCGGCGTAGCACAAGTCCGCCGACCAGTTCCTTAACGACGCCATTCATATGATAGGCTTCGGGATAATCTTTGGCTTGCGGCGTCCGGGGTCCACATTGCGCCACCGATAATGCTGAAATTTGCGATAGATCCGGCGGGTTTGGTACCCACTCGTTACCCTTGTAGCGAAGGAACAAACCGAAAGTGACTTCCGCGCCAGAGCAGGCCACGCCGATGAACGTCACCGCGCGGTGCGGGTCTTCAATAGCCAACTGCAACGCAGCGCGCAGCTGCTGTGAATAAAGCGAACGGCGGCAGGCGGTGTCGTTCCAATGTGCGCCTTTATCCTGAAAGGCACTATCGCCAATGATTTTCCACGGACCTTCACGAGCAGGATAGCCCGTCAGTTCTGGCCGCTTTTCAGCGGCACCGTAATCAACCGAGCGCTCACGCGAAAAACGCACTGCAACATCCGGGTTGCCTTCGCCAGAGCCGAAGCTGTCGCCCATCCCGGCAATCAGAACATCTTTGACTTTGATATCGGATGCGGCGACTTCGGTGCCACCGATCTCGACTTTCACACTCATGCCGCCTGGATAAGGCACGTCAACTTTGAAGGGCGTCTTGCACGGCTTCTTGATGACTTGTCCCCGGCCGCTCTTGCCGCCACGCGGCGCGGTCAGCCACGTGCAATTGACGGTCTCATCGGCGCCCTTCAATTCGAGCACGACTTTGTGGCTCTCGGGATTGATGTAGGGTTTCTTGTCCGGGCAATTGAAGCGGTTCTTGGAGGCATCCCAGCAGGTCTTGTTCCACATGGTCTCCGCCCAACCCTCGGGCTCGCGGCTGGCAAGCGCACGTTCTGCGCTCAAGACCGGATTGGATTTCTCTTCGTCTGAGAGTGCTAGGTAGGTATCGCGATGTACTTGGGTATCTTTGGGATCGGTAAAAAAGCGGAATGGATTATCAAGCCGCCAGCTGATCTCGGGTTTTGTAAACTCGGCGACTGGATCGGCAACACTCGGTTCGGCGGCGGGACTAGCCGGCCCGGCATCTTGCGCCGCAACCGGAGCCGCGACCAGAAATGTCATAAACAGCATCAGAACCGCAACGGCACCTTTTCGGGGCACTCCGCGCAAGGCGTTCGCGGTGCGAAACGGCACTCTTAAGAACTGATTGAACAAGCAAAATTCTCCGCACAGGTGCCGTTCGTTACGCGCGCCTCTTGGACCGGGATTGCGCATAAACCGTGGCAACAGCTGACCCCGGAATGACGGCCTCCGATACCGCTGCCAATGCCGCAGGCAAACCCTGATTCAAGTTGTTGATGCTTCGCAAAGGCTTACCTCCGTGCCAAGTGGTGATCGAGATTTGTGACAGTAGGAGATTATTGACCTTCGTGACTTATCAGTAAGGTTTGGGGCAACTCTCTTGCGGAATATCTGGCCATGCCGAACGTGGTGCCGAAGCGCCAGTGGTTGATCAGCCGCCCAGAGGCTGGCGCGCCTGATACCGAAACTTTATCCATCGGCGCCTTCAGAGTTGTCCTCGGCGAAAGCATGCCGTGCGTCATGGTTCTTGACGCCAACGGCAAGCGGATCGGCTGCATCTTGGGCCAGCCAATTGACATCAACAGGCAGGTCTACCTCGATACGTCCGTAACGCTGCCGTGGCCGGCAGACGCGCTCACACTCGCTCACGTCGAACACTGGTTAAGGACACTCGGCGGCGCGTTCAATGCGCTGATCGTGACACCAGAATTTCAGCGCATCTATCCATCGGCAACGCAATCGTTCGTCTTTGATGCGAAAGCGACACGCGCGGCCTCTACGCCATTGGCGTTGTTGGGAGCAGAGCAGTATGAATCCCGGCTCGATCGCCGCCTGATCGCTGGCATGGAAATCGAACAGCTCGGTTGGCTGCCGGCTGGCTTGACGGCACACACCGGCGTCAAACGCCTGCTACCCAATCATGCGTTGGATCTCAACACTTGGACCACGATCCGCACTTGGTCTGGCCCGTCGAGCGATGCCGGTAGTGATCCCGCGCCATTGATCGCTGATGTTAGCCAAATTATGCAAAGCACTATGGCCGCGGTTGCTGGACGCTATCAGGTGCAGCTCGCGTTTACAGCAGGACGCGATTCCCGCGCGGTGCTTGCGGCCTGCAAACATATACAAGACAAGCTCGCGTTGTTCACCATCGGCATCAATACCGCTGGTCCAGATTTAGAAACGCCGAAAGACATTGGCCGCGAATTCTCAATCCCGCACAGCCTCATTCCGCAACAGATCTCAACCGAAATCGAATGTCAACGTTGGCTCAAGCTATCTGGGCACGTCGTTGGTGGATCAAACTTGAAGTTTCACCAAAGTATCGGCGCATTCGGCGCTGACGACGCGATTGTAACCGGAGCCGGCGGTGAAGTTGGCCGCGGGTTTTATTGGAATGACGGCGATACGCCCCAAACGCTGCTCTCCGCCGAACGGCTTTTGGCTCGAATGGATTTGAAACCATTGCCGCCGGTCGTCGAAGCGATGCGAGCCTGGCTGCAGGGGCTAGAAGGCCACGACACGCTGCGCATCCTCGATCTGGCTTATATTGAACTGCGCATGGGATGCTGGTCCAGCCCGCAAGCGCATGGCTTTCCGGAAGCGCCTTATCATATCGCGCCACTTGATCACCGCGGAATTTTTGAAGCGCTGCTCTCATTGCCGTCCGAATGGCGGCGTGAAAGCCTTTACATAAACGCACTGATTGCCAGCGTCTGGCCTGCGTTGGCGCAATGGCCATTCAACCGCTTCGATGGCTTGCGGCACTTAAAATACTTGGCAGGGAAAATGATGTCCTACGATCGCATCCGTCGCAAACTGCGCCGGCACGTTATCGACAAACTGCGGACTCCCACTGATCTCTCGATCTGAGCGGCGCGGCTTCGGGGAACCAGAAAATCGAAATTTTTGGCCATGGCGATACCACCTGACCAAGTGCGCGGCAGCACTTGGTCAGCCGGATCGGAAAATGCTCTATGTTTCGCGCGCAGCTTCAAATTTATGCAAGTCGAACGGCAACTCGCGGATGCGCTTACCGGTCAGGGCCGCAATCGCATTGCTGACCGCGGGGCCAATCGGTGGCACGCCGGGCTCGCCAACCCCTGTCGGCGCTTCAGCTGAGGGCACGATATAAACGTCGACCTCCGGCATTTCATCAAAGCGCAGCACTTGGTAGCCATCGAAATTTGATTGCTCGACAAGGCCGTCTTTGAGCGTGATTTTAGAATGCAAGATTGCGCCAAGGCCGTAACCGATGCCGCCTTGCATTTGGGCGGCAATGTTGTCTGGATTGACGGCCACACCACAATCGACCGCACACACAACGCGATCAACTTTAGGCTTGCCGTCGACGATGCGCACATCGGCAACTTGAGCGACAAACGAATTGAAACTCTCGTGCACGGCAACGCCGCGTCCAACACCTGGAGCCGCCGCCGCTTTCCCCCAGCCAGCCTTTTCAGCCGCGAGTTTAAGCACACCTTGATGACGGGGATGTTTTTCAAGCAAGCCAAGCCGGAACTCAACCGGATCTTTGCCAGCCAGAGTGGCGAGTTCGTCAATCACGCTTTCCATGACGTATGCGGTGTGCGAATGGCCAACCGAACGCCACCACAACGGCGGAACGCCGCTCTTCGGCGAATGCAATTCAACTTCGCAGTTTGGGATCGCATAGGGGCTGTCACCGGCGCCTTCGATTGACGTTCCATCGATTCCGTCTTTAACAGCCATGGCCTCAAATGCGGTGCCAGCCATAATCGATTGGGTGACAATGCGATGTTGCCAGCCGGCAATTGTGCCGTCTGCCGTCACCCCAGCTTTTACGTGGTGCACGACCATCGGCCGGTAGTAGCCGCCTTTTATATCGTCTTCGCGCGTCCACACGATCTTGACCGGAACCGGTTTGCCATAGGCCTTCACTAAGGCGGCCGTTTCAGCAATATAATCTGAATTGTAGACACCGCGGCGGCCGAACGACCCGCCAGCCCAGAGCGTATTGATGGCCACGTCTTCGGGACGGAGGCCGAGTATCGCAGCTGTTATGTTCTGATCGACGGTTTGAAGTTGAGACCCAGTCCAGACCGTACAGGCGGCGTCTTTCAACTGCATGACGCAGTTCAAAGGCTCCATCGGCGCATGCGCCAAAAATGGAAACACGAACTCGGCGTCAATAGTTTTGACGGCCGTTGCGAGGCCAGCCGCGGCGTTGCCAACTTTTCTGACACTCGCGCCTGTCGTTCCAGCGAGCTTTTTATAGTCAGTCACAAGCGCAGCCGTGCTTCGCATTTCAGCGGCGCTATCGTCCCACGTCACCTTGAGCACCTCGCGGCCCTGGATTGCGGCCCACGTCGAGGTCGCGAGCACAGCGACGCCTTGCGGAATTTGCACGACATCAACGACGCCCGCGATTTTCTTGGCTGCCGCAGTATCAAACGATGTCACCTTACCCCCAAAACGCGGCGACCGCGCCACGACCGCCGTCACCATGTCCGGAAGGTGGACGTCCTGTGTGAAGACCGGCTGCGCCGTAGTTTTCGCCTTGGAGTCGAGCCGTGGGAACGACTTGCCGATGAACACGAAGTCTTTTGCATCTTTGAGTACTGGCTCGGCCGGAACCGACCGCTTCGACGCCGCTTCCGCTAAATCGCCAAGCGTGGCTGTGTTGGTGCCGTCTGTAACGGAACCCTTAGATACCGTGATACCGGCTGCTGGGACGCCCCACTTTGCAGCCGCTGCGCTGACCAGCATGGCCCGCGCTGCAGCACCAGCTTTGCGATACTGCAAATAAGAATTGGCAATCGCCGATGAGCCGCCGGTGCCCTGCACGCCAAACGCACTGTTGGCATAGAGGGCCACGTTGGCCGGCGCAAATTCGACCTGCATCTGCGCCCAATCCGCGTCGAGTTCTTCAGCAACAAGCGTCGCCAGGCCGGTTGCAGCGCCTTGACCCTTGTCGAGATGTTTCGAGATCACGATGACCTTGTTGTCTGGCGTGATGCGCACAAACGGGTTGAAGACCGCCGTGTCCGTGCCAGCTGTTGCAGCCCGGGCCGCACCACCATTACCTGGCACCATAATGCCAAGCGCTAACCCGCTACCGGCGGCCGCGGCTGAGACCAGAAGAAAACCGCGCCGGTTGAGAACCGGGTCTGGGCTCTTTGCAATCAGATGCCCTATTGGAGATGTGAACATGGTTTTGTGCTCCCTTGCTTACGCGCGCAGCGCATCGGCGGCGGAATTGATGGCGGTGCGAATGCGAGCGTAGGTCGCGCACCGGCACAGATACGGGCTCATCGCCTCGTTGATAGCCGGCGCATCGGGTGCTGGCTTCCCGGTCAACAGTGCGACTGCGGCCATAATTTGGCCGGACTGGCAGTAGCCGCATTGAGCGACGTCATGCTTCTGCCACGCGGCGCGCACTGCGGCCGCGACCTTGCCTTCCAGACCTTCAGGCGTTGTAATTTTCTGGCCCGCAACTGCAGACACTGGCGTGATACAGGATCGAACCGGTTGGCCATCGGCAAACATCGTACAAGCACCGCACTGCGCCGCGCCGCAGCCGAATTTGGCGCCAGTCAGTTTCAGCTCATCACGAGCCACCCAGAGCAATGGCGTATCGGGTCCGGAAGTCACTTCAACGTTGCGGCCATTGATGATGAGCTTGGTCATGTGGCGATCTCCGAATTCGGCTGTTTTTAGAAATTGGACATTGGTAAGTATCCCGCGATAAGTAACCCGCGCCAAGCAAGCGCACCCTGATGCAGGCCACGACACATGGTACTACGAGCGTCCGCATTCAACCGATGACTTTGAGGTATCGGCTGCACACTACAACAATGACAATTGGCAGACCGTTATACTCATGAAGCCAAATAGACAGACAATACATTGAGGCGCTAACGTAACAGCCGGTCATACTTGGCGCATAGCGGATCACAACTTACGGCTAAACCTGGTTCGGTGATCAGCAAGCGCGCGCTCGCTCAATTTACTGAGTTTACCCGACTTTGCATCGCGCTCGATTTTTTCATCAAAAATCCGCGCGTCGAGTTCGGCAAACCAATTGCGCAACTTCGCGATTTCGCCGTCAGACAGGGTCTCAATCGAGGACTGGATTTGTTCAAGTTTCGTCATGGCGACAGCATAGCAGAAATTGCCGGTGGCGAAAATTGAGACAAGCATCCGGCGGTGTCTGAGATTAAATTTTCACAACGCACCGCATCCTGCCGTACGGTGCAATAGGCGTGAGCCGCAATGCACCGTCACCGGGCTCATCCGGTGCAATACGCCCCGGCGAGTGCAGAGCCGGGGCTATTGCACCATACAGCCTCAAAGCCGGCTCATCCGCAAATTTAAACCGCCGTCACGGGCTCGGGTCATTTCCCCTAAACCTCGCCGTCGCCCTCGTCGCCATCTGCTGCGTCATCGCTCGATTGGATTTCAGAAATCCTCTCAACTGAGACGACCTTTTCGGCGCTGTCGGTCTTGAAGATGCGAACGCCTTGGGTATTGCGGCCGGCGATGCGAACGTCGTGAACCGGGCAGCGGATTAACTGGCCGGCATCCGTCACCAGCATGATCTGGTCGCTTTCAGCAATCGGGAATGAGGCATTGAGCCGTCCGTTGCGGTCGTTGACGACCAAGGCGACGATGCCCTTACCGCCACGGCCAGAGGTCCGGTATTCGAACGACGACGAGCGCTTGCCGAAGCCGCGCTCTGAGACCGTCAATACGAATTGTTCGGCAGTGGCCATTTCACCGAACCGTTCCGGTGACAAGTCTGCAATGGCGGCCGCTTCATCACCGTCATCCGTGGCAGTGGGCGAAGCGCCTGCGTCATCGCCTTCACTATCTTCGCCTTCCGCCCGCCGCGCGGCTGCAGCTTGCTTCAGATAGGCGCTGCGTTCTTCGGCGGTCACCTCAAGGTGGTTGAGGATCGCCATTGAAATCACCTTATCGCCCTCTTCCAGGCGAATGCCGCGCACGCCGTCGCTATCGCGGCCCTTGAACATGCGAACTTCTTCTCCGATCAAGAAGCGGATGCACTGGCCGTTGGCCGTGGTCAGCAACACGTCATCGGCGGGCGAAGCAATGGCGACTGAAACGATGCTGTCGCCGTCGTCGAGTTTCATCGCAATCTTGCCGTTGCGGTTGATGCTCTCGAAGTCCGACAACGAATTGCGGCGGACGTTGCCCGACTTGGTTGCGAACATTAATTCGAGGCTGGCCCAGCTTGACGAATCCTCAGGCAGCAACAGGATCGACGTAATGGTCTCACCTGCTTCCAGCGGCAGCAGATTGACCAGCGCCTTGCCCTGCGCCTGCGGGTTTGCGGCTGGCAAACGCCAGACTTTCATCCGGTAACACATGCCACGCGATGAGAAGAACAGCACTGGCGTATGCGTCGATGTTGAAAAGATTTGGGTGACGAAATCTGCGTCACGCGTCGTCATACCCGAGCGGCCCTTGCCACCGCGGCGTTGCGCGCGATAGGCGGAGAGTGGCACGCGCTTGATGTAGCCCTTGTGGCTGACGGTGACGACAACCTCTTCGCGCTGGATGAGATCTTCGTCCTCGACTTCGCCTTCCATCTCAAGGATTTCGGTTTTGCGCGGCGTCGCAAATTCGGCCTTGATAGTGGTGAGTTCGGTCTTGATGATATCGACAATGCGGCTGCGCGACGACAAGATCTCAAGGTAATCCTTGATCTCGGTGGCGATGGTCGTCAGTTCGTCGGCGATTTCATCTCGGCCCAGTGCCGTCAAGCGCGCAAGACGCAGATCGAGGATCGCTTTGGCTTGCTCGTCAGACAGCCGGTACGTGCCGTCGGTTTGCAGTTTGTGGCGCGGGTCGGCAATCAATTCGATCAATGGCGCCATGTCTTTGGCGGGCCATTCGCGCGCCATTAACTGGTCTTTGGCTTCAGCCGGTGACGGCGCGAAGCGAATGAGTTTGATGACATCATCGATGTTGGCGACCGCAATCGCCAAACCGACCAAGACGTGGGCGCGGTCGCGGGATTTGTTGAGCAGGTACTTGATGCGCTTCGTGACCACTTCCTGCCGGAAGGCGGTGAACGCGTGCACCATTTCTTTGAGATTGAGCTGCTCAGGCTTGCCACCACTGATCGCCAGCATATTTGCGCCGAATGACGTCTGCAGGTCTGAGAAGCGCCACAACTGGTTCAAGACCACGTCGGAAATCGCGTCTCGCTTCAATTCGATGACGATGCGCATCCCTTCGCGGTTGCTCTCATCCCAAAGGTCGGAGATGCCTTCGAGTTTCTTGTCGCGCACCATGTCGGCGATCTTTTCGATCAGCGTGCGCTTGTTGACCTGATAGGGAATGGCGGTGACGATGAGGGCTTCGCGGTCTTTGCGAATGTTCTCGACGTGGACCTTGGCCCGCATAATGATCGAGCCGCGGCCTTTGTGGTAGGCTGATAGGATGCCCGCACGCCCAAGGATCAAACCGCCGGTCG
Source organism: Hyphomicrobium sp. (assembly GCA_031380225.1). Lineage (GTDB taxonomy): Bacteria > Pseudomonadota > Alphaproteobacteria > Rhizobiales > Hyphomicrobiaceae > JANNFX01. Next base: position 10,161 of record JANNFX010000063.1, read on the forward strand.
GAAAGTCCGGCCCTTGCACGATCTGGCACAGCTCTTCGACGGTGATGGATGGATTGTCGAGATCAGCCATGCAGGCGTCGATGACTTCGCCGAGGTTGTGCGGCGGGATGTTGGTCGCCATCCCGACAGCGATGCCGCCGGCGCCGTTGACGAGCAAGTTCGGGAACTTGGCCGGCAGGACCGTCGGCTCCATCACACGGTCGTCGTAGTTCGGCTTGAAGTCGACCGTCTCATTGCCGAGGTCGTCGAGCAACGAGACAGCAATTTTGGTCAGCCGCGATTCGGTGTAACGCGATGCGGCGGGCGGGTCGCCATCGACCGAGCCGAAGTTGCCTTGGCCATCGACCAAGGGCACGCGCAACGAGAAGTCCTGCGCCAGGCGCACCAAAGCGTCGTAAATCGCCAAGTCGCCGTGCGGGTGGAAGTCACCCATCACTTCGCCGACGACCTTGGCCGATTTCAAATGCTTTTTCGGCGGCTGCAGACCGAGCTGCCCCATAGCGTAAAGAATTCGCCGGTGCACCGGCTTCAAGCCGTCGCGGACATCTGGCAGCGCCCGCGAGATAATAACGCTCATCGCGTACTCAAGGTACGAGCGCTTCATCTCGTCGGAAATATTGACCGGCCGGATGTCCGAAGGACCGCCCGAACCGGGGGTATCGCTTTGATCTGCCAAGTGCGGATGTCCTGTTGAAGCGGCGCAGGAACCGGGTGTCTCGAGACACCGCCGGTGGCTGGCGCGGCATGATTATTTGGAACAGATACTTTAGCCTACTGCTGCCCCAATAGGCAACGCCGCCGCTTTAGATTAGGCTGTTTGTCCCCAGTGCCACGCCCTATTTCTGGGCTATAAAACAATACCTGTGGACGTCCGATTGTCACAGGTCCGCCGTCTTGTTCGGAACACACTGAAACGCCAAACATCTGGGTCTAAATTTGGCATCCGATTCGATGCCCTTTGCGAGGAATTGCTTCCGATGAAACTGATTTTGCGACCCTCCTTGGCCGCCCTGTTGCTGATCACCTCGGCACACGCGGTAACAGCTGGAGAGACCAAAATTCCGGCTGGCGTTTTCACAAACTCGCAGACTGCGGATCAATATCTGGCGCGCGACAATCTGATTGGCGCCAAAGTTTATGGACCCGACGGCAAAATCATTGGCGACATCGAAGACCTGATTATCAACGACTACAATCTCGTCACGGGCGTGGTGATGGGCACCGGTGGCGTCCTCGGCTTCGTTGAGAAGAAAATCGGCGTCAATGTATCGGCCCTCAAGTTTGAAGAGACGGCAGGTAAAACGACCATAACTTTGCCCGAGGGAACGACCGAGATCCTGGCTGCCGTCGAGCCCTATAAGCCGACCCAATCGCGAAAATCGCTGATGGAACGGGCCAAGGAAAAAGCTCAGGAAATGACTGACAAAGCCGCCGCCACTGCGAGCACGGCGTCCGAAAATGCTCGCCCAGCACTCGACGCGGCTGCCGTCAAAACTCTTGAAGCTTATGAAAAAGCCAAAGCCGCAGCGGCGCCGGCTGTCGAAGCGGCTAAGGAAGCCGTCAGCAGCGCAGTTGAAAAAGCCGCCAAAGCTGTCGACGAAATGAGCAAACCTGACGAACCTGGCGCTCAGCCCGAGTAACGTGTTTTACAGATTGCGGACGGGTGCAGGTGGCGCCGGATATCGACCAACTTTCGCATTCCAGTAGGCCCACGAGCGTGGATCAATGATTCCGGGTGGGGCGCAATCCAGAGCATCTCTGATCCCTCGCTCACCAACATGCGT
>JANNFX010000066.1:0-5700 GCA_031380225.1 Hyphomicrobium sp.
GTGTGATTTGTAGGGTGGGTTAAAGGGCGGCATGCGAAGGCATGCTGGCCGTAACCCACCATATCGAGAGTTGCGCAAGCCTTGGTGGGTTACGCCGCCTCATGCTGCGCATGACGCGACTTTAACCCACCCTACATAATCTGGGGTTGATGCGACGGCATGATTCCAATCTCCACATTTGCAGGCCAGCGCGTCGCCGTATTCGGGCTCGGCGCGTCAGGCAATTCAACGGTCGCGGCGTTGCAAGCCGGCGGAGCGATCGTATCTGCCTGGGATGACAGCGAAGCCGGCCGCGAGGCGTCTGCCAAGGCCGGTGTTCCGATTGTCGATCTGCGTGCGAGCGATTGGGACGCGTTTGCCGCGCTCATCCTGGCGCCCGGCGTACCGTTGACACATCCAGAACCACATTGGACCGTTGTCAAAGCAATTGCTGCGGGGATCGAAATAATCGGCGATGTCGAATTGTTCTGCCGCGAACGGGCCGCGACATGCCCGGACGCGCCATTCATAGCGATTACTGGCACCAATGGTAAATCGACCACGACAGCATTGATCGCACATCTGCTGACGCGTGCTGGTTATGACGTGCAACTCGGCGGCAATATCGGGCGTGCGGTCCTGACACTCGAGCCGCCTGCGAGGAATCGCATACACGTTATCGAGCTATCGTCATTCCAGATCGATTTAGCGCCGCGCCTTAAGCCGGGTGTGGGTGTCGTATTGAATATCACGCCTGACCATCTCGACCGCCATGGCACTCTTGAGAATTACGCGGCTGTGAAAGAGCGGCTGGTTGCCGGCTCTGACGTTGCAGTGGTTGGCGTCGAGGACGAGCTATCCCGGGCCATCGCAGCGCGAAGCGAAGCCCGTGGCCAACCGCTTCGGCGAGTGAAGTCTTTGGAGCCGCACGCCGGAGAGTACGGCTTGCATCTCAACGCGGTCGCTTATGCAGACGCCAATGGCCAGCTGGACAGCATTGCATCACTCAACGGCATCGGCAGTTTGCGCGGACGGCACAATGCACAGAATGCAGTGGCGGCCTACGCGGCGACAAAAGATTTCATCAAGCACGATGACTATCAGAACAGTTTTTCAACGTTCCCCGGCCTCGCGCACCGCATGGAAGAAATCGGCCGCATTGGCCGCGTGCTGTTTATCAACGACAGCAAAGCCACCAACGCCGATAGCGCCGAAAAAGCACTGACCTCGTGGCCGGGCGGCATTTTCTGGATCGTGGGCGGCAAGGCCAAGGACGGTGGCATCGAGCCGCTTCGGGACTATTTCCCGCGCGTCGTCAAGGCCTACTTGATCGGTGAGGCGACCGAGGCATTCGCCAGCCAGCTTGGATCAGCGGTGTCCGTTGAAAAGTGTGGTGTGCTTGAGGTGGCAGTCGCAAAAGCAACTGCGGACGCGGCAGCGAGTTCTGTTTCCGAACCCGTCGTACTATTGTCGCCCGCGTGCGCGTCGTATGATCAATATAAAAACTTCGAACAGCGCGGCGACCACTTCCGCCGCCTCGTGATGGCGTTGCCGGGCTTTGATTTGAAGTCGTAAAGTAAATGCGGTTGTCATCCCGGCACTTGTTGCCGGGACCTATGGTGCAACGGGCGTGAAAGCTGGAGCATGAGGCAGCAGACCCACACACTCAACGCGATCCGGCAAGTTTTGGAATAGGTCCCGGGGACAAGCCCCGGGATGACAACCGTCGTGTGAAAATATGGCCATTAACCGCGCAGATAAGAGCAAGCTCACCGAATGGTGGTTCACCATCGATGCCGTGTTGCTGGCAGCCATTCTGGCGCTGATTGCGACCGGCTTGGTGCTGTCGTTGGCCGCCAGTCCTGCAGTGGCAATGCGGGCCGGATTGCCGCCCTATCATTTCGTCAGCCATCATGCCGTGTATTCGTTGCTGGCCATTATCAGCATGTTAGCAGTGTCACTGATGGAGCCACTCATTGTCCGGCGTCTGGCGCTGATCACGTTCATACTGGCCCTTGCGGCCATGACCTTAGTGCATTTGTACGGCGCTGACATCAACGGCGCGCGGCGTTGGCTGTCAATTGGCGGCCATTCGATCCAGCCTTCGGAATTTGCCAAGCCCGCCTTCATCGTTTTGTCCGGATGGCTGTTGGCCGAAGCCCACGACCGTCCCGATATGCCAGGCCTCCTGATTGCCGTGATCGTCGCTGTATTATTTGCTGGGCTACTAGTTTCACAACCCGACGTTGGGCAAACGCTGTTGGTGATGATCGTTTGGAGCGCTTTGTTTTTTGCGTCCGGTCAGCCGTGGCGCCGCGCGGCAATGATCGCCGTAGCCGGTGCCGTTGGAGTCATAGCGGCCTATTCTGCGTTCCAACATGTCCGCTTTCGTATCGACCGCTTTTTCAATCCAGTACCCGGCGACCTGTCGCAAATTGATCGCGCCATGCGCTCATTTGCCGAAGGAGGATTTTGGGGCCGCGGTCCCGGCGAGGGCACCATAAAAAACTCATTGCCCGACGCGCATACCGATTTCATTTTCGCGGTTGTCGCAGAAGAGTATGGGATCATCGCCTGCTTAGGCCTGTTGGCGCTATTCGCGTTCATCACCGGCCGGCTGTTGCTCAGCGCGGCCAATGAGCCCGATGCGGCAACTCGGCTTGGCTTGACCGGCTTGGCGCTGATGTTTGGCCTGCAGGCATTGATAAACATGGGAGTTAACGTTGGGCTGCTGCCAGCTAAGGGTATGACGCTGCCCTTCATTTCTTCGGGCGGGTCGTCTATGCTGGCGGTTGCCTTGACGCTTGGCATGGCGCTAGCGCTCGCGAGGCGCCGTCCCGGCTTTGATCGCCTCAAAAAGCCGGAATTGATGCCCAGTTTCCCCTCCAGTTAAGTGCTGTGTTTCAAATATGGACCGTCCGTGACGTCTCCCCGATCGATTGTTCTGGCTGCCGGTGGAACGGGTGGCCACCTGTTCCCGGCGTTTGCGTTGGCCGAAGAGCTTGGGCGGCGCGGCTACGCGGTCGATCTCGCAACCGACATGCGCGGTGATCGTTACGGGACCGGCTTCCCGGCGCGCGCCACGTATCAAATCCCGTCCTCAACACTTGCCAGCAAATCACCGGTCGCGATCGCCAAGACCGGGATCACCTTAACGCGGGGCGTGATGGCAGCGCGCAGTCTGTTGAAGCGATTGAACCCAGCAGCGGTGATCGGCTTCGGTGGCTATCCGAGTTTTCCGCCGTTGCTGGCTGCGCGACTGCTTGGCATTCCGACGGCACTGCATGAGCAAAACGCCGTTCTCGGCCGCGCCAACAAGATGCTGGCCAAGCGCGTCTCGGTGGTTGCCACCTCGTTCGAACGGACCAAGTTTCTAGATGGCGATCTGGCGCTGAAAGCCCGCTTCACTGGTAACCCAGTCCGCGATCTGGTGATCAAAGAAGCCGGTCAGCCCTACAACCCGCCGGTTGGCGATGGTCCGATAAAACTGCTGGTGTTCGGCGGCAGTCAGGGTGCGCGCTATTTCTCGGAAGCGGTTCCGCCTGCGCTGGAGCTGATCAATGACGATTTGCGCCGCAGGCTGGTGGTTGTGCAACAGGCCCGCGAAGAGGACCTCGATGCAATCCGCGGAAGTTATGCCAAAGCCGGAATTAGCGCCGAAGTAAGCCCATTTTTCAAGGACTTGCCGCATCGGATGGCGCAATCTCACCTCGTTATTGCACGCGCCGGTGCCTCGTCGGTTGCGGAATTGGCGGTACTTGGGCGGCCGTCGATCCTGGTGCCGCTGCCTCACGCCCTTGACAATGATCAGCTCCAGAATGCAACCAGACTGGCCGAAGCAGGGGGTGCGTGGTGCTTCGAGCAAAAAAACTTGAGCCCGGAACGTCTTGCGTTGGAAATCGCGCGCATTTGTTCTGAACCGGGGACGCTTGCGACCGCGGCCGCCGCAGCCAAATCGGCCGGCCGTCCAGATGCTGTGGCGCGGCTTGCCGATCTTGTCGAAGACCTCGCGAAAAGCCGGTGAGTACAACTTAAAGATCAGTCATCCCTTCAAACGTGACGTGCCGTGAACTCGAGAAAGGTTCCTTATGCAAATCCCACGCGACGTTGGCACGTTCCACATCATTGGGATCGGCGGCATTGGCATGAGTGCCATCGCCGAAATTCTGCTGGCCAAGGGTTTCTCGGTCCAAGGCAGCGATCAGAAAGATTCGGCCAATGTCCGCCGCTTGCGCGCCAAGGGTGTGCGCGTTTTCATCGGCCATGATGCGATCAATCTTGTTGGCGCCAAGCAGGTCGTGATTTCGACCGCCGTCAAAAAAGGTAATCCCGAACTGGATGCGGCGCGCGCCAAGGGTTTGCCGATTGTCCGGCGCGCCGAAATGCTGGCCGAACTGATGCGGCTCTATGCGACGATCTCGGTCACCGGCACACACGGCAAAACCACCACCACGTCGCTGATCGCTACAATATTCGAACAAGCCAAGTTAGATCCGACCGTGATCACCGGTGGCATCATCAACGCCTGGGGCTCGAATGCGCGCCTCGGTCAGGGCAAGTGGATGATCGTCGAAGCCGATGAAAGCGACGGCACGTTCGTACGTTTGCCGACTGAGATTGGCATTATCACCAACATCGATCCCGAGCATCTCGACTATTTCAAAACCGTCGACAACATGCATCGCGAATTCGAAGCGTTTTATAAGAACATCCCGTTCTATGGTTTGGCCGTCACCTGCATCGATCACCCTGTGGTGGCATCGATGATTGAGCGCCTTAATCTGCGCCGTGACGGCCGCCGCTTGCTGACCTACGGGACCAGCGAAGGCGCTGACTTGCGGCTGATCAGTGCGCGCCAGGAAGGCTTCACAACGATATTCGACGCCCAGCTTGGCCACCGCGTCGCCGGCGGCGTGCGTTTGCTCAAGAGCTGGTCGATCCCGGTGCCAGGCCATCACAATGCATTGAATGCACTAGCTGCGATTGCAACGGCTGCAGAAGCCGGCATTCCCGATGATGTCATCCGCGAAGGTTTGAAGTCGTTCTCGGGCGTCAAGCGCCGCTTCCAACAAACTGGGAGCTGGAATAGCATCGACGTTTACGACGACTATGGTCACCATCCGGCGGAAATTTCAGCGGTGCTGTCGGCCGCTAAGGCGGGCGCGCGCGGACGTGTCATCGCATTGGTTGAGCCGCATCGCTTTACGCGCGTCCGCGATTTGTTCGGCGACTTCAGTGCTTGCTTCAAGGACGCCGACAGCGTGATCGTGTGGCCGCTGTATTCCGCGGGTGAGGCGCCGATTGACGGCATCTCGCAACACTCGTTGGCCGAAGGCATCCGCCGTTCAGGCCATGGTGCTGTGACGTCGGTCGATGATGCGCGCGATGTGGTGGGCTTGCTGCAGCGCTACGGTAAGCCCGGTGACATGGTGGTCTGCTTCGGAGCCGGTCACTCCACCGAATGGGCCGCCGGGCTGCCGTTGTGGCTCGGCGAAACCGAACAGCGTAGGGCGTGATATGTAGGGCGGGTTAAAGACGCGATATGCGCAAGCATGTCGTGACGTAACCCGCCGTCTCGCAACCGGCGGGTTACGCTTCGCTTTAGCCCGCCCTACAAAACCGTAGGCCGAGAGCAGCTTGAACTGGGATCCGGCAAAGTATCAATTGAAACTTGTGCAGCCAGCTTAACCCCTTAATTCGTCATCCCGGCGAAGGCCGGGA
>JANNFX010000067.1:0-30865 GCA_031380225.1 Hyphomicrobium sp.
GAGGTCACCACCGGCTACGCCGGGGCCAAAAAGCGCGATTGAAGCATCCTGTGTTTCCTACCAAAAGCTTACTGAATTGCCAGCAAAGCCTTCGGGACGTTCAGAGCGGTCGCCAAACCTTTCACAGTTTCGAGGCCCTTGGCGCCGGTGAGGATCACGCCATCGAGATCAGCGCGGGTGAAATCGGCGCCGGTTAAATCCGCACCTTCGAAATTGGCGCCAGCTAAGTCAGTCCGCGCCAGGATAGCGCCTTTGAGATCGGCGCCCTGCAGACTGGCGAAACGCAACATGACGTAAGTCAGGTTCGCGCCCGCGAGATTGGCTCCGTCCAAGTTGGCACCTTGCAAGTCCGATCGCCATAGATTCTCAATAAAGCCAGTGGCATTGGTTGGCGCAAGGGAAACGCCTGACAAGTTGGCGCCACTGAAATCGCAATAACTAAATTTTCCAAACAGCTTCGACCCTGTGAGGTTGGCTCTCTTAAAACTAGGCGCGTCGGCGCGGTTCGGTGCGTCGAGATTCGAGATCGTCGTCGGCCGTAACATTGTGACGCCCGGCAGCTGTGCGCCATCAAGTTTGGCGCCGATAATGATAACGCGATCTAGATGCGCACCAGACAGATCAACATCGGATAAATTTGCGCGCGTGAAGTCGACACCAAATAGATTGGAACCTGCAAGATTGGCGCGCTTAAAATCGACGCCGGACAAGTCGAGGTCCGACAAGTTATGATTTTTAAAGTCTGGCTGGGCGCCGGCTCCGGTCCGGAAAAGTTGCTCGGTTATGTCGCGCGCCGTGAAGTCGGCGGCGGCAGTGGCTTGGTTTATAGCCGCCAATGAATTGACTACTGCAAAGATGACGACGATCAGAGCTATGCGGGAAAACGGTGTTGTCATCGTCGGAGTTATGCCCGGCTTGCAGCGTCACTGCAACTGTCAGGCTAGCTCCCAGTTTCGGCTGTCAGTGCTAATTCTAACGCTTTGAGCACGGTTTCCCGGCGAACGGCGTCTCGGCCGAGGTTGCCAAGACGAAGTTCAGTGACGCGGGTCACAATTGTTTTGTTGGATTGCAGTGCTGCAAGTCCAATATAGACCAGCCCAACAGGCTTGGAGCTGCCGTCGCTATTCGGCCCGGCGATCCCAGTTGCAGAAATGGCAAGCGTGGCGCCGGCCGCCTTGAGCCCGCCAATTGCCATTGCGGCCGCCACTTCGGAGCTGACCGCGCCGTGGGTGTCAAGCAACAGAACCGGAACGCCAACGAGAGCTGTCTTGGCTTCGTTTGAGTACGTTACTAAACCGGCCTTGAATACATCAGACGCGCCACTGACTACTGTAATCGCCGCGCTGATCAAACCGCCGGTGCAGCTTTCGATGGTCGTGATTGAATGCTGCCCGGCGCGGAGCTTGGCTACAAGTGCACTGGCTGCTGCGGTTATTTCGCTGTCAAACACGGCGACGGTCCAAGTGAACGCTGCACAATAAAAAGAGCGCACTCTGCAGCGCGCTCCTTCAACTCTAAGCAGTCTTTTTAGTCAATGCCAACAGGGTGCGGCGGTCTACTCTGCGACAAGCTTTGAGGCGCTGGCCAGCAGTTCGTCGAGCGAGCCGCGGGCCGCGCTGCCAAGGGCAGTAGTGGCTTTCGTTTGGGCATTGAGCCAAACAGGATAGGCTTCCTTAAGCACGGCCTGGCCTTTGGGCGTCAGATGCAGGCCGCGACCACGGCGGCCGGCTGGCGGATCCATAATCAAATGACCGAGCGCTAAGAGCCGCTTTAGATTGCGTGATAACGTCGATTTTTCGATATCGAGATCACCGCCAATTTCAACAGCAGTAATCCCGTCACGCGAAGCCAGCTGCGCCAACAGCGTGTACTGGCTGGCAGTAATCCCCAGCGGCCGCAGTGCGTCGTCGTAAACGCGCGTGACAATGCGCGACAGCTGGCGAACACGCGTCGCTAAGCAGTCCGCCGCAGTATTGTCAGCAATGTCAGAAATCGTGGCCGGCGTTGCCGGATTGCGTTCGAGTGTTTTGGTCATCATGTTCATCGGTGGCCCCAGGCTCATTTCAAATCGTGATCATACAACCCCATGGCTTGAGTTGCTGCGATTCGGCTCCCCCGGTCAACGGAATCAGGGTCTATTTGCGGGCGCCGGGGCCAATTGCGGGCAATTGAACCGTGGCCTGTGCCATGGCTGCAATGCCTTCGCGCCGTCCGGTGAACCCCAAGCCCTCGGTTGTGGTTGCTTTGATGCCGATCCGTCCGGGCCCAATGCCTAGAACCTGTGAAATTGCGGCCTGCATGGCCTCGCGGTGGGGGCCGACGCGAGGCGCCTCACATAATAAAGTGATGTCGACATTGATAATCTTGCCACCATGTTCGGCCACCCGTTGTGCGGCGTGGGCCAGGAACTTAGAGGACGCCATGCCGCGCCACTGCGGATCGGCCGGTGGAAAATGCGTACCGATGTCGCCATCACCGATGGTGCCGAGCAACGCGTCTGTCAGGGCATGCAAGCCAACGTCAGCATCTGAATGCCCATCAAGCATTTTGTCATGGGGGATTTTCACGCCGCAGAGCCAGACGTGATCGCCGTCCGTGAATTTATGGACGTCGAAACCGGTGCCGGTTCTTGTTTCATAGTCCGGACCCAAGCGCGAGGCGGCCATTGCGAGATCGTCCTGTGTTGTGATCTTTGAGTTTCGATCCGAGCTTTCAACCAGCTTGACGGCGATGCCCGCCCATTCGGCGAGAGCGGCATCATCGGTGAAATCAGCGCGTCCACCTTGAGCTGCCCTGAGATGCGCATCAAGGATGGCGGCGAAAACAAAGCCTTGTGGAGTTTGTGCCCTCCACAAGTTCGCACGTTCGACGGTTGACGCAACGAACCCCGCGTCTGTTGCCCGTTTGAGTGTATCGGCTACTGGAGCCGCAGCGATCGCACCCGGCGCGGATCGTAACGCATCAATCACCTGTGAGATTACAGCCGTGTCGACAAACGGCCGCGCCGCATCGTGAATCAATACAACGCTTGGTTCGATCACTTTTAGAGCTTCTAGGCCAAGCCGGACTGAGGCTTGACGCGTCGAACCACCGTGGACGGCTGGAACCAATTTCAGCCTAAGTTCTGGCACGGTGACTGCCGCCGCATAGGCGTCCCGATCGTCAGGGTGAATCACAGTTTGAATAGCTTGAATTTCGGGGTGCAAGGCGAACGCGCGCAGTGTGTGCGTCAACACTGGCTCGCCGCCAATCAATGCATATTGTTTTGGCAGCAATCCTGGCCCGGATGCGCGCGATCCCCGGCCAGCGGCGACAATCAAAGCGGCGATCTTCAAAACATGTCTCCGTCAGCCAAATGGCGGCCTGAGTGTAGCCGGCGATCGGCGATTTTCTCAGATCCTTTGGCCGTGGATTTTTCAAGTCTCCAGCCGGACTAAGGCTTAGCGGTGAACGATGTTGTCGCAAAGGGCAGGAAAATCGTCGAAGCCGCTTGCTATCTTGGCGCGAGCCACGTAATTTGCATAAAACTGGTGCAATGTATCGACATGATTAAAACTTATGCAGATGCGCAGGTGACGGCCATTCGGAGGCCAATTAAGCTTGGCTCGGTTGCGTTGCCAAATCCCGTGATCATGGCGCCGATGACGGGCGTTTCCGATCTGCCGTTCCGGCGTTTAGCGCACGAGTTGGGCGCCGGTCTGGTCGTCTCGGAGATGGTTGCGAGCGCCGAATTGGCTGCGGAACGTCCCGATGTGCTGCGCCGGGCTGAGGGCTCGGACCTGACCCCCTTTGTCATTCAGCTCGTCGGTGGCGATCCAAGCTGGATGGCGGAAGGTGCACGGATCGCGGAAGCCAAAGGCGCTGATATCATTGATATCAACATGGGCTGCCCGGCACGCGAAGTGACGGGGCACGCCTGCGGCAGCGCGTTAATGTGCGATCTCGATCGCGCGCTTGCGATCATCGAAGCAACGATTGGGGCTGTGAAAATTCCAGTCACTTTAAAGATGCGGCTCGGCTGGGATGACCGATCACGCAATGCTCCCGAACTTGCGCGGCGTGCGGAAGCGGCAGGCATTCAGATGATCACCGTCCACGGCCGAACGCGCCAACAATTCTTCAAAGGCACCGCGGACTGGAGTTTCGTACGTCACGTCAAAGAGGCGGTCTCGATCCCGGTGATCGTCAACGGAGACATCAAGTCGCCCGATGACGCTGTCGCGGCGCTCAACGCTTCCGGCGCGGACGGTGTCATGATCGGGCGGGGCGCATACGGCGCGCCGTGGATGCTGGGCCGCATCGCGAAAACGCTTGAAACCGGCCGCGATCCGGGGTCGCCAAATATTGAGACGCAAGGCCGTATCGCAGTTGCGCATATCGAAGCCATGTACGCCTACTACGGCGGCACGCTTGGCAATCGCAATGCGCGCAAGCACATAGGCTGGTATCTGGAGGCCACTGACCTACCGCCTGAGTATCTCAAAGACTGGCGCCGGACCCTCTGCACCGAAGACGACAATGTTCAGGTGCTGATTCAATTGGCAAAGTTTTATGCTGAAGCCGTCGATCTCTCATCTGAAGAGGCCGCCGCATGAGCAGCTCTGTGGCACAGTCTCCGGTCAATTCTGAAAATAAGGCCGCCTTTCAAGCCGACTTGCTGTTGGCTGCGATGCCCCATCCCATTCTGGTGCTTGGTCCGGGCAATATGGTGATATTTGCAAATGCCGCAGCAGAATCTTTCCTGTCTACGAGTGCCCCAGTGCTCAAGCGCGGCAAGCTTGACGACGTGATTGCCTTTGGCTGCCCCCTGCTTGCTCTGATTGATCAGGTGCGAGGAAATGGAGCAACCGTCAACGAATACGGTATCGATATCGCGTCGCCGCGTTTTGGGGCGCCAAAGCTGGCTGATGTCTATGCCGGTCCATTCCCCGATCACGCTGGCTTGATCGTGCTCATTCTGCAGCAACGCTCAATGGCACAAATGATTGAACGGCAGTTGACGCATCGCGCAGCAGCTCGCTCGGTCTCAAGTATGGCTGCCGTGTTGGCACACGAAATCAAAAACCCGTTGTCGGGTATTCGTGGTGCCGCCCAACTTCTCGAACAGAATCTCTCCGACGAAGACCGTGTGTTTTCGCAAATGATTTGCACCGAGACCGACCGCATTCGCACGCTCGTTGATCGCATGGAAGTATTTGGCGATGAGCGTCCGTTCGCTAAAGAGGCGGTGAACATACACGACGTTCTCGATCATGTGCGGCGATTGGCTGAGACTGGTTTTGCGCGCCGCATCAGGTTCGTTGCGGACTACGATCCGTCGCTCCCACCGGTTCCGGGCAGCCGCGACAAGCTTGTTCAAGCGTTGCTGAATTTGGTCAAGAATGCTGCTGAAGCGATCGGCGATACCAACGACAATGGCCGTATCGTGCTCCAAACCGCGTTCAAGCCGGGGGTCAGGTTATCTGTGCCAGGAAATCACGCGCGCATTAGTTTGCCGCTGCTTATCCAAATCGAAGACAATGGGCCGGGAATTCCTGACAGCCTGAAGCCGCAAATGTTCGATCCATTTGTAACCACTAAGCGTACCGGTTCGGGGCTTGGTTTGGCGTTGGTTGCAAAAATCATCGGCGATCACGGTGGCATCGTCGAATGTGACAGTGAACCCAGACGGACAGTATTTCGCGTGTTGCTGCCCATGCAAGATAAGCCGCGCACAATGACAGCAGCTTCTTAATCGTCCGCCGCAATAGAGGACACGACCTATGGCCCGAGGCACAGTCTTAATTGCCGATGATGACACCGCCATCCGAACGGTGCTCAATCAGGCCTTGGCGCGAGCGGGCTATGCGCCACGTGCGACGGGCAATGCAGCAACGTTGTGGAAATGGGTTAGCGCCGGCGATGGCGACGTTGTGATAACCGACGTTGTGATGCCTGACGAGAATGCCTTCGATCTCATTCCGCGCATGAAGAAATTGCGGCCAGAATTGCCCATCATCGTCATGAGCGCGCAAAACACGCTGATGACGGCTCTGACCGCGGCAGAAAAAGGCGCGTTCGAATATTTGCCGAAGCCTTTTGATTTATCAGAACTCGTCGCCGTTGTCGGACGTGCTCTCTCAGCCCAGGGGCGCCGTCCACGCCCGGCTGGCCCGGAGGAAGCCGACGAACTGCCCCTTATCGGCCGGTCGAGTGCGATGCAGGAGATCTATCGGGCACTCGCGCGACTGACGCAGACCGATCTGACGGTCACCATCAACGGCGAAAGTGGGACCGGCAAAGAGTTAGTCGCGCGCGTGCTGCACGATCACGGCAAGCGCAAGCATGGTCCGTTTGTCGCTATTAATATGGCCGCCATTCCGCGCGAATTGATCGAAAGCGAATTGTTCGGTCACGAAAAGGGAGCCTTTACCGGCGCGCAAGTCAGAACGCCTGGCCGGTTTGAGCAAGCCGAAGGCGGGACATTGTTCCTCGACGAGATTGGCGACATGCCGCTTGAGGCGCAAACGCGTTTGTTACGCGTGCTGCAGCAGGGCGAATACACGACCGTTGGCGGGCGTACACCGATCAAAACCAACGTCCGCATCATCGCTGCTACGCACCGCGATCTCAAAGCACAAATCCAGCAGGGCATGTTCCGCGAAGATCTCTATTACCGGTTGAACGTAGTGCCGCTGCGCATTCCTCCGCTTCGCGAGCGCACGGAAGATATCGGAGATCTGGTCCGGCATTTTCTGCGCGCAGTTGCCCGGGAAGGACTTGGCCAGCGCTCAATCGAAACCGCTGCCATTGACCGGCTCAAGGCGCATTCGTGGCCGGGCAACGTCAGAGAACTCGAGAATTTTGTCCGCCGCGTCGCAGCACTTCATGCACAAGAAACGCTGACAGCCGCCACAATCGAGCATGAATTGGAACAGGCGCTGCCCAATAAACCCGCCGCGCTGAACGGCGACGCGCAAGGACTGTCGGAGCTCGTCGAACGCCACCTCGCCGACCATTTTGCCGAGTTCGGAAGAGAGTTGCCACCGCCCGGGCTCTACAACCGGATAATCCGCGACGTCGAGCGCCCATTGTTGTCGGCGGCACTGGCAGCAACGCGTGGCAATCAGATCAAAGCAGCGGAGTTGCTAGGTCTCAACCGCAACACGCTCCGGACCCGCATTCGCGACCTCAATATCCGGGTCTACCGCAGCCCGATGGAGTAAGGACAGGACTGCGAACAAAACGAGTTTGGTGCGCCGCGCTGGCCCTGCCACAGCGCGGTCGCAATTCAGCTGTTCACGTGGGGTTCAGCCCGGCGCCGTCATGAGGTCCGCACACCAATGCGCGCGGCCGCGGTGATTGTGTTCCGGCTGGCGCGTCCTCATTCGACCGAAAGGCGAGATTCCCGCATGTTAAATCTGATTTCTCTTCTACCACGTCTCAGCGGCGCGCGTGCGCTCGCGGCACTCGCAGCAGTGCTGGCCGTGACCGGGTTAACCAGTCCCCAAAGCCGTGCGCAATCCGACGGCAGCTACCCCTCCGATAGCCGCGGTGGCTATTCCGATAACGATGACGAGGACGGCTACGAAGATGGCCAAGACGCGCCCGACGTTTCATATTTCTATGATGAACTTGAAGATGAAGGCGAGTGGATTTCAGATAGCAACTACGGCCAAGTTTGGCGCCCGCGCCGTGTGGATGCTGATTGGCGTCCTTATACGCGAGGCACGTGGGCCAATACCAAAGAGCACGGATGGTATTGGGTGTCAGACGAGCCGTTTGGCTGGGCTACGTATCACTATGGCCGCTGGCACTTGAGCGATCGCTACGGTTGGGTCTGGGTGCCCGGCACGCGCTGGGGCCCTGCGTGGGTCACGTGGCGTTCCAATGACGACCATATTGGTTGGGCGCCGTTGCCACCGGAAGCTTACTGGGAGCACGGTTCAGGCCTCAGATTTGAAACGCGGATTTATGAAGAACCGCGTTACGAGCCGTATTGGTCGTTTGTCGAGTTCCGCTACATCACGTCGCCGCGGCTTTACACATACTGCGCTCCACGCGCACGGGTGACGACCTACATTTACTCGTCGCGACCGGCTGAAAATTATGTTTTCGTGAATCGCCGCATCGTCAATCGCGGAGTGTCAGTGACGCGCATTGAAACGGTCACGCGGACTCGAATAACGACCGTGCGAGTGAATGCCTCCGACAACCGAACATACCGTTCGGTTAGGCGCGATAACAATGTTCTCAATGTTTACCGGCCAAAGCTCACGCGTGCTGCGGTCATCAATGACCGTCGTGCGAACACCAAACGGCCAGATATTGACCGGAGCACGTTCCGGGATGTCGATAAACGTCAAGTTCGCAACGTAGGCGCGCCACGTGCCGGGCAGCCTGGCGCCAACAGAGCCTCGCCCATCCCGACGGGTATTCCTGGCGGGGGAGGTGCCAAGCCGAATGGCAATGATCAATCGGATCGCGCGGTGCGCCTGCCTGGTAATGGCCCCCAAGGCGACCGGCCAGCCGGCAACCCAAGCCGTGTCCAAAGCGGCTTTGAACCGAATAAAGGTTTGCGCCAGCCTGGCGCTGGTCCGGACGTAAAACGTGCCCCAGTTCTCGGCAGCGTCCCTGGTAAAGGCGGCTTAGATAAGTTTGATAAACGAGGTTATGGAGCTGGCGCCAACCGCAATTCGACCGGTGACCTTCGCAATCGGAGCGCGCCGCGGAACTTGTACAAAGGTCAGCCGGGTCAGGCGTCTCAGCGCAACAACGGTGCTGGGGCCGGGTTTGTGCCAAACGGTCAGCAAGGCGGGCAGAAGGCGGCCCAGCAACGCAATAAGGCTGACGGCAAAGGTAAGAAAAAGCGCGGCGATCAGGAATAGAGCTGGAAAGGCCGGCGAGCCGCGTTGCGCGACAGCGGCCTTTTCGCGTATTCCCGCTTAATGCCGACCACCGCAAAGCCATCTTTGATCGCTGATCCCGAAGCCCTTGTCGCCGAAATGCGGGCAGGTAAACGCGCGTCTATTTCACGTGCCGTGACGCTGCTTGAAACTCTGGCCGCTGGTGCTCCCGAACTTTTGCAAATGATGCAACCGCATTTGGGGCGCGCACTGGTCGCAGGATTTACCGGCCCGCCTGGAGCCGGCAAGTCTACTCTCGTCAATGCCGTGATTAGCCATCTACGCGGTCTCGGAAAAACGGTGGCCGTCATTGCGGTCGATCCGTCGAGCCCGGTGTCCGGTGGTGCAATTCTCGGAGATCGCATTCGGATGACGGCGGCGCTGGATGATGACGGCGTTTTCGTGCGTTCGCTCGCCAGTCGCGGATATCTCGGCGGGTTGTCGCCGGCCGCAGTCCGCATCATCGATGCCTTTGATGCCGCTGGCTTCGATTACATTCTGCTTGAGACTGTGGGCACCGGACAAAATGAAATAGATGTCGCTGAAGTCGCTGACGTGCGCGTCGTCATCGCAGCTCCCGGACTGGGGGACGACATCCAAGCGATGAAGTCGGGGTTGCTTGAGATCGCCGACGTGCTGGTCGTCAATAAGGGCGACCGCGAAGGCGCTGAGCAAACGATGCACCAGTTGAAGGGTGCACTTTCGATCCGCGCTTGGCAGCGCAACGAAGTGCCAGTTTTGAAAACCATTGCGACGACTGGTGATGGCGTGCCGGGCTTGATGGATGCCATCTCGGAGATCGGCGCCCGCGTCACGGCCTTGCCCGCGCGTGATCGCCGCCGCCGCCGTGCCCGGTATTTAATCGCGCAGGCCGCCGCCGATATTGTCGCGCGGCGTGTCAAAGGTGGCGCAGGCGACGAACTCGATGACCTTGCAGATCGCGTGCTCGCTGGAACTTTGACGCCCGATGCTGCCGCCCGCGGGCTGCTGGCCAGATCTTAGGTTAGCAATATTTACCCCGGCGCTGCTGTGATCCAAGACGCCCATGAGATTTTGGCGTATGCTGCAGTGCTATGATACGGCCTCGCACCATCGAACGGCTGAACGCCGGCTGCACGTGCGTGACGTTGGATCGCGACAAGCTAAGCAGTGCTGCGGAAGCAGCAGTCGGCGATCCGGCTTTCTATCGCGCGCTATCAGAAACCCATCCGAATTTGATCTCCGCGCATCCAGTATTCTTGTCCGCCGCCCACGCCGATCGGATGCGCGACATCATCGCTGCCATTGAAACAGTCGCTAAGTCGCCCGCCTACCGGATTGCTGTTTTGGCCAATGCGCCATCAATTGCCCACTTCGATCCCGGGCCTCTAGGCGTATTCATGGGCTACGACTTTCATCTGGGTCCCGAAGGTCCGAAGTTGATTGAGATCAACACCAATGCTGGTGGTGCGCTGATTAATGCTTATCTCATGGAGGCGCAACGTGTGTGCTGCGTTGAGTTGTTGGCAGTAGGCGACATGCCATTCAATCTCTCTGCACTGCTGGCACAGTTCGTGGCAAGCTTTGACAAAGAATGGCGCCGGCAAGACCGCGATCGAAAACTCAAAACCATCGCTATCGTTGATGAGGCGCCCCAGCAGCAATATCTTTATCCCGAGTTCGTGCTGTTCCAGAAGCTGTTCGAGAGTCATGGCTACTCAGCAATGATCGTGGCGCCCGAAGCATTAGAGCATCGGGATGGATCACTTTCTGTGCGAGGCGAGATCATCGACCTAGTCTACAACCGCTTGACCGATTTCAGCTTTGAAAAACCGGCAACTCAGGCGCTTCGCGCTGCATATCTTGCGGGCGAAGTGGTGGTTACACCCAATCCACGCGCTCATGCGATGTTTGCCAATAAAGCTAATCTAGCAATATTGACCGATGCGCAGGCGCTCGAAGCTGCTGGCGTTGCAGCCGGCACCATCGCCACACTTCTCGACGGCATTCCGCGCACGGTTGTTGTGGGATCAGGCAATGCTCAAGAGCTATGGCAAAGTCGTGATTTATTATTCTTTAAGCCCGTCGATGGCTTCGGCGGCAAGGCCGCTTACCGGGGCGACAAACTTACGAAAAAAGTCTGGAGCGAGATTCTGCAGGGTCGTTATGTGGCGCAGAACCGCGTCGCACCGGGCGCGCGCGCGGTGTCCATCGACGGCGAAATTCAAAATCTTAAGGCTGACCTCCGCAATTATACCTATGACGGCAAAGTGCAACTTGTTGCGGCACGGCTCTATCAAGGTCAGACCACCAACATGCGGACGCCGGGCGGTGGGTTTGCTCCGGTATTTACCGGCGACGACGCTGCGGCTTGCGGATGCGGGTGAACGCGCAGTTGCGATTGCCGGTTGGCTATTGAGTAACGTCTACTTGGTCAATGAAATGCCGTTGACCAGTGACTTCACAACCAACTTGCCCTGGCAATCCGCAACGGTATCCGCGTCTGCCTTGCATTCTATAACTTCATTGATGAGCATCCGCCCAACCTTGTCACAGCCGAGGCCGTCAAAGTCGAATTGCTTGACCGACTGCTTGGTGGCTTTGAGCGGTGCCAATTCAAGGGTGACGCGACGAGCAATGACGCCGTCGGACTGGAAGATCACGAAATCGATCTTGAGTGTAGAGTAGGATTTATCGCTTTGATTGTCGGCGACGAAGTAAGCGCGGCAGGAGGTCTCAAGCGGCTCCAACTTGTTGAGTTCGATTGTTAGTCCAGTCGATGCCGTGCTTGCCGGCGGCGAGGTCTGTGAATGGACCGCGGCGGAGCTGAGCACGAGGCCGCCGAGCACAATTGGAATCAGCTTGGACACGATCGGACGATTGATTATGTCAGCGCCTATTGCCGTTGTTTTCAAGCCATTCTCCGCGTCCATTCTGACATTGCAACCGAGGCCGCACCGTTCCGGCTTAACGCGCCGGCCAAGAGTGTGCAAATGACATCACTAGGGTATTTAGTTCTAATTTCAGAATTTTTTCGAATGCAGGGAGTTCCTGCAAATGGGCGATTTAATAACTTTTTATGGCAGCCCGCGCATCGGCGCCGATCCGCTCCACCATTGACGCTAGCCCATTCGAGCGTTGCGGCGTCAGATGGTCCTTAAGGCCGATCGAGTCAAAATCGGCGAATGGATTGTAGTCAGCGATTTCACGCGCCGTTCGGCCCTTGTAAATTTCAAGCAAAATGGCGACCAATCCGCGGACAATGTGGGCGTCACTGTCGCCTTGGAATTTTAACAGTGGCGTGCTGTCGGCGCCTGCCGGGCCGGTTTCAGTCGTCAGCCATACCTGGCTTGCACAGCCACGGACTTTGGTGGCTTCTGTTTTGAGGGCGTCTGGCATCTGCGGCAAAGCGCGCCCAAGTTCAATGATATAGCGGTAGCGGTCCTCCCAATCATCAAGGAGGGCAAAGTCTTCGCGAATTGCGTCGATGGTCATCGACTGGTCCTGTGCTCATCGGGCTGCAACAGCCCGCATGTTGGCTACTTAGGACCCGCTAGAGGCAGGCGCAAGAGTAACACTTAGCTATTAGGATTTTCGGCCGCGCCAAGCGGCTTTTAAATCATTTTCGGACAATGTCCCCCGTCCCGAGACGACAGGAATCTCGCGCGCAGCTGGAATCGCTGGAGCCAACGGCACGCGGCGCACAACTGCTAATTCAATCCGTGTTTCCGGCTTTTCAGCCGCTGCGTTGCTGGCCACCGTCGAATAGCGCTGCATGGCATCATAGGCCACGCCAGCGGCGAACTGGGCTTTACTCTTGAATTGCTCCCAGAAAGCTGCAGCCTGTTCGCATTTTTCCGGTTCGCGATCGCAATAGGTTCCGGCCCAATGAGCGGCAGATGCCGCACTCTCGTAAAGTCGCGCCTGTTGCATCTTGTCAGACGGCAAAGCCGCGACAGCGCATGAAACGATAATGGCTAGTCTGAAAACCGACATGGTCGAATTCCAATGCGATCCGGAGTATACCGGGGGTGCCCAACTCTGGTCACCATACCGAAGAGGCTTTTAGGAAACGCGGAGGTGGGCGTGTCGATTTTCATCATCTTTTAAGACAAGTCCGAGCCTGAAATTTAGGTCCGATTAACGGGCCGAAGAGGCACGTGGTTAAGCGGCCGTTAACGGCCAGGGTCCATAATTGGGACGACAGGGGTGAGAGTGCGGGGCTGGCGCACTCGTAACGGGTACGCGTTCATGTTCGATCCAAAACTCAAGGCTGGAATGGCCTCCTTCATGGTGTTGTCGGGCCTGTTCGGGGGGAATTTGTTTTTCTTACAAACGGCTCATCGCGAGAAGTCCCCGAACCGTGTGGCGTTTCCAGACCGCGCAGCGCCGGGCTTGGTCAAGCCGCCTGCCCTTGCAATGGCAGCGCCGCAAACTCCAGATTTTAACAGCAATCAGCAGCGATCCGCCGAAAGTCCTGCTCTTAAGGTCGCGCTGCCAGCCACCCAGGCCGCCAGCTGGACGGCGACCAACACGGGATCGCTATCCCCGGCGATCCCAGACACCGATTTAACGCGTGCCATTCAACGCGAGCTTCAGGTTCTCGGCTACGACGCCGGCGGCGTTGACGGCGTCGCTGGAGTAACCACGCGCGCAGCCATTATGGCGTTCGAATGGGACCACGGCTATCCTCTCACCGGCGAACCTAAACAGGATATTTTGCAAAGCCTGCTGATGGGCGGCGCTCAAGGCGGCATGGCGGGAGCTGCGGCTTCGACGCCAGCTGGGCCGCAGGCGAAAGAGGTGATCAAAATAATTCAGCAGGATCTGGCCGTGCTGGGGCTGTCTAAGGTTAAACCGAGCGGGGTCTTAGACGAAGGTACGCGCGGCGCAATCCGCCGTTTTGAAGCCCGCGAAGGCATGCAGCAAACCGGCCGGATCAGCGGCCGTATGACCGCACGCCTGTTGCGCTTGGTAGCGGAAAAACGGGCAGCCCCTGAAAATGCTCCGCCTCTCAAACGTGTTGCCAAAAGTTAGCGCGTGCCATAGGTCCCGCTGAGCCGGATGGGCTCTAAGAGCGGGCGAAAATGCGGTTAAGAACAGAAATTTGGGTAAAGGCATATATCCGGCGCTGCGCAGTCACCGGGGCGATGGCTGTCGTTGTGCGCCATGGTGACGATGATGCCGGGGCTGTTTTCATTCGCATTAACCGGTTAGACGGCACGTCTTTGGTCTACGGACCGGCGCCAGCGGGTCTAGAAAGCGCGGCACTTGACCGGCAATGGGTTCCGAGCCTCGGGCCTGGCGGCCACCCCGATGATGTTGCCGATCGCCTGCTGACCCGTGAGGCCGAATTCGATCCCGATATCTGGGTTATCGAAGTCGAGGACCGCAACGGCCGCCATTTTCTCGACGGATGGCTCGCGAAATAGAGACAAATTTAAACCTGTTCCCCAGATTACAGCGCCGTCAACTTCATCCCGCTAAGCATTTAACCAGCTGTTAAGTGCTGCGGCGATCAGATGGTCACGGAGCGATTCGCGGCAAATAGCCTGGGGCGGTGCTCAGCGTCACGGCCAGGCAGTCAACCGGATAGGCGCCCATGAAGGGTACCGAGCGCTAAGGGATCAAGGTAATGGCGACGATTGTTCAATTTAGTGAGTATGTCCGCAAGGCCGCCCCGAAGGCGGTTCTGTCTCAGAGTGCAGACATCGTGTTGTTCCACGGGATTCGCTATCAGCGCTGGGACGAAAAGATGACTCCGGAAACTGCCGTCGGAACCAAGTCACGGCGCCGCAAGTCTCGCAAGGCGGCTGTCAACCAAGACTGAGGCGTCAGCTTTTTTCAGCGCGGCAGGATGACAACCTCATATCTGCCAGCATCTGATCGCGATAGGCGTAGCCACGATCCGGCGCCGCAAGTACGACGATCCCGTTTTTGGCGGGAACTTTGAGAACAGATTCGCCCGGTGGGGCCAGTCCTTTGGCCTGCGGCGTCAACCCAGCAAACCTGCCGTCATTGGCGACAAGCTGCAGCGCGACATTGATTTTGCGCCCCGGTTGCCCAACAGCGATATAGAAGTTTTCGCCTTCGTTCGAATACAGCGCCAAAACCCAGCCTGGGTCAGGCAGCAGCGCGCGCACAGCAACGTCGGTCTTACCGGTGTCAAACCGGCAAACGGCATAGCGGGCACTCGGTGACTGGAATGGCAACCGCTGGGCGCCAGGTTTGGTTGGCGGCAGCAGCAGCATTTCATGAAGTTTTGCGCCGTTGGTCAGGCGTGTCAGCGCTGATGTCGGAGATAGGGACTGCATGGCGAAAACAAGCATAATGTGCAGAGCGCCGATCAGGCACAGAGCTGCCCCGATCATCCGCGCATCAGGCTTCAACAGGGTCAACAGCCATTTCAACGGCACGCACTCCGTTTGATCACAGGAAGGGCTTTTTCGAGTGCACCGTCTTCGCGGGTCAAAGCGCGAATACCAAGGTCGATGAGTTGGAACGTCACCACTAGCCGGCCTGCACCACTGGTCGGAAGCCAGTTTCCTGGCCGCGCATCGCGTGCCATCGAAATTGTGAATGACCCATCCGACGTATAGGCGACGGTGTCGCTGTTGAATGCATATCGATCAGCCGGGTTGGCGATCAAGCGTCCGCGATCATCGAAGGCTGTCAGGCTCCACCAGTGAGTATAAAGACTTCTGCCTTCGATGGTGTAGTCACAAGATGAGTGTAGCCTGCTGCCGTCACTGTCGAGGCGTGCGGTAAAAACTTGCGAACTTTCAGAGTTCAATGGCAGCGCGCCAAGGCGGGCGAAATGCACGCGCGTATAGGGATCCTGGCCGGGTTGGCCGGCGGCCGGCCAAGTTACCCATGGGCCAATGGTTTCCGTTGTCAGTGAGGTGCCAGTGTCGGTTGAATAACAACTTGATAGGACTGCGGTGGCGGCAACGGCAGATATGAAGACCAGTGTTCGCGCGCTGCGCGCAACGAATAGCGTCACGCGTTTTTTGATTTGGTGGGTGACAAAACTCATGGCGCGGCCGTGCTGCTGGGGCCCGGAGCTGCCGAAGCCGTTGCAGAAGGGCTCGGTTGTGTCCCCGGCGATGTTTTGTTTTCGATCTGCGCCTTTTTCTCGGATTTTTCAGGAGCAGCGGGGCTTGAGGGCGCTGGTTCTGCGATACCTGCCGCCTTGCGCATTGCCGTCGCAATCGACTTTAATCCGGTACGCGTCGCGTCTGGCATCGAGCCCGCGGGCCTGCCGTCAGCGGCTTGCATTGCGCCTTGAGGCTCAGACTTACGCAATTCAGCGAGCCGTGCCTGTTCGGCGACTTGGGCTGGATGCAGTTCCAGGCCGGGCAACTGCGCGATGTTCATGTCAGTGTGGGCCACGGCCATAAAGTCGTGCCATAGCGGCGCCGCCTGATGGCCACCGGTGTTTGATCCACCCTGGTCGCGGTTATCGTCGTTGCCGAGCCAAACGCCGGTCACGTATTTGCCGGTGAAGCCGACAAACCAAACATCTTTTGGACCTGTGCTGGTGCCGGTTTTGCCTGCTGAAACTGTAAAGTCGAGTTGGGCTGCAGCCGCTGTGCCGTCGGTCACGACTTTCTGCAGCATCTGGTTCATGTACTCGGCCGTGCGGCGCTTCATGACCTGCGGCGCAGGCGGCTCATCCCGCTCGCGGCTATAGACCAGTTCTCCCTTGGACGTTACGGCGTCAAGTAGGGCGTAAGGCAATGCGCGCTTGCCGCCATTGGCAAAAGCCGCAACGCCGCCGGTATGTTCCATTGGTGTCATGCCGCCATCGCCAAGCGCCATCGAGCAGGTTTTTTTGACACCTTTGATGCCAAGCTTCTGAGTGAGTTCGATGACTTTCTCGCGTCCGACCAGGAATGACAGCTCAGTTGCAGTCGTATTGTATGATTTTGCCAATGCGTACCACAACGGTACGCGCTGGCCGCTACCGCCACCGCCGCCGAAGTTGGACGGGCTCCAGTTGCCGCAACTGCGTGATGCATCACGGACCTGGGTTTCAGGGTTGTATCCTAAGTACTCAACAGCTGCTGCATAGACATAGACTTTGAACGATGAACCCGGCTGTCGTTTTGCCTGGGTCGCACGGTTGAACTGACTTTCACCATAGTCAGGTCCACCGACCAAGGCCCGCACAGCACCATCCGGTTCCATGGCAACCAACGCCCCCGAGTTATAGCGCAGGTATCGGCCCTTCTGCTTGATGTTCGCTACAACAACTTCGTCAGCTTTCTTTTGCAGGACCATATCGACCGTCGTGCGCGCAGTCAGAACATACTGATTCTTGCCTTCCATGCGCCTTTGAATTTCTTCAAATGCGAAGTCGAGGAACCAGTCAGGACTGGTCGTGGTTCGGGTTTCGACAATCTTGGCTGGATGCAAGCGCGCTTCGTGAACTTGGGCAGGTGTATAGAACCCCGCTTCAACAAGATTAGTCAGCACTTCGTTGGTTCGAGCACGCGCTGACGGCATATTGACGTGCGGCGCATATTTGGTTGGCGCTTTAAAAAGTCCGGCAAGCATGGCAGCTTCAGCGAGGTTCACATCGCGAATGGACTTGCCGAAATAGAATTGCGCTGCTGCTTCGACTCCGAATGCACCGCCACCCATGTAGGCACGGTCGAGGTACATCTTCAGAATTTCCCGCTTCGTAAAGCGGCTCTCAAGCAAGAATGAGAGGAAGACTTCCTTGATCTTGCGATCAATAGATCGCTCGGACGATAAGAACAGGTTCTTAGCCAGCTGTTGGGTCAGCGATGAGCCGCCTTGGACAACGTCGTTGGCGCGCAAGTTTTCGATGACCGCACGCATGGTGCCCAGAATGTCGATGCCGAAGTGCTCAAAGAAGCGCCGGTCTTCGGTCGCCATCGTGGCCTTGATGACCGACTCGGGAATTTCTTCGAGTGGCACGGCATCGTTGTGCAAAATCCCACGCTTGCCAATTTCGGTGCCGTTAGCGTCAAGGAAAGTGACGCTATATTGTCCGGTAAGAAACTTGCCTTCATCGAATTCTTTGAATGCTGGCAATGCCAGCGTGTACAACACCAGCATACCGCCGAGGCCAAGTGTCATGGCTTCGGACGCCAGTTCGTTCAAAACTCTGCGCCAGCCGGACAGCTTAAAGCGGGCGAAAAAGCTCGACGAAACAATCCAGGCCGTTTGAACGGCACTCCATGTCGATGAAAAGAACGACGCGATGCGCGAATCGAGCTCCAACAACGACGTCAGCCGGTCACGCTTTCCACCTTTCAGGAACCAGTCGCTCACGGGTCGCCAATGCCTCTATTCGAGCCTGCTAGGGAATCGATAGCGTTGTCTGGGATGAAAGCCAAGACCTCGCCAGGATGGGTATATTACTCGAAAACACTGTGTTAGAGAAATGCGGCGAAAACAGAACGAATGCCGGTGTTTCGCCGGTCAATGCGGCTAAGACAAGGTCAGCAAACAGTGGTCGAAAAACCGTTTTGGGAAACGAAAACGCTTGAACAGATGTCCCCCGTCGAGTGGGAGCAACTTTGTGACGGATGCGGCCGCTGCTGCCTGTTGAAACTTGAGGATGAAGATACCGGCGAGGTCCACTTGACCCGGCTTGCCTGTAAAATGTTGGACCTCAATTCCTGCAAGTGCAAGGATTACCCGAACCGGCAGAAAAAGGTCCACGATTGCCTCTTGATCGACCTCGAAAAGGTCCGGAGCCTGGAATGGCTGCCTGATAGTTGCGCATACCGGCGGGTTGACGATGGCCGCGGTCTGGCCTGGTGGCATCCGCTGATTTCTGGCTCAAGCGAAACTGTGCATGACGCCGGCATTTCGGTTCGCGGGCTGGCGCGTAGCGAGGCGCGTATCAAGCCAGAGTCACTGTTCAAGTATATCATCCCCAATCTTGGTGCGGGCTGACCGGAGTTTGCTTTGAAACTGGTAGTGTTTGATTGCGACGGTACGCTCGTCGATAGCCAACATCTGATTGTTGCGGCCATGGACCGTGCCTTTAACGGCCGCGGCCTGCCCCCACCACCGCGGCTCAAAACTCTGTCTGTCGTTGGCTTGTCATTGACAATTGCAGTTGAGCGGTTGTTGCCAGCGGCGACAGATGCGGCGCTAATTCATGCACTGGCTGAGGACTACAAGGCGGCGTTCGGTGATTTGCGCCGCGATCCGGCCAACACTGAGCCGATGTATCCCGGTATGCGCGATCTGGTACTGGAGCTTGCCGCTCGCGAAGACACTGTGCTCGGAATTGCAACCGGCAAGTCGCGGCGGGGCGTTGCTACGGTTTTGGCGCGCGAGCAAATTGGCGAAGCATTCCGCACTGTGCAAACAGCAGACACCCATCCGTCAAAGCCAGATCCGTCGATGATCTTTGAAGCGATGGCGGACTCTGGTGCATCAGCTCATGACACCATCCTGATTGGTGACACCACCTATGATGTCGAAATGGCTCTGGCGGCAGGTGCCGGCGCAATCGGAGTTGCCTGGGGCTATCATCCCGTCTCCGAACTCAAAGCCGCCGGTGCGGGGCACGTCGTTGCAAGCTCTGCCGAACTCAGACAGGTTGTCAGCCACTTTTTAAGTGGGGGCCAGCTGTCGGTATGACCAGTGAAGATCATCGCAAGTCCGGCAATGAGCCAACTGGGGCAGCAGTCGCGAAGCCGCGCCGGCCCGGTCAAGAGCCAATGCGTGCATCGTTTTCTAAACGATTTTACAAATCCGTCGATGTGATCGCTGACGGTTCAGGTTTCCAAATCCGCCTCGATGGGCGCCCGATCAAGACGCCGAAGAAGCGCCTGCTCGAATTGCCAAGGAAAATGCTGGCGGACGCCGTGGCCGCTGAATGGCAGGCCCAAGTTGGGGTTATCGATCCCGGCACAATGCCGGTCACTCGGATTGCAAATACCGCCATCGATGGGGTTGCGAATTCAATGTCAGAGGTTGCTGCCGATATCGTGGCCTTTGCCGGATCAGATTTGCTCTGCTACCGGGCATGTGATCCAGCTGAATTGCTTGCTCGGCAGGCCGTTGCTTGGGACCCGGTGTTGGCGTGGGTACAAAAGGCTCACGGTGCGCGTTTCGTTTTGTCCGAAGGCGTCATGCCCGTTGAACAAAGCGACGCCGCGCTCAAGAAAATTGCCAGTGTCGTCGCGCCATTCAATCCGTTCCAGCTGACGGCGCTACACGTCCTGACCACGTTAACGGGCTCCGCTCTGCTGGCGCTGGCCTTTGCTTCTGAAGCGTTATCGCTTGAGGAAGTGTGGACCGCCGCTCATGTTGATGAAGACTGGCAAATCCTTATGTGGGGGCCTGACGAGGAGGCTGCGGCGCGGCGCGAACTGCGGCGGCTTGAATTCGACGCCGCGGCGCAGGTCCTGACCCTGTTGCGGTCCTAACTGATCGTATGTCAGTGTCGGCGCGAAGTTCTGGAGGCCGCACCATGACAACGCTGCTGTTCAACCATCCCTGTTTCATCAATCACGACACCGGACCTGGTCACCCCGAGCGGCCGGACCGGATGCGGGCCATCGACAAAGTCTTGGCGCATGAGACCTATCAAGGCTTAACGCGACGGGAAGCACCGTTGCGCCAAGACGTTGGGGTGCAAATAGCGCTCGCTCATCCCGGTTCCTATTTCGAGAAAATCAAAGCCGCTGTTAGCACCGTCGCCGGTGAAACGCTCGGCCGCATCGATGGCGACACGGTCGTTTCGAAAGGCACTTGGGAAGCGGCATTACGCGCAGTTGGCGCCGGGCTTGAAGCCGTCGATCAGGTCATGACCGGGCAGGCATCTAACGCGTTTTGCCAAGTACGTCCGCCCGGCCATCACGCCGAAAGTGATCGCGCCATGGGCTTCTGTTTCTTTTCCAACGCCGCTATCGCAGGGCTTTACGCGCGCGCAAAACATGGCGCTGAGCGCATCGCAGTTGTGGATTTTGATGTCCACCATGGCAATGGCACGCAGGATATCTTTTGGGCTGACAAAAATGCGTTTTACGGCTCGACCCACCAGATGCCGCTGTTTCCAGGCACGGGTGAATTGAACGAGACGGGCGCCGGCAACATCTTCAATGCGCCCTTGCGCGAAGGCGACGACGGTCAGGTGTTCAAAGAAGCGTTTACCAGCCGCATCTTGCAACCGCTCGGAAATTTCGCGCCTGATCTTATTGTCATCTCCGCCGGCTTCGATGCTCATAAGCGCGATCCGCTTGGCGGACTTCGCTTGGTAGAGGCAGATTTCCTGTGGGCCACGGAACAATTGGGAGTGGTGGCGCACAAGCACGCCAAAGGCCGGATCGTGTCAATGCTCGAAGGCGGTTATGATCTCGAAGGACTAGCTAAGTCGGTTGCGGTCCACGTCCGCGCTTTGATGGACATGGGGTGAAATATTTCGGGTTAGACCCAGCTGGTCTGACCCGGTGAAGATCGTACACTGCAATGCACGGCATGGGGTCTGACCCGCAGGATCAGACCCCGGATACCTTATTCTTCGCCACCTTCAGACGGTGCTGCGCCGCCTTCGAACATTTCGTCAGCGTTGAAGGTTTCGATTTCGACCTTCTCATCCTTGATGTGGGCTACGTTCTCGCCACGTGATTGGCGTTCCGCCTCATCTGCCGAGCGGGCGACGTTGAGAGAAACTTTTGCCAGCACCTCGGGGTGGAGCTGAACTGTAACCGGATGCAGGCCGAGAGTTTTGATTGGCTTGTCCAAGATAATCATGTTGCGATGAACAGTGAAGCCGCCAGCCGTTACGGCTTCGGCAATATCGCGGGTTGAGACCGAGCCGTAAAGCTGGCCGGTATCGCCAGCGGTGCGGATTGCGACGAACGTTTTGCCGTTCAGCTTTTCACCAACTGCATCGGCTTCCCGTTTGTGCTCGAGATTGGTCGCTTCAAGCTGAGCTCGCTGACCTTCAAACTGCGCCTGGTTTTCCTTGGTCGCGCGCAGCGCCTTCTTCTGCGGCAGCAGGAAGTTGCGAGCGAATCCGTCTTTGACTTTGACAACGTCGCCCATTTGGCCAAGCCGGCCAATGCGCTGAAGTAGAATGACTTGCATGTTTTTTCTCCTGGTCTTGTTTGAGTTGAGTTGAGTTCAGAATTGAAAAGAGTTTACGTGCCGCCGGGCGGTCGAAAACGGGACCGCAATTGGACGATGCTTTCGCTGAGTCCGAGCAGCGCCAGAGGCGGAGCGAAGGCAACTGTGACAAGCAGCAAGCCGCTATAGATCGTTCCAAGCATGAAAGAGCGCCAATGCCAGCCCTTGGTCAGTTCATGAACGATCGCGAGCCCGAGCAACAGAAACGCGAACAGCAAAGTTCCTGCAATTGCGCGGCTGGCGAGCCCGAACATGCCGTCCTGAAATGACAGTGCGATCGCCGCCAACAGTGCAATGGCCGTACCTGCCGGATATTCCATGAGGCCGATCACTGGCCATGGCCTGGTCAATTGACCTGTCCCGCGCATGATCCGCCCCGACAACCACAAGGTCAGCAGCAACGCAGCCATCCAAGCGATTGCCAAAGCGGCTGGCATTGCCGCGTAGATGTATTTTGTCAGACTGGCAATATCGTCAGGACTTAGCGGCAGCCCAGTTGTGCTGTGCGTGATTTTGGCGGCTGCGATTGCATCGGTGAGCAGCTTTAAGAGTTGGTCTTTAAGTTCAGGTCCGCCAGCTTCGAGCATGATCGACCACAGAATTGCTGGAATAGCTGCCAATGCAGCCGTCCAAATCACGAGCCGTCCAACCGGATACCATTCAGGCGAGGTGGTGTTCGGGGCGTCCCCGGCGGCAGCACTCGGGCGGCTCAGTAATGCGAGATATGACAACAGAGCGGCTGGCAGTGCGGCTGTGGTCAAGAAGAAACCACCGGCCGAAGGCAGCAACGCCACGAGGATCACTCCGCCAGCAAACGCTGCAATGAGACCGGCGCGCACGCCCCAGCCGAGCCCAGCCAGCATTACAGGTAGTGGAGTAATGAGCGAAAACAACAGACGCGCTGGCAGTGGCCCTGTCGTTGCCGACAGGAAGGCCACGGCTGCAATTAGCCCAAGCGCGATGGCGATAAGAACCGTGTTTATCATTTCAAAGCTGTCCCGCGGGAAAGTGCGCGGTTAGGGCAAGCGTGAAGCCAAACCCAACCAGTCAGTGCCAGAGCTGCCGCGTCAGCAGCAGCCCTGGCGATGCGTTTTACTTCAGAACGTAAGGCAGCAATCCGAGGAAGCGCGCGCGCTTGATGGCACGAGCCAGCTCGCGTTGCTTCTTCGCAGAGACCGCAGTGATACGGCTCGGCACGATTTTACCGCGCTCAGAGATGTAACGGCCGAGTGTGCGAACGTCCTTGTAATCGATCTTTGGCGCTTGATCGCCCGAGAACGGGCAGGTCTTACGGCGGCGATGGAAGGGCCGGCGAGCGGCGAGTTCTTTAACTTCGGTCATGGATCAAGCCTCCGAGCCAGGGGTGTCATTGCGCGGCGGGCGAGGTGCGCGCGGGGCATCACTATCGCGTGGCGGACGCGGTGCATCACCGTCGCGCGGAGGACGTGGGGCATCACCATCACGAGGTGGGCGGGGCCCACGGGGCGCATCGCCATCACGAGGCGGGCGCGGACGGAAGGTTGAATCACCACGCGGACGGAAGCCGCCTTCGCGCGGACCACGGTCGCCTCGGTCACCTCTGTCGCCACGGTCACCGCGCTCGTCGCGGTCCTGCTTGCGCATCATGATTGAAGGGTCGGTTTCGTGGGCTTCAACCTTGATAGTCAGGAAGCGCAGCACGTCTTGCGAAATGCCCATCAGGCGCTCCATTTCAACGACCGCGGCCGGCGGGCCATCGATGTTGAAGAGCATGTAGTGGGCTTTGCGGTTCTTTTTGATCTTATAGCCAAGACCCTTGAGGCCCCAGTACTCGGACTTTGTGATCTTGCCGCCACCATTGGTGATGACGTCAGAGAATTCTTTGGTCAGGGCGTCGACTTGTGCCTGGGATATATCCTGGCGCGCCATGAACACATGCTCGTAAAACGGCATGTTGAGGCCTTTCTGTTCGCTTGTCCGCAAGGCTTGTGCCGCACGGATCCTAGTCTAGCGCATAGCCACTGATGGACCCGGCGAAAGGCCCAATCGGAAAAACCATCGAGTGAAGACACCGGGGGACGGGTGCGAATAGAAATTCGACGCCCTGCCGCTTGTTTGACCAAGCAGCCCCGTTCAGCCTTCAGCTAGGCCAGGATGGGCGGTTTATACGCGATTTCGAGCGGCCAGCAAGGGCCACTACGGGCAGAATTTAGCCCGGATTGTCGCGGTTCAGATCGTGGAAGCCTTGATAATTTGGGCCAGTAAGCCCGGCGTTTTAGGTTTTTGCTGGAGATGCGTGTTCTGGCGCTTCGGCAGTTGCCGCGCGGGACCCATATAGCGCACACCCAGCACATGGCCTTTCCGCCAGGCGACACGGCATTCCACCGAGGTATGCTCCATCGGCATCACTAGCGTGAACCGCTCTGGAACACGTTCAGTGCTGGCCGCAAACGGATTGCCTTTTGCGTCTGCAACTTCGAGCTTGGCACCACTCAGGGAGGTATCTTTGACCACGACATTGAGCCCGTTCGGCATGGTCGGGTGATTGATGTAGGCGCCGATACGGCAACTCGCACGACGGGCGCGCTCTGGAGCGCCGGTGGCCGGTTTGGCTGCAGCGCCAGGTCCAATGAGGGTCGGATGCATAGACAATTCTCTCCGTTACGAACTCGTACGGATGATTTAACCCATAATTGCTAAATTTGCCGTTTCCAGCATTGATCAATTTGGATCTATTCCTTCACCAAATCCGTCGCCGATATCGAAGAAGTTGAGCGCCTTTGCAGACAAAAGAACGAATACCGAGCCGACCGACAGCGTTAGAAGCACGAAAACCCCTGCCAATCCGGCCCCCGAGCCCAGATACCTGACAACGAGTGAGATGAGTAAATCGAACTTTAACACAGCAATTCCGCTGGCCATGACGCCAGCCATTTTGCCCAACACCTCGAGTTCGTGGTTGTGGCGATTGTAGAAGAACATCAGCAACAGCAGCGCCCAAACTCCAAACGCCACGCTCATGGCATTCACGATCGGCTTAAAGCCCTCATTTTGCGCGGTGCCATAAAGCGCGTCCGCGGTCTGGACGAAGGCTTGGCTCATGAGCGGAAAGAACAGCATCGATCCCGCGCCGACCAGCACGCCAAGCTCAATGCGTCCAAGTTCGTGAGGGTAGTGCTTGGCGACACTTTTGTACCGGATTGCCAGCAGTATACCGATCGCCGCCAGGAGCAGCAAAAAGAAGACTTTGAACGGCAATAGGACGGCGTGCACCCTGGCCGTTATTGAGCGCTTTTCATCGGGCCCGGCGAGGGTCGCGATTGCATCCTGGAGTTTGCGTTGGGCCTGGCAGCATTCAGGCGTGGTCGAGAGTACAGGCTTGTCTGACAGCGGCGTTGCGGCGAAGCAGAACCGCTTCCGTTCGACAGCCGATGACGCTTCGATCAGCGTCTCCGGCTCACAATGGCGGATGAACTCGCGCAGTCCCATCCGTTGATGGCTGACAGTCCTGACGGCGTCCAGCGTCGATAAGATAGAAACGCGTTGGCACGGCTTTCCGCTTTTTTCGCAGCCATCCGGAACCGCCGTGTCAGCTTTTAAGACTTGAGGCGGAATATCCCAAATCGGCCGGAATGGGCTTGAATTCAACGTTGTGGCGATGAAAATCGACAGTCCCGCCAATATTGCGAAGCCCGCGAAAAATCGCGCTCGGCCCCACACGACATAGTCACGCCAATACATATCAACAAAGGCCAGCGCCGGCACATAGAAGGCTGCGAGCGCAATCAGACCGAGCGTCGGGAAAAACAGAAACAGGTGGCTGTCGTGGGTCGCAATCGTGAACCAATCTGCGTCCCAGAATTCGTACATCAGCGTTCCGGTGCCAGCCAGAAACGACAAGCCGAGGATCAGAAATACGGCCAGGGTTGCAAATCTCGAAACACTGAGCATGAACTCGTCCCGGAATAGATGGAGCGGCCAGACAGTTGGCCGAGCCCCCCGGTTCAGACTCTCGCAGACGCGCATTCCGCCCGCAAGACAGCCGCAGCAATCAAAATTAACTTGTGACCGCGATCAGCGCGTAGTGCGGCTTGAATTTACGCATTGACACTGTAATGCGGCCCCCAACTGGAGAGGGAGCGTGATTTTGGGTGCTGAATGTAATCAGCAAGCCACTATCGGTCACAAGTTCTGCGGTGCGTTCCGTCCAAGATTTCACCACGCCCGTAAAAACGTGGCTGCCAGGCTCAAATGGGTCTAGTTGCGTCATGAGCTGCTCGTCGCCTCCACAAGGCTGCCAACGACTAAGATTAACTCCCGATTTAGGCAAATCGTGTGGTCTCATACAACGCCTGGTGCATTATAACGCCTCTGGCGCATGATTCTTTCGTCCAATACGGTCCCGGCGGGGTCATTTAGCGGCTGGGTCCGCTCCGTTTTGGCGGCCGGTTAAGCCGTGCCGGCCGCGGTGTTTGCTGCTTTTTCCGTAACGCGGCGGCGGCGCGATCAAAATTGCGGCCAGCCTCACTTTCATTGGTCTCAACCTTGGCAAGTCGCTGACCGATGCCGATCATGCGGGCCACGCGTTCTCCGGCATTCTGTAGGTATTCCCGCGACTTACGGATAGCACTGTCGAGATCCATTGGGTTCGCGGTCGCCGCTTCCAAGGCATGGATGCCATGTTCGAACACGCCCCGGGCGTCGTCGGACAAGCCTCCACCGATCGCGATCACCGGCACATTATATTTGCGGGCGGCATTCGCGACCCCAGACGGCGTCTTGCCAAATGCGGTTTGGAAATCGACCCGGCCTTCACCGGTGATGGCCAGATCAGCCCCTGCCATGTGGTCTTCGAGGCGGGTGGCGGCGACGATCAGCTCGATGCCGCGCTTTAAGGTTGCGTTGCAGAACGCGATCACGGCCGCGCCCATACCGCCGGCCGCGCCGGCACCTGGGAGTTGGTCAACTTCAATCTTCAAATCCCGGCGGATGACATCAGCGAAATGAGCCAAGTTGCGGTCGAGTTGCTCGACCATGGCTGGCGTCGCGCCCTTCTGCGGGCCGTAGACATGTGAGGCGCCTTTTGGCCCGGTCAGCGGGTTGGTGACATCGCAAGCGACACTGATCGAAGCGTCTTTGAGCAATGGATTGACGCCACTCATGTCGATGGAGGTGATGCCCCATAAATGCCCGCCTCCCATGGCTCCGGTGATGATCCTTCCGTGGGCGTCCATGAATTTTACGCCGAGCGCCTGGGCCATGCCAGCGCCGCCATCATTGGTGGCCGAGCCGCCAAGGCCTATGATGATGTCTTTGCAGCCCCGTGCCAAAGCGTCAGCAATCAGTTCTCCGGTGCCATAGCTTGAAGCCAGCAACGGATTGCGTTTATTGCGCGCGACCAGCGGCAACCCGGAGGCGGCAGCCATTTCGATGATTGCGGACGTGCCGCCGCCGAGCAGGCCGTACTGCGCCCGCACTGGCTCACCCATCGGGCCCTTGACGTCACATTCGACAATGTCGCCGCCGGTGGCATCGACCAGCGATTGAACGGTGCCCTCGCCGCCGTCGGCCATCGGGATCTTGATGCAGACCGCGTCCGGCCATACGCGGCGGAGACCGGTTTCGATCTCGGTCGCAACCTCCATGGACGTCAGGCTCTCTTTGAAACTGTCAGGCGCAATAACGATTTTCATTGAGGTCTCAAAGTAGCCGGGGGCGGTTGGCGAAGTCAGGGCTATGATATGTGCTCAACCATGACACCACGAGGGCCGTAACACGGCCATCGTTAAAAACGACGCGGCAACGCCGGGAATTTTTCAAGGTGGACGGCGGGTGGTCCGGGGCAAAAGCCTCTCGCCGTCGCCAAGCGCGGTTGCTATAGCGGGGCCATGACCATCCAAGAGACGCTACAACCTGCTGCTGTCGTTAAGGCTGGCAACGTCGCCTTCGGCTCCAAGCTTCCGATCGCGGTGCTGGCCGGTCCGTGCCAGATGGAAAGCCGGGCGCATGCGCTCGAAATGGCATCGGGCCTCAAGGAAATATGCGCCAAGCTTGGGATCGGGCTGGTCTATAAGTCGTCGTTCGACAAGGCCAATCGCACATCGCTTTCGGGCAAGCGCGGCATCGGGCTTGAAGCGGCATTGCCGGTGTTTGCCGAAATCCGCGAAAGCCTCGGATTGCCGGTCGTCACCGACGTTCATGAGATCGCCCACTGCGCGGCCGTGGCGCCGGTTGTCGACGTTCTGCAGATCCCGGCATTTCTCTGCCGCCAGACTGATCTTCTGATTGCAGCCGCCAAAACCGGCCGCGTGGTCAAGATCAAGAAGGGGCAGTTCCTGGCGCCGTGGGATATGAAGAACGCGGTCGCCAAAGTCGTAGGTTCGGGAAATCCTAACATCCTTTTGACCGAGCGCGGCGCGTCGTTCGGCTACAATACCCTGGTCGCCGATATGCGCTCGTTGCCGATCATGGCCGAGACCGGTGCGCCGGTCATTTTTGATGCGACCCACAGCGTACAGCAGCCCGGCGGTCAAGGCACCAGTTCGGGTGGTGACCGCCGTTTTGTGCCGGTGTTGGCGCGCGCCGCCGTTGCGGTTGGCGTCGCGGGATTGTTTATCGAAACGCATCAAGATCCCGACAAGGCTCCTTCCGATGGCCCGAACATGGTGCCGTTGAAAGACTTCGAAGCCTTGCTGCGCGACTTGCAAGCGATTGACCGGGTCGTGAAGGGTTTGGTTTAGAACTTATTGTCTCCGCACTGGGGCAGCTGTGCCAGCCCTCTCACACCGCAGACTGAATGACGCTATGGCGCCGGCAGCATCTCGTCGATGCGGCCGGTCAGGCGATAGGCCATCAGCCCGAGCCACTCGTTGACAGCGTTATCCATGCGCTTATGGCCATCGGCGAAGCGGTCGAAAAAGCGTGTCGCATCGCCCCAATCGCGGGTGCGATAGTCGACCGGATAGGGCACAACTTGGAAACCGGCACGGCGGAACAGTCCGGCAGCGCGCGGCATATGATAGGCTGATGTCACCAGCACCCAGGTTTGGCTAGCCGCCGGTTTCAACAGTTCTGCGGTAAACTCGGCGTTCTCCGCGGTGTTGCGCGATGTACCCTCTAGGACAATGCGCGATGGCGCGACACCGGTCTCGCGCAGGTAATCGCCGACTGCGTTTGAGGCGTCTTGTCCTCGCTTCCACAATGCGCCGCTGCCACCTGTAAACACAACTTTGGCTTCGGGAAACTGTCGAGCAAGACGCAGGCCTTCGGTTAGGCGTTCGCCGCTGTCGGTTAAGGTCAACATCTCGCGACCGCCTGTCACCCAGCCGTCTTCAAAGCCGCCGAGCAAGATGATGCCAGCGATGCGGTCGTCTGGTTTTGGTTTTGGGACCGAGGCGTAGTGTTCCTCCAGTGGTAGGATCAACAAATTTCCAAGTGGTGTAAAACCAGCCACGATCAGATACGCGAGCCCGCCCCAGGCCAGGCGTTTGCCAATCCGCTCACGTTTGAGGCGCGTTATCAGCAACAGCCCAAATACAACTGCAGCCAACGCAAGGTGCGATGGCTGCAGCAAAATGCTCAGAACTTTACCCAGTCCGAACTGCACGGACCTACTCCAAACAAACGCTCGCCGGCTAAGAGTTACTTGCAGTCAACTGCGGTCAACAGTGATTTGTCGCCGTAGCCTTCGACACCCTTTGCAGTTGTCACGGCGCACCAGTAGCCGCGGAAATTGCAGAACCGTTTGCGCTTCACAAGCACGTCGCCAGACTTGGCTGTGGCGATAACGTCCGATGAGGCCCATGGCCGTTCGCGGATATTCATCGATGTGTTGGCGCGGAAACAGCCGTAGCCGAAGCCGCCAGTCGCTGCATTGGCAGTAGGCGCCATAGCCGGCAGTGCTAGCACTGCGGCTGCTGCAAAAAGTCCGATGGAAATTGATTGCTTTGTTGTCATTGATTTACTCCACTGTTGACGGTCTCGATTGAGGCGAGGCCAACCCCGATCCCTGGCTTTCTCGTTGCCAAAAGGCTAGAGCCAGACTCTAGGGTTCTCCGCACATTGCCCGATGCCGGATGAACCGGCAATGAGCGGCGGAGCAACTGTAAGTTAGCATTGGCATGTTGTTGATTTAAACGTGTATTTTTGCCCAGACTGTGATCTGGCGAGACAAATCGCAAGTTAAAGAAGGCGAATGAATCGTCGATCAATGGCCGACCGTGATACCGCAACTTGTTCAAGCCGTGCCGCCCAGACCACCCCCAATCTTCAGGAGCCAGCCATGACGACGGTGCAACTGGTCTACGCCTCGCGGCCGTTTGGGTATGATGATCTGGCGTTAAGCGGAATTCTGGCCTCGGCGCGGCATCACAATCGCCGCGACGGCATCACTGGGGCACTCATCTGCCGCGAAGATTTGTATTTGCAGATGCTTGAGGGTGATGCCGAGGTCATCAAAAATACCTATGAACGCATCCGGCGCGATGACCGCCACACGAGCGTGGAACTGCTGCTGACTACGGATATTGAAGCGCGTCTGTTTCCGGAGTGGGCGATGCGCCATGATCCAGCGAAAAGTTGGATGTGGAGTCCAGAGCAAGTTGCGTCCGGCGCGGTCAGTCAGGCGTCCGCCGGTGAGATCTTGGCAGTTTTCACCCGTTTGGCGAAGGAGCCACCTGCAGTTGCCCAGACTTGCCCGATGCAGCCGGCCGATGGCGAGGCATAGCAGCGGATGATTGTTGTTAGCCTGGAAACTTAATACGGAGCGATCGTTGCCCGATTTAAAGTACGAAATCGGCTGCGGACAGCGTGACCAATCCTTTAAGCCGGATCTGAAACTCGCTCGCCTGATCGACGTCGGTGTTTCCATAAATAATGGTGAAATCGTTATCTTGGCCAGG
>JANNFX010000079.1:0-2229 GCA_031380225.1 Hyphomicrobium sp.
CGGCATACCGGCACGGTCGACGAGCACATTCTGGCATTCAAAAAATTCAGTCAGCATCGCATCGTGATCTTGGATTCTAGAGCAGCTGCGGTGCTCAATGTCGATTTCAGTATGTTTGATGCCGTGGTCTTTCACTACTCGATCGTAATTGCGAGTCCTTCGTACTTACCGCCGCCGCTCTTCGAGCGACTGGCAAAATTCCAGGGCCCAAAAATACTGTTCATTCAAGATGAGTATCGATGGGTGGACCGCACCGCCAACGCTGCCCGCGCGCTGGGAATGTCAGTTGTTTTCACCGTTGTAAATAGCGATGTGGTTCGTGCGATTTACCGGGATCCCTGGTTTGACAGCGTACGATTCGAACAGACCTTGACAGGCTTCGTTCCGCAAACGCTCGTCGCTCGCTCCGTTCCAGCTTATGATCAGCGGCCCATCGATGTATCCTATCGCGCGCGGCGCGTGCCGTCGTGGCTTGGGAGCTTTGGACAAGAAAAGTGGGTCATTGGGGAGAGGTTCCTCAACGATAGCCAGCACTATGGTCTCACGTGCGACATCGCGATGACGGAAGGCTCGCGCATCTACGGCGACCAATGGATCAATTTTGTAGCAAACTGTAAGGCGGTTTTGGGGACCGAAAGCGGGGCCAGCTTTATCGACTTTTCTGGAGAGACGCAGAGCCAGGTCGAAGACTATGAGAAGAGCAACCAAACGGCATCATTTGACGACATTCAGCGGCTGTTTTTGCACGGAGACGGCAAGACCGTTATACACGTTATCTCTCCGCGATGTTTTGAGGCAGCCGCTCTCAGGACGCTCATGATCCTTTATCCGGGCACATATTCGGGCGTGCTTGTGCCGTATCAGCACTACGTGGTGCTCGAGCGCGACCATTCCAACATGGCTGAGGTTGCGGCCA
Organism: Hyphomicrobium sp.; assembly: GCA_031380225.1. Lineage (GTDB taxonomy): Bacteria > Pseudomonadota > Alphaproteobacteria > Rhizobiales > Hyphomicrobiaceae > JANNFX01. Next base: position 917 of record JANNFX010000079.1, read on the forward strand.
TACTTCGTGATCCGGTCCGGGCGCGCCATATTATTGATGCAGCCTATAACGAAGTGGCCTGCTCCAAGCGCTGGACATTCGAAGCGTTTATTGGGGCATTCGACGGCGTTGTGATGGAGGAAATCACAAAATCACCAGCGCACAAACGTGCGCGAGCAACCGCTACTGCACAAGAAGAACTTTTTCGCAGGTACGAGTCGCAATCAAAGCGTCGCTCTAAATTTAGGATTGCTTCGATGGCATGTGCGCTTGGACTTCAGCGCATCGCGCGTAAGTCTGGCAACTTGGCTCACACGTGCCTGCCAGGACCTATAGCGGATCAGCTCGTCAGCCGTAGCCAGCGGATTGCGAGCGCCGCGAAGCCATTGCTGAAGCGGGCTTTGCTCGGTCGATCTAACCACTAGCCAATGCAGCATTGGAACTTGACAGCGGGCACGCTGCAAAAAAAGAGCGCTGATCTATGTAAGCAGATTTCTCAACTACGTTTACGAGCAAGTTTCAAAGCAGCCATGGCAATGACCCGCCCGCCCGGTACACGGTTCAAAATCGCTTTGGCGATTTCCAGTTTAGAACCGTGTGCGCGAAGACGCGTACGGGTAAACCAGTATAGTGCAAGGCTCTTTGGTGCAGATCGAAAAGTCTTCTTAGCGTCCGCATCAATGGTTCTGATAAACGCGTTGCGAGCGTCCCGAAAGCCCGAATATGCGCCGCTGTAAGTTACGATCCAATCCTGATCAAGGATTGCAAGTTCTGACTCAATATCACCAATCGTCGCAAAGTTGTTGCTTTGTCGTAATGACGCCAGACACATTACCAGTTTGTTCCGCTTTACCTGATAATTCGCTCTAAGGGCTTCGGCCTGAGCAAGCTTTTCAGAACATTGCAGTTTGGAGATAGCCACACGGCTGGTAGGCGATACCCCAAGGGGGGCCATTATCCGCTTGTAAGCTGTGAGCAACTCTGTTGTTTCTCGCTCCAACAAACCAGCCGCACGGTGAAAAATAGCGTCGAGTTGAACGGCTTGCTCAGCATATCCGAGCCCAGCCAGACGCAGCTGCACCTTTTTGAAATCAACCGCGCCCTTAGGCAACTCGGTCGGACGTTCTGTTAAAGTAATTTGACGACGGCTGATCACAGTGGTGTCGATCGACGCCGCAGAAGGTTTGACCTTTACGATCCGCTCAAGTCGCCGTTCGAAGCGCCCGACGAGCATCTCGACATAGGCCCGGTAACCGAACTGCTCAGAGGCGACGAGGTGCTGGTACGCGCGCTCGGCCATCGCTTCCAGAGCCGGAATGTCTTGTAAGCGCTCC
>JANNFX010000107.1:0-2468 GCA_031380225.1 Hyphomicrobium sp.
TGCTGCTTTACCAGCGCTGACATCGACTTTAGCGTGATCCGCCTCAACGGTATTGTGCTTTCCAGCATCCGCTAGCCCGCGCACATTCATGCGCGCCATTGCCGAATGGGCTTCGGCGCTTTGCACTTCGAGGAACACGCGCTGCACTTCGGGGAATTTGGCTTTTATGGCGCGTTCGATGCGCGCTGTCGTTGCTTCAACGGTCGCCGCTGTCTCATCGTCATTGAAATCCACGCTTGCGGCAACGAGCACGTCGAGCGGACCCAAATGCATGGCGCGGATTTCGTTGATGGCGCGGATTGGCTTTCCGGCACCCGCTTCGCCCTTGATCGCGTAAAGTATGCCGCTTCTGACGTCGCGCGACGCGGCCTCGCCTGCGATCAAACTCTTGATTTCGATGCTGATGAAGGCAGCGACTGCAGCCAAGATCAAGCCAATGACGATCGAAGCAACTCCGTCGGCCTGAGCGATTCCGAATTTATCAGCGGCAAGTATGCCAATAAGCGCCACCAACAATCCGGCGAGTGAGGCCGCCACTTCAATCACAATCGCGAATAATGCCGGATCCTTCGCTGCGCGCAGCGCCGTCAGAAGGCTGGTATCGCCGCGGCGGCTGTTAAATTCCTGCATCGTTTTCCACAGCGACAGGCATACTATTGCAATGGCGGCCGCAAGCACCAGATAGTTGACGTTGATGTTTTCCAACGGGAGCGGATGCAGAATTTTGTCGACGCCTTCGTAGATCGCGACACCTGCGCCGAGCGAGAACAACAGAATGGCAACGATGAAACTCCAGAAATAAAGCTCTTGTGAATAGCCGAATGGATGATTGCTATCGGCCGGGCGCTTCGAACGCTTGAGGCCGTGCAGCAGCAACGCCTGGTTCGAGGTGTCAACAAGCGAATGGATAGCCTCCGACAGCATCGCCGATGAGCCGGTCATGGTGAAGGCGACGAACTTCGCCGCGGCGATGGCGAGGTTACAGCCAAGCGCCCACAGTACGATCCCTGTCGATCCACTTGCTGACACGGTTTGGTCTCCGCTTGTTTGAGGGCGCCACTGCAACCGAATCAGATTGAGCATCGCCCGCTCATTCGGCCATACCGTGCGAAGTCCAACAATCGAATAAGTGCCGGACAAGTGCCATGCCGATGCTAATCACGCCGCCGCGGTCAGAGGGTTGCTTAATTTGACCCTCGCCGACCATATCTGCCCATTGTCCTTTGACGTCTTCCCTTGCCGGGCAGCTGCGAACGAGTGATCCGAAAACGTCTTGAAGCGATGCAACAGCTATAATCGGGAACTTTTAATGGCCCACGCGCGTCTACTCAAGCGAATGAGCCATTTTCGGTTCAGCGGACAAGGAGTTCTAGAAAATGCGCCAATTCCGAGCTACCGGCCTTACCGCCGCATTGTTGTTGGCAGTTCTGCCCGCACCGCTGCTGGCCGCCGACAAACCCACCGATCCCCAAATCGCCCACATCGCCTATACTGCGGGCGACCTCGACGTGAAGGCAGCACAATTGGCGTTGGAGAAATCCAAAACCGAAAGCGTGCGCGCGTTCGCCAACGATATGGTGCGCGACCACAAAGCGGTGAACGACAAAGCGCTGGCGCTGGTGAAGAAGCTCAACGTCACGCCCGAGGATAACGACACGAGCAAAGGACTGGTCAAACAGGCCAACGATAAAGCGGCGGAACTGGGCAAGTTGTCAGGCGCGGCGTTCGACAAGGCTTATGTCGAGAACGAGGTCGCTTATCATAAGACCGTCAATGGGGCCCTGGAAACCACCCTCATTCCATCGTCCAGCAATGGCGAGTTGAAAAGCCTACTCGAGACCGGTCTCAAAATCTTCAAGGCGCATGAAATGCACGCCGAGAAGTTGGCCGGCGAACTCAAATAGGACCATCGAAATGCTTCAGGCGATTCGCCGATGGGCGATAGTCATGGTTCTGCACGCCGCGGGTTGCGCCGCGGCGTTCGCGGGCGAGATCGTGCAAGTTAAAATCAGCGATCTCGCCTTTTCGCCTGCAGAGGTCACAATCCGGGTTGGCGACACAGTCGAATGGGTGAACTCAGATTTCATTGACCACACGGCGACCGCAAATGACGGGGCCTTTGACCTCTATATTGAGGCTGGGAAGTCAGCTCAGTTGACAGTTCAGAATGCGGGAACTTTCTCTTATTATTGCCGTGTGCATCCTAACATGACGGCCACACTTATTGTGGTCGCGCCCTAGCATTCCCCTTCAACTAAACTGGCGCAATTGAACTGTCATGAAAGGGCACCGTTCGTCATCGTCCGCGAAGGCGCCGCCAGGCGGTGAGAACATTCATTTTGGAATCGTCTTGCCAGTCCAAGGGTTCAGGACGGGAACGCCCGCGGCTTCGAATTCGCTGGGATCGCGCGTGACGACGGTCAGGCCGTGTTGCGCGGCCGTCGCTGCGATGAGGACATCTGGATGAG
>JANNFX010000161.1:0-21331 GCA_031380225.1 Hyphomicrobium sp.
AGAGGCGCTGGTGCAAGCAGAAGGAAGGGACCAAAGCGACAAGTATTGGAGAGTGGGGCCTGTTGAAGGCGGGCCATACCAGCCGGTGATGTTGCCGGAGGGCTGGGATGCGGATGCGTTCGCGATCCACGCCAAGCTTGAAGCTGCGGGTGGTATCGATGGTTTTGTGCGCCAAGTTCAGGCCCAGGCTGCGACCAACTGGAAGGGTGACGTGCCGCAAATCTCGACCGGCAATGGCGGTGCTCAAATGCCTCTCGTGCTGCCGATCCAACTTGAGAATGTGAAGTGCGTGCCGCAGTAAAAGCTTGCGTGTCAGTACCCCGGCCCCGTCAAACGGGCCGGTCATTGCCGTTGGACGTATCAGGTCTGGCGAACCAGCCGGCAAAACCTACTGAAACTTCTGCCAAGTCACAGTGACTTTGGTGCCGACCGGCACGCGGTTAAAAACGTCGAGCGCGTCTTCGTTGTACATGCGAATGCAGCCCTTCGAAACCGCCGTGCCGATGGTCCATGGCGCATCGGTGCCGTGTATACGGTACGTGCTTGAGCCAAGGTATAGCGCCCGGTTGCCGAGCGGGTTCATCGGATGGCCTCCAGGAACGAACGCCGGCAGGCGCGGATTCTCGCGACGCATTTCATCTGTCGGGGTCCATGAGGGATTGACCTTCTTGGACGATACTGACGTCACGCCCGCCCAACGGCTTTGTTCGCGGGGAATTGCGATCGGGTAGCTGATGGCCTGTCCCGGCGCGGCAATCCAATACAGTTTGCGATCACCGAACGAGACGATCAACTGGCGCGGCGAATACTGCGGGTTGAACGAAATTGTTTGGCGCGAACCGCCGCCCCAAAACATCGAGAAGATGTCTTGAGCGTTCGCGATCGATGGCACGAGGCCGAGCGTTGCAATCGCAAGAACTGTAGCGAACGTGCTCCGGACGAGTGTGGGCATGGGAAAGCGCATTGCGCGTGTCTCCGGAAAAAGTCAGTGGCCACAGATGCAACATCTGGCTGTGACTTTGAGTTCCTAGTAGCAGGACCTTTGGCTTTGGGCACAATTGAGACGAAATGGCTAAAAAACGTTGAACGATCCATGCGCTGCTGCGACTAACATTAAGTTCAAATGCTGGTTAACTGGCGCTCAAGGCTGGGCAATCCTCCTTTGCGAAAAAAAACCTCCCCCAGACCTTGCCATCTCTGAAGTGGCAGTCTGAGAGAGGCTAGCCCCGGGAGGAGGATGCGCTGGGGAGGGCAAACCCGGGGAATACAAAACGGCCGGCAGAGTTATTCAGCTGCGACGCGCGGAATGAACTTGCCGTCAGGGCTGCCGTCGAAGCCGAGCGACTGGGCGACAGAGGAGTGCATGATGCGGCCGTCGCGCACATTGAGACCAGCGGCCAGATGTGGATCGCGGTCAAAGGCGGCAAGGCCACGCTCAGCCAGCTTGATCACGAACGGCAGTGTTGCGTTGTTCAAGGCCTGCGCCGACGTCACGGGCACGGCGCCTGGCATATTGGCGACGCAGTAATGAATGATGCCATCGACTTCATAGGTCGGGTTGGCGTGCGTGGTCGCCTTAGAGGTTTCGAAGCACCCGCCCTGATCAATCGACACGTCAACCAGAACAGCACCCTTCTTCATGCGCTTCAGCATTTCGCGGCTAACGAGCTTCGGCGCGCTTGCGCCGGCAACCAGCACGGCACCGACGACGACATCAGCGCTTAGCACTTCAGTTTCCACACTATCCATTGTCGATGCGAGCGTGCGCACGCGGCCCTCGAACAATTCATCGAGCTGGCGCAGACGCGGCAGTGACCGATCTAGAATTGAGACTTCAGCGCCAAGTCCGACTGCCATGCGAGCGGCATGTGTACCAACGACACCACCGCCAAGCACGACGACCTTCGCCGGACGCACACCTGGCACGCCGCCCATGAGTACGCCGCGACCGCCGGTTGGGCGGCGAAGGGCAATGGCTGCGGCTTCAATCGCGAGACGACCGGCGACTTCGCTCATGGGCGCCAGCAACGGCAATCCGCCGTTGGCGTCGGTGACGGTTTCATAGGCGATGCACGCGGCGCCGGACGCCATCAGGCCCCGAGCTTGCTCGGCATCGGGGGCAAGATGCAAGTACGTGAACAGGATCTGATGCGGCTTGAGGCGCTTGTATTCGACGGCTTGCGGTTCCTTGACCTTAACGATCATTTCCGCGGCGTCGAATACGGCGGCGGCATCAGCAACTATTTTGGCACCGGCTTTTGCGTAATCAGCGTCGGTCGCGAAGATTCCGTCGCCGGCGCCCGATTGAACAATGACTTCATGTCCACGGGCGGTCAGTTCGCGCACAGAGCTCGGGACGAGGCCGACACGGAACTCGTTGCTTTTAATTTCTGTTGGGACGCCGATCCGCATGGTGGTCTCCTGTTGGCGGGCGATTAATCCTGCGCTCGGAAGATGCACCGTTCCGCGAGCTTGTTCTTGGCTATTTTCCCGGAATTTTGTATAATCAGTGCCAATTCACAGCAAAAAAATGATGATTGGCGCCGGAAAATGACAGAAAGTGTGCTTGATGCGCTCGATAAGGCCATTTTAAAGGCCTTGAGCGAGGACGGTCGTCAGTCGCAGGTGCAATTGGCTGACAGGATTCCGTTATCACCGACAGCGATCGCGCGCCGGATCAAGGCGTTGGAAGATGCCGGCGTCATCGAGGGTTTTGAAGCCCGGGTCAGTCTCAAAGCGCTGGGCCTCTCAATGCGCATCATTCTGCACATCACGCTCAAGAGCCAGAGTGTCGATTTGCTTGAGGAGTTTGAGAAGGCTTTGACAGCTTGTCCATCGGTGGTGTCGTGCCATCTGGTGTCGGGCGAGGATGATTACATCGTCATCGTGCAGGCGCGTGACCTCGCCGATTTCGAGCAGATTCACAAACAACAACTGTCGCGATTGCCGGGCGTCGCGCGGTTGAAGTCGAGCTTCGCTTTACGTTCCGTTGTTGATCGCGCGCTGCCACCGTCGGTGTTACAGTTTTGACTACTCAAACACAAAAAAACGGAGCCTTTCGGCTCCGTTTTCATTTCAAGCTTTGAGTTTACTTGGATTACGGCAGCGTTACGCCAGCTGAGAACAGGAACCGCTCATCAGCCAACCGATCGTTGGCTGGGTTAGCGGCTTCAACCGTCGTATCCCAGTAGCGGAAGTCCATGAAGAACTTGTCGACCGTGAACTTAACGCCAGCGTTCCAGTAGGTGTAAGCGTCATCACCGAGGAAGTAGCCCGTCGGAGAGTCACCGTAGATGCCGTTGTTGCCGTTTGCCGTGTAGCCGACGAGACCGCCCACAGTCGGCGTCAACGGGCCCCAGTTCGGGAGCGTATAATAGGCGGAGAATTCAACTGTGCCCGTATCCGGAATTGCTAAATCTTGATCTGGCGTATAATAACCCTTGAGACCGAGGGTCATGTTGGTGAACGGCGAGTAAGTGGCTGCCAGCTGGAACTCGAAGTAATCGACGTCCGATGGGCTAAAACCGTTCACTTCTGAAGAGCCACGGGTCGAGTAGTAGTAATACAGTGCGCCGGCGTCCCAATTGACTGCGCCCGTAGCGAACCGGTAACCCGCGTACACATCCTGCTCCCAGGGACCGAGACCGGTGTCGCCGAAGCCGATGTTCGAGGTCCAGAAACCAAGGTAGAACTTGCCGTAGGTCATTTCGAGGTAAGAGTTCACGGTTGGATCATTGTTTGTGAACGAAATACCGCGGAACAGATAATCACTGGCGCCCGTGATGGTCCATGTGTAGCCGAATTTGTCTTCTTCGGCTGATGCTGGAGCGGCTACGGCGCAAAACGCCAAACCGCTAACCAGAGCTGCTGCTATCTTACGCGAAAGTGCCATTGATAAACCCCCGTCCGAGCCCAAGTTCTTGATTGCCGAGTGGCTTTAACCCCACCCTCAGTGAATTAAACTCACCATGACGGAGAGTCTGGGCTGTCGACAAGCTGAAACAACTCGGCGGCTGCAGGTCCGCAGGCCGAAGTGTCTTTTCCGCCACGAAATGGGCTCATTGCTAGGTTTTTGGGCTGGACTAGCGATCAAAACTTGCAGTTTTTTTGCAACGCCGGGAGCTATCAAGGCTCATCTTTGGTCAGAGAATCAGAATCAACCCCGACTAAAGTTGCTCCCTGACAGCAGCGCACCCTTGCGATCCGGCCTCACCCGGTAGCATAGTGTCTCTTGAGCCACGTAGGTCAAGGAGCGCTGCCATGTTTCAAAGCCGCTGGGGATCGACGGTCTACCGTTTTGACAGCCTAAGACAGGTGATGGCCAAGGCCTCTCCACCTCGTTCCGGGGACACTTTGGCGGGCGTCGCAGCAGCCAGTGCCGAGGAAAACGTGGCCGCTAAAATGGCTCTGGCCGACATCCCCCTCAGCCGGTTTTTGCAAGATGTTCTCGTGCCTTACGAGACCGACGACGTGACGAGATTGATCATCGACAGCCACGACGCCGCCGCCTTCGCCCCGATCTCGCACCTGACAGTCGGCGATTTTCGCGACTGGCTGCTGTCCGAAAAAACCGACGGCGCCGTGTTGAAGAGCGTTTCGCCCGGGTTGACGCCAGAAATGGTGGCTGCGGTCTCTAAAATCATGCGCAATCAAGATTTGATCCTGGCCGGCCGCAAGGCCGAGGTGGTGACGAAGTTCCGCGATACAATTGGTTTGCCGGGCCGCATGTCGGTTCGGCTGCAGCCCAATCACCCGACCGACGACAAGAAGGGCATCGCAGCATCCTTGATCGATGGCCTGATGTATGGCTGCGGTGATGCGGTCATCGGTATCAATCCAGCCAGCGATAACGTCACTGCGATTTCTGATCTGTTGCAAATGCTGGACGAGATCATTCGCCGGTTTGAAATCCCGACGCAAAGCTGCATCCTCACTCACGTCACAACGACCGTCGACGCCATCAATCGCGGCGCGCCGGTTGATTTGGTGTTTCAGTCGATAGGTGGCACGCAAGGCGTCAACGACAGTTTCGGCGTCACGCTGCCGATTCTTAAAGAAGCGCACGAAGCCGCGTTATCATTGAAGCGCGGCACGGTTGGCGACAACTGTATGTATTTCGAAACCGGCCAGGGCTCGGCGTTGTCGGCGGACGCGCATCATGGTTGCGATCAACAAACGCTTGAAGCGCGGGCGTATGCGGTGGCGCGGCAATTCAAGCCGTTACTGGTCAACACAGTCGTCGGCTTCATCGGTCCCGAATATCTCTTTAATGGCAAAGAAATTATCCGCGCCGGCCTTGAAGATCATTTCTGCGGCAAGATGCTGGGTCTGCCGATGGGTGTTGATGTTTGTTATACCAACCACGCCGAAGCCGATCAGGACGATATGGACGTGCTGCTGATGCTGCTCGGTGCGGCCGGTGTGACATTCGTCATGGGCATTCCCGGCGCCGACGACATCATGTTGAACTACCAGTCGACGTCGTTCCATGACGCGCTCTACGTCCGTGAAGCATTGGGCTTAAAGCGCGCGCCTGAATTCGAAGTCTGGCTAGAAAAAATTGGCCTGACAGATGTTTCGGGACGATTGCACCCAGAGAGTGCGGCCCATCCGTTGCTCGCTCACGCAAGAGGGTTAGCGGCATGAGTAGCGAAGACACCTGGAGTGCACTCCGCCAATACACGGCTGCCCGCATTGGTTTAGGCCGCAGCGGCTCAGCGATGCCGACTGGCGAAGTTCTGAAGTTTTCGATGGCTCATGCGCGGGCACGCGATGCGGTCCATACCGCGATCGATTGGGCGCCTGTTGAAGCCGGATTGACAAAGCTCGGTCTGGCTTCGATGCGCATCGAAAGTGCGGCGCCGTCGCGTGATGTCTATCTGCGGCGCCCGGATCTCGGAAGGACATTGAGTGCCAGGTCGCGTCAGCGATTGTCTGAAATCCCGCGGCGTCCAGCCGATTTGGCAATTGTTGCCGGTGATGGTTTGTCGTCTACGGCTGCAGCGACTAATCTCTTGCCGCTGCTCAATGCGTTGAAGCCATATGCAGACAAAAACGGATGGACGCTATCGCCGGTGCTGCTCGCCAATCAATCTCGCGTTGCGCTGGGAGATGAAGCGGCGGAATTTTTAGGCGCGAAGGCGGTGTTGGTTTTGATTGGCGAACGCCCAGGGTTGTCATCGCCCGATAGTCTTGGCGCCTACCTAACATGGCAGCCGCGCCCCGGCCGTAAGGATGCCGAGCGCAATTGCGTGTCGAACATCCGGCAGGGTGGACTGAGCTACGATGAGGCGGCGTTTAAATTGGCTTGGCTGATTGGCGAAAGCTTCCGCCGCCAGTTGACCGGCGTGAACCTCAAGGACGATTCCAATTATCAGCTCGATGCGCCGCGTGAGACGCCGAAGTTGGCGTAAATGTAGCCTTCGCGAAGCACAACATCTCACGAACATGTTGGGCTTCGCTGCGCTCAGCGCCAACCTACAAGCAACAAAAAACGCGGTGAATCGCTCCACCGCGTTTTTTAATTTTCATTTTTTACTGGAAGTGCCGGGGTCAACTATGTCTGACCGACGGCCACTTCCTTGGCTTTGATATCAGCCGCACGGCGGGCGATTTCGGCGCCAATCGGCGGTCCCTTGAAGCGGCGGTTTTCAAACAACACCCAGATCAACAGCGACAGTGCGATGAAGCCAACGGTGATGTGCAACGCCCAATCGTTGGGTGATTGGATGCCTGCGTAGAAAATCAACGCCATCGAAATCAGCGACAGTAGCGCAACGATGCGGAACAACGCGCCACCCATGCTCCAAGGTCCTGGATTCGGCCACTTTGGACCACCATAGGCAACCATGCCCAGTGCGATCGGTAGAGCGAACGACAGGAACAAGAAGATCACCGTACACGACACGACGATCGAGTAGGCTGGTGTGCCGGCGATGGTAATCACAGACGTGAACCACACGAACAGCACTGACAAGATCGATCCAGCCCAGATGGCATTGACCGGCGTGCGCCACGACGGGCTGACCTTGGCCAACGCTTCTGATGCTCCAGGAATGCCACCGTCGCGCGAGAACGCGTACAGCATGCGCGATACCGAGGTGACGGTCGCAAGGCCGCACAGGAACTGCGAGACAAAGATCAGCGCGTAAAGAGGGGTGCGGACGCCTTCTGGAACCCGCTCACCCATGGCCCAAAAGAACACGTTCCAGCCCTGTTTAGCGGCGTCATCCATGTTCGGGATCATGAGCACAAATGCGCACAACATGAGGTAGCCGAATATGCTCGACCAGATCACGGCCGAGACCATGCCTTTGGGCAGTGCCATTGCCGCGTTTTTGGTTTCTTCGGCGGTATGCGCCGAAGCGTCGTAGCCTGTGATCGTATAAATCGGCAGCAGCAACCCAACGAGGAAGGCCATTCCAGTTGACAAAGCGACAGGCCAAACGGCGCTAGCGCCTTCCGTGCCGGTATAATTTGAGAACGTAAACAGCCGCGAGATGTCATAGCTCGGTGCGAAAGCCAAGCACACGAGTGTCAACGCGATGGCTGCTGCGAAGATGATGTAGCCCGCCAAGTCGGTCAGCTTCATTGTCAAGCCGATGCCGAAGTGATTGACCAAGGCTTGTATCGCTGTGATGATAGCGACGAAGCCAACACGCATTGGGATCGTATCTTCAAGTCCCAACGCTGGCCCAAACGCGCCAAACAGGAAGTACCAGGTGCCGATGTTAATGGCGCCAAGCACGGTAATGAGACCGAGCAAGTTGAGCCAAGCCGACAGCCAGCCGGTGAACCGGTTGCCGAGGATTGACCCCCAATGATAGAGGCCACCCGCAGTCGGATATGCCGAGCCGATTTGTGCCAACGCCAAAGCGAACATCAACGACATCAAACAGCCAATCGGCCAACCGATGCCGATCGCAGCGCCACCGACGCCAGACGTTGCCTGGCCAAGTGAATTGATGCCGCCAGACATGATGCAAATGATTGAGAACGAGATGGCGAAGTTTTGAAAACCGCCCATGCTGCGCTGGAGTTCTTGGGCATAGCCCATTTCGTGCAGGACTTTGACGTCCTGTTTTTGAATGTCGAGATCGTCTTGAGCCATAACACTGCTCCCCCATCCCCATTTAGCGCAGGCCGAAGTGGCAGCGCCGGGCGTGTTGGCGCGCGCCGGAAGTGACGCGGGCCGGGGTGCATGCTGCTCTGCTGCGGGCGAAGCAAACGTCCCCAAGTGCTAGATGGTCGCCAAATCAGGGACAAGTCAACAACTTGAGTTGGTGAATGGACAGTCGAATTGAACGGGCAGCCAGTTTTTTTTGGAGCGGCGCTTAAAGACTATGGTGCGCTGCAACCCTTGGCGTCATTTGCCCGTAGCCTGGGCAGGAACTGAATTGGTAGACGGTTGCGTGCCTGCCAATGCCAAACGATAGGCACCAAGTAACCGGCCGCGTTCGGTTTCCCAACGTAAAAGGGCCTTAGCGCGGGTTTGTCCCACCGCGGCCAGTTCGGTCCTCAAGCTATCGTCGTCGACGAGGGTCGCAATTTTTTCAGCCAGATCTATTGGCGAGTTGTTGGCAGCGTATAGTGAGGCCTCGCCGGCGATATTGCGGCCTTCGATAAGGTCGAATTGCACGAACGGAATCCCAAGTGACATGTATTCGAACACCTTATTCATCGAAATCTTGTCGTTGTAGGTGTTCTTGGGGTCGGGAATCACGCCCGAGTCAAATGCTGAAAGAGAAGCCAATAACGGTTGCCCGGACCGGAAGCCGGTGAAGGTCACATAGTCTTCGATGCCAAGGTGGCGGCTCAATTTTTCAAGACTTGGCAGTTCGGTACCCGAGCCGACGATAGCGCACTGAACATCGGTGCGGCCGCGGCCGACTACGAGTTCAGCCATGGCTTGCACCAAGAGATCTACGCCATCCTGCGCGCCCATGATGCCGACATAGCCGACCAAATGTTTACGGCCGTTTTTGAGAGACAGGTCTGGCTCAATGCGCTTGAAGCGCGAGACGTCCGGGATCGATCGCACCACGAATACCCGGTCTGGGTCCATGCCGCCGCGATCGACGGCAATTTGTTTGAAGGTTTCGTTGGTTGCGATCGAGACGTCGGCGGTCTTGAAGGTCAGTCGCTCTAGTTGCAGCAGCAGGCTATGCAACGGCCCACGGCTGTTGAACTTGGCTTCATAGAGCTCTGGGTTGATGTCGTGATGGTCAAAGATGAACGGCTTGCCGAAAAGATACTTCCAGAAGCCGGCAATCAGAAACAGCAAGTCCGGTGGATTGCAGGCCTGCACGACATCGAAGCCAACATTGAAGTAAGCTTTCACCGACAACGCGAATTCCCAAGCCAGCGCCCAGCTATATTCGAGTGCATAGCCAAGTGCCCCATCCGCTTCAAACGGCAATGGGTGGCGGAAAACATGGATGCCGTCCAACAGTTCGTAGGGTTTGGTGTATTGGCCACCTTTTGGGCATACGATCGAAATCGTATATCCTGCGTCGCGCAACGTCTGGGCTTCCTGCCAGACGCGGCGATCAAGTGGCATCGTCAAATTCTCGACGATGATCAAAACACCAGGCTTCTTCGACACACGCCGCTCCCACGCAACGAAGAGCCGCCGCTCTGCTGGCGCCGGTCTCGAGCCGCCACTATCGCCGGTATTGGTGAACGAAGCCTCCATAATAGCTTGAACGTTTGAAATTTTTAGTGTCTCGAAATGGCACATTGCCAAGCGGAAACAATGGCTTGTGTGCGGGCGCGTTTCTTGCAACATGAGATCGGGACGCCCGTTAACGATGTATTAAATTTGGTCCGGGGCAGATTCGGAGGTGCGTATGTTTCGAATTCAAAAGTCACCCGCTTGGCCACCAGCCATCGATCTCCAAACGATTCGCGATACGCTGATTTATATCGAGAGTGATTTGAAACGCGTTCCTGGCTTGGAAGCGGCGGCATCTGCGATCAAAACCGCGCGAGCCGAAATCGAAACAATCGAGAAAACCCGCAACGAGCAGAATTTCGGCCGCTTTGTGCCGTTTGCATCACGTTTCATTGGCCGAAGATGAGACACATTTAACGGCTCGTTATGGTTTGATGGCTAGTGTTTCCTCATAGATTTGGGGTGACACAGCGCAATGCTCGACAAGTTTTTCTCCGGTTCTGGCCGTAATACTTCGCTAATGGGCCAATATGGAGCCCTGCTCGCTGAAGCCGCGTTGCGCCAGCGCACACGGTCGGCCGAACACAAGGCGCGCATCGAGGCTGAACTGGCGAACAAGGTCAAATCCGAGTTCATTGCCAACATGAGCCATGAGCTCAGAACGCCGCTCAACACAATCATGGGTTTTTCAAAACTTATGGCTGAGCATGGCAAGCGCCGGCTCGCGGATGATGACATTATTGAATATGCCGGCTTGATTCATGATGCCTCAAGCCATTTGTTGTCGCTGATCAACGAGATCCTCGACATTTCGAAAATGCAAAGCGGCCGCTACACCATCGATGCACGCGAGATCGTTCTCGACGAAACGGTATCAGCTTGCGTGTCCTCTTTGAAACTGATGTCGGGCGAGGCTGGCGTCAAAGTGGAAGTCAAGCTGTCTGGAAAACCGGCAGTCGTGCGCGGCGATTCGGTAAAACTCCGCCAAATCTTCACCAACTTGATTTCCAACGCCATCAAGTTCACGCCGCGAGGCGGTCTTGTTACTGTCGAACTCATTATGCGCCGTGACAGGGGAATTTCTGCGACCGTGCGCGATACCGGAATCGGTATGACCGAAGACGACTTGCGCATTGCGTTGACGCCATTTGGCCAGGTCGATGGAAGCCGGTCACGCTGGCGCGAGGGCACGGGTCTCGGTTTGCCGATCGCAAAAGCACTGGTCGAATTGCATGGCGGACAGCTGCAAATCAGTAGTGAAAAAGGCGTTGGAACTGAAGTCACTGTTGTGTTGCCCCCCGCCAGCCAAATGACATTGAATGAAGGCCGCCAACTAATAATCGGACCAGCATAGTCCAACGATCACTTGAATTCGATGCCTCACTACAGTGACCGAACCCATAAACATGAAGCCGATCAAATAAAATGACCACTACCAGCTCCATTGCAAAATCAACTCTTGAACCGTCGGTTGGCCGAATTGTTTCGGTTACCGGATCGAAGTCGATAGTTTTGCTCGACGGTCCTCAAGGCGCTCCACTCAGCCAGAATGAGCGCCCTGAAATGGGAACGCTGCTAGCCATTGACACGGCCTCAACTTGTGTGTTGGCGATCGTTTCAGCTTTGAGTGCACCAGTTCCGGCGCAACGCGAGGGTGACAGTGAAGTTTGGATCGCCGAGCTGGGCTTGGTGGGCGAACTTTGGCGCGGCCCCGATGGCGTTCCAAATAGCTTTAAGCGCGGCACGACGATTTATCCGTCGCTCGGCGACCGTGTCCGCATTGCCAAAAAATCTGAGCTTGAGTTGGCGTTCTGCGGCACCGGCGCTGGCGCTGTTCGTGTCGGCAGCATCCGTCAGGATTCGTCGATTGCTGCGATGATCAATATTGACGACATGCTAGGCAAGCACTTCGCTATTCTTGGCACAACCGGCACTGGTAAGTCGTGCACCACGGCACTTATCCTGCGTTCAATTCTCGAAAAAAATCCGAATGCGCATATTGTGCTTCTCGACCCACACAACGAGTATGCCACGGCATTCCCGGAATGGGCTGAAGTCATTAGCCCACGCAATATGCAGTTGCCGCTATGGCTATTAAACTTTGAAGAAGCCGTTGAAGTTCTGGTTGGCGATCCAGAGCGTAAGGCCGAAATTGAGGTCCTGTCGGAGCTTATTCCGCTTGCAAAGAGCCGCTACAGCTCCGGCCGTGCTGGAGAAAATCAGAAACTTCGCCGTGGCGTCATCGATTCTGGCCGCTTCACCGTTGATACACCGGTGCCATATCGGATTTCGGATCTGACTAGTCTCATCGATGAGCGCATGGGCAAGCTAGAGAACAAGAAAGACTTGTCGCCCTACCGGAACTTGAAGACCCGTATAGACAGCCTCTCACAAGACGGCCGCTATGCGTTCATGTTTGGCTCGCTGACCGTCTATGACGGCATGGCACAAATTCTGTCACGCATTTTCCGCGTGCCTGTGAATGGCAAACCGATCACGATTTTGGAGCTGACGGGCATCCCGCCCGAAATCGTCAATGTCGTAGTCTCCGTTGTTTGCCGCATGACTTTCGACTTTGCGCTTTGGGGCGAAGGCCAGGTCCCGATCACCATTGTTTGCGAGGAAGCGCATCGCTATGTCCCGCTGAATGCCTCGGCTGGCTTTGAGCCGTGCAAGCGTGCGATAGCCAAAATCGCAAAGGAAGGCCGAAAATACGGCGCATCGCTATGCATCGTTACACAGCGTCCAGCTGAAATCGATCCGACTATCCTGTCTCAGTGCAACACGGTGTTTGCATTGCGCATGTCCAACGACCGCGACCAGCAGATTGTGTCGTCAGCAATTTCTGATACAGGGTCAGGCCTGCTTGAATTCCTCTCGGCACTCGGTCAACGCGAAGCCATTGCCTTCGGTGACGGGGTAGCCTTGCCGGTTCGAATCCGCTTTGACGAATTGCCGAAGAAATGTTTGCCGCGCTCGTCGACGGCGCGTTTCTCAGAAAAGTGGCAGCACTCGGTTCAGGATGAAGGTTTCCTGGATGCTGTCGTTGAGCGCTGGCGTTCGGCGGGTATGGGGCAAGGCATGGACGCATCGCAGCAAGCACTCATGATGGCCGAAGCACTTGGCATTAGTGGCGACAGCAACGAACCATCTCCACCAGCTGACGGCAGCTCTTATACACCGCGCGGGCAGACATCCGGTGCTCCCGGCGAGACACAGCGTCAGCCTGGGTTCCTGCGCCGGGATCAGTCCGAGAATGGTGTAGCCAGTATCCGCCGTGAAACCAGTCCGGCGCATGCTCTTCCGCCAACTGCGGCTCAGCAGGCCCAGACGTCGACCAACACAATGCGCACGACATTGCGCGACAGGCTGCTGAAACCGCAGGCGCGCTAGCCGGTAGCGTATTTTTGTCACCGCTTGAGTGCCGCAATCGGCGCTGATAAAACCTTGTAGACCGCTTTTCGTGCAATGGAGGCATGTCGCCATGACAGCGATTTATCCTGTAATTTTATCAGGCGGTTCAGGAACGCGATTGTGGCCGCTGTCACGCGCGATGTATCCGAAGCAGTTCATCCGCTTTTTTAATGGTCAAAGCTCGACGTTTCTTGGTCAAGCCCTGAAACGTCTATCGGTGGACGATGGTTTTGCAGCTCCAATTTTGCTGTGCAACAACGATCACCGCTTTCTTGTCAAAGAAGAGATGGACCGTGCAGGACTTGAAGCAAAGGCGATAATTTTAGAGCCCGTCGGCCGCAATACCGCCCCCGCAATCACTGTCGCAGCACTCGCTGCACAGCGCGACAACCCAAATGCCATTATCGCCGTGATGCCGTCAGATCATGTGGTGAAAGACGAGACGCGTTTCGTCGAAGCCATCAAGCGTGCTGCCAAAGTTGCTGCAACCGGCAAGCTGGTGATGTTCGGCATCAAACCAGATGAGCCGCACACCGGCTACGGCTACATCCGCAAGGGTGGTACGCTCGAAGGCTTTAACGGCGGCGCATACACGGTCGACAGCTTCTTCGAAAAGCCCGATCGCGCGACGGCAGAACGCTATGTCGCGGAAAAAGATTATTTCTGGAATAGCGGGATCTTTGTTTTGAATACCCGCACCTTCCTCGAAGAGGTCGCCAGACTTGAGCCGCGCATGCTCGAATCTGCGCGCGGTGCGCTGGCGCGCGCCGAAGATGACCTAGGCTGCGTGCGTCTCGACAAGACAATGTTCGCGCAGTCTCCCAACATCTCCATCGACTACGCAATTATGGAGAAAACTGACGCTGCCGCCATGCTGACTATTGATGTTGGCTGGAACGATGTCGGCTCATGGGCGTCGCTGTGGGATATTGCGCCGCACGATGCCAATGGCAACTACGTCCATGGCGATGCAATTCTGGAAGACACCAACGGCTGCTACGTTCATTCGGAAAAATCGCTTGTCGCAACCATTGGCGTCAAGGATTTGATTATCGTTGATACGCCTGATGCGCTGCTGATTGCCGATCGGAGCCGCACGCAAGATGTGTCAAAGATTGTTGCAACACTGAAGCGCTCGAATCGCAAGGAACAAGAGCAGCATCTGCGCAACTACCGTCCATGGGGTTACTTCGAAACCCTGAACATCGGCACGCGGTTCCAGGTTAAGCTGCTGCACGTTAATCCCGGCGGTAAATTATCGATGCAAATGCATCATCACCGCTCCGAGCATTGGATCGTTGTGCAAGGCACCGCCAAGGTTGTTATTGGCGATATCGAAAAGCTGGTCCGTGAAAACGAGAGCGTCTACATTTTCGCGACCCAGTGGCACCGCCTCGAAAATCCGGGCAAGGTTCCGCTCGAGTTGATCGAAGTGCAAATCGGCACCTATCTCGGCGAAGATGACATCATGCGGACCGACGACGTTTATCATCGAACGGCTGACGAGACGAAATAATCGTCCGCCTCACATTTTGCGTGCCAACCAGTCGAGCATCGCTTGCGGGGCCGCTCGCTTCAACGCGGCGGCCAAATAGGTCGGCGTGGTGACGTAGTAACGAACTTTCGGACTCGCACTTTCCACCGCGTGGATGAGCTTCATCGCCACCGCTTCGGGTTCAAGTTTGAACGCCGTCTTGCCGCCGGCTTCCATGGCTGCGAGGCGGGCCCGGTATAGATCGCGATGCGGTGAAGCATCAATGTCAACGGTCGCCTTCAGATTTTTTAGCGCGTTGGCGACAAATTCGGTGCGGATCGGGCCTGGTTCAATGATCGAAACGCGAATGCCGCTGCCTTCAAGTTCCAGCCGCATAGCGTCTGTCAAAGCCTCCAGCGCGAACTTCGACGCACAATAGGCGCCGCGAAACGGTGCCGTGACAAAGCCCAATACCGAAGAGCACTGCACGATGCGGCCCTGGCCAGCTATTCTCATAGCAGGAATGATGCTGCGTGCCAGTTCGTGCTGGGCAACGACGTTGGTCAACAGTTGACGCAATAATACTTCGGCTGAAAGATCTTCAGCCGCGCCAACCTGGCCATAAGCGGCATTATTGAACACGGCATCAAGGCGCCCATTGGTGCGATCCAAAGCCTGATAGGCGCAAGCGGCTACCGATTTGAGATCGGCCAGTTCCAGCGGCAACGCTTCAACGCCTTCGTCACGCTCAAGCCGTTGTAAATCATCGGCCGTGCGCGCCGTGGCCAGCACGCGCCAGCCGCGTGCTTTCATGGCCCTTGCCGAAGCCAAGCCGATGCCTGTCGAGCAACCGGTGATCAGGATCGAGCGTGGGCTCACACCGCTTCCTCGCTGCTGGTGCGGGCAACCGGAACGCCTTGGTGCGATTGCTCGTCAATATAGAGGCGCCGCAAGAACTCATCGACATCAGGCCGTTGCCCTGGCAGTTTTTTGGCCACAATTATCTGTTGCGACTGCATTTCGCGCGCATCCGGTGCCGCGCCTGGTGTTTTCAAGCGATGCGCGGCCGCAATCAACAAGGGATGGTCGGGTTCCTTCAAATCCAATTCTTCAAGAAATGTTTCGCGGAGTGCGTGGAAAGCCTGCAGGATGCCATCACGGACCAACGCTCGTTCTTCCGGCGCAATTGATTGCCGCTTGCGGGGGTCTATGGTGGCCAATGCGCGGCGCATGTCGTGCAGCGGCGCGTAGGGATAGAGCCCGATCAAATTGTTTGTCTCGCCTTTGTTCTTGTAGACGATGCGCATCGTGTCGATGGTCTCGCTGATCCGGCAGTTTGCGGCGAGAAAGTCATCGGTCGACGGATACGGCGTTTCGCAGAACGTATAGAGTGCCGACTTGGTCTTGACGATATTGCGCCATTCCTCTTCCAGATTTTCAACGAACTTCGAACGTTTCTGAAACACGTTGGCGAGATAAGCGGCAACCACGGTGACAAACACCAGCGCCATGTCTTTCATATATTCGTACACCGCTGCCGCCCCGTCTTGAAACGGCGTGCCAGCAATCCCTGAAATAAGCGGCGCCAGCTTTAGACATAACGAAATCACCAAAACAGTGCCGAGAATGAAATAGCTGCGTCGAAGCGTCGAATTCAGATCGCGGCGGGTCATGGTCGGCTACGCCTTTCTTGGCAAACCGTGGCTTGCCAACTCTTTTTTCAACAAATCTGGCCGGCGCTTTTGAGTAAGCGCTAACGCCTGTGCTTCCCGCCATGCTGAGATTTTTTTGTGGTCGCCGTTCAACAGGACGTCCGGGATTGTATGCCCTTCCCATTCGCGGGGTTTGGTGAACTGCGGGTATTCAAGCAATCCACCTTCGAAGCTCTCGTGTGATAGGCTTTCTGCGGCGCCGAGCACGCCTGGTAGTAGCCGGACACAGGCATCGATCAGCACCATTGCTGCCAATTCACCCCCCGACAGCACATAGTCTCCGATTGAAATCTCGTGCAAGCCGCGGCCAACAATCAAACGCTCATCAATCCCCTCGAAGCGGCCAGCAAGACATAATACGCCAGGGCCGGCGGCAAATGTTTTGGCGATGGCTTCGGTCAACGGTTCGCCGCGCGGGGACAAATAGATCAGCGGTAGGTCTGCGCCGTCTGCCCGCGCTGCATCAATGGCAGAAGCAAGGACGTCGGCGCGCATGACCATGCCAGCGCCGCCACCAGCTGGCGTGTCGTCAACCGCTCGATGGCGGCCGATGCCAAAGTCCCGGATTTGGCGGGTTTCGAGTGACCACAGCTTAGCGTCAAGCGCCTGCCCCGACAGCGACACGCCGAGCGGCCCCGGAAACATTTCCGGAAACAGCGTCAGAACAACCGCGCGCCACGGCTGCCGGCCATCATTCTTTGGCATGTGCGGCATAAGTGGCTCTCTCACACTCCTTCAACGACGGTGATGTCGATTGTTCCGGCCCCTTGGCGTAGCGCTTTGGCTTCGATGTACTCAGGACTTTTTGAGTATCCAAGCGCGTGAGCATAACTTGGGAATTCAATGATCACGTTGCGGGCAACGCCGTTGCCTTCCATGATCTCGCATTGCCCCCCGCGGACGATCGGCCGGCCCTCGTACTTGTCCAACGCGATCTTGGATTTGGCGACGTATTGACCCCACTTTTCGGCGTCAGTGACGACGGCGTGGGCAATGAGATATCCTTTGGGCATGGAACCTTCCGTGTTGCAGAGGCCAATCCGGCTGTGGATGTGGCGAGTTAATGACGCCAATGCCCCTGAAGGACGACACTTCCGGCAATAATTCAAGCCTTTGACGCTGTTCTTGGCTGCGGCTCGGATTAGCCTTGTTAACGCCGTTCGATTGCGCCATCTTTCCAGCGAGGGATGAGCCGCATTAGGATGAACCGAGTGCGGTAGGGTCAGCGGGGATCGGTCTTCGTGCTTGCACGGGGGAACAGCGTAGCTGATGTTTACCGAATACTCGAATGGCCAGGCCGAGCCCGTTTATTGGGCTGTGGCGAACACGAAGCCCAGCCGGGAAGCCGTCGCGCGGGACGGCCTCGAGCGTCAGGATTTCACTGTTTATTGCCCGATGTTGAAGAAGCGGGTGCGCCATGCCCGACAGACCCGTGATGTCATGCGTGCGCTGTTTCCCGGCTACTTGTTTGTGCAGATGCCGCGTGAGACGGCACGCTGGCGGCCGATCTCTTTTACGACTGGCATTCGACACCTTGTAAAATGTGGCGACGGACCTGGCGTTGTTGGTGACAGCTTCGTGCGGGCGCTAAAGGCCCGTGAAATAAATGGCGCCATTGTCCGGCCCGCCGAGCCGTACCGGATCGGCCAGCCCGTCCGCCTAACGGGCGGCGCGTTAATGGGGCAGATCGCTACCATCATTGAACTCGATGAGCGTGACCGGCTGCTAGTTCTGATGCAGCTGCTGAGCCGGCCTGTCAAAGTTCGTGTCGAGGCTGCAGATGTTGCGGCTATTTAGGCGCTACTGGTTCGGCCATCCGGGTATTCCATCAACTTTAGCTCGCTCAGATAGCGTTTGATAACAAACTGTTCGTCAAACTCTTGCTCGGCCTTCCGGCGGCTAGCCTGGCCCATCGCCAGCCTTTCAAAGTCCGGCAAGTTTAGAAATTTGATCATTTTGGCGGCCAGATCGGCGCCGCTTTTGACTTCGCACAGAAATCCGTTGTGGCTATCTTCCACAACATCCCGGCAACCTGGTACGTCCGTCGCGATCAGAGGCTTGCCCATCGCCGCAGCTTCTAACAGCGTCTTCGGCGTTCCTTCTCTGTAGGAGGGCAGTACCACGCAATCTGCGGCCGCAATGTGCGGGCGAACGTCGTTTGCTGAGCCGAGATAGCTCACAACGCCTTCCGCCTGCCAGGCCTGGACCCGATCACGGGGGACGGCGGTACGGTTTTCAACGTCTAAGAATCCCAAAATTGCGAACGTTGCGTTGGGATGAACCTTGCGGACAATGCGTGCCGCGTCGACGTACTCGCCGACCCCCTTGTCCCACAGCACACGGCCAATCAGCAGGAATTGGGTCGACCCATTCGGCGCGACAGCTGGGGGCGCGATGGGCCTGAAGTGATCGAGGTCAACGCCTGAGCCGGGCAAGACTGCTGTGCGGCGGGCTTCAACCAATCCACCCTCAACAAACAATTTCTGGTCATCTGTATTTTGAAAGAAAACCAAATGTGAAGCGGCAAACGCGCGACGATAGAGCCATTTAACAACGCGCGTCATCCAGGTGTTGCGTATGAACGCAGTCCCTAAACCAGAGACATTATTGATGACTGGAATTCCGAGCCGTTGAGCTGCCAGCGAGCCGTAGACATTTGGTTTGATCGTATAGCCGAGAAACGCCATTGGCCGTTCTCGCTGCAGTATTCTTAAGTATCTCATAAATAGCGCAAGATCGCGCCATGGATTGGTGCCTTGATTGTCCATCGCAAGAGGGATGAAACGGCAACCCATCTGTTCTAACCGGCCGGTATGATCATCAGCCGGCGCAACCGCTACGACTTCGTATCCGTCCGAAATCATGGCTTTGATCAAGCCGGCGCGGAAGTTGGCGATGTTCCACGCCGTATTGATAGAAATGACGATGCGCCGCCGGCGAGCTAGGACTGTTGCCATTTGCTCGATGCTATGCGGGCCTGGTGGCGCCGGCAGATGGCGGTCCGATCCACCAGCCGCGGAGCTTAAGCGCGCTCTTCAAAGCGCTTCTTACCCGCCACGTCTGCCGCTCAGTAACTTGCGACAAGGCCCAGGCACTCACGAAAATAGCGGCCAGGACGCCAAGATAAACCGCAAGTCCTTCTGCACTCGCGGGCGAGTATCCGGTTGCGATCTGATCGAATTGACCAGTTCCGTGTAGCGCGGCCAGAATGAAGATTAGTAGTGGAAAATGGATCAGATAAAGGCTGTACGAAAAATCTGCCATAAAATGGTTGAGCGGCGCTAACTGAATGAACCGCCGCCATGAAACTTGGCGCATTGATATGAGCACCCAAGCAAACGCCGTAGCTACAGTATAATTTTTAAGAAGCAACCCACCTTGATGCGCGTCGATGACGTCGCCTTGCAACCTGATCGCCGTTAAGAGGACTGCAAAGACCACGAGGGCTAAGACTGGTTTCTCAATGACTCTCCACGGAATGAAGGCCGCGAGCACGCCTATCAACCACAGCCCGAATTGCTGATGAAACGGCCAGCCTAACAACGCCAATAGCGCGACCGAAATCAGGGCGGCGGCAGCCCGCACGGCCGATGAACCAGCAACGAGGGCAACAACCGCGAGCCCAAAGATGACATAGAACCAGAACTCCAACGAGATCGTCCACAGCGGTTGATTGCTGCCGAGCGGCGGGCCCCAAACGGTTTGCAGCATGAACACGTTTTGGAAGAAGATTGGCACAGTCAAAAGTTCGCCAAATGGCGCTGTTTTGACTTTCTCAAGGATCAAGAGTTGCGTGTGGTCATAGACCCCCGACGCACTAAACCAATGGGCCCCGGTCCAATCGCAGATAACTGTCAGAATAAGTGCGGGTAGATAGACCGTATAGAGCCGCGTCAAGCGGTCGACTGAATAGTCTGAAATAGAAAACCGGCCGCTGCTGACCCGCGCCGAAGATAAGCCTCCGACGAGGAAGCCGCTGAGCACGAAAAACACCACAACCGCTTCCGCATGCCAGCCGGTTACAAAATACCAGGCCTGCATGGCGAGGTTCCGGTCGGCTGCCGGTACAGCGTTGTAGCCTAGAAACAGCGGGTTACGCGCGTGCGCGACACAAACCAATGTTGCGGCAAGCCAACGCGCCATGTCGAGGAATGAGACAAACGCCGGATTTTCAATATCGCGGAGTGTTTGTGCCGGGTGCGGTGTTTGAGCGTCACTCACGTTACGCAATCTCTCCGAGCAGCAGGGACTTGTACGGAAGCCAGAGCACGGCTGCGAACTGTCCGAGATGGAGCCAGACAAATAGAGATGCAGCATAGATCAGTACTGTTGAGACAATCCAGAAGTCGCGGGCGCCGCGCATTTCCTGAAGCTCAGGCAGACGTGAGAAGACCACGAGTTGCAATGGAATAAGGTACAGTCCCATGCGGTCGACAGCGGTGCTTTCAATCGTTGCCAACGGCACCGCCGCAAGTGCCGCAAGTGCAAATATCGTCCACAGGCCTCGATCTTGAAAACGCTGACCCCAACGTTTCCAGTGCAGAAAGAATAACGCCGCCGCGACTGCACTGGCTAAAGCCCGGCTGACCGCTCCTGCTGACGAGTAGTGTTCAATATCGACGTAGTTCGAGAACAAAGCTTCTATGCGGAACACGTAGTCTTGCGCCAGTAACGCAACGCCCAAAGTGGCAAATGCCAACTTAAGGGTCGCTGCAAATTTGTTTTGTTGAAAATCAAACGCGAAATAGACCAGCGGCGCCATCACAATCGCCGTGCTGTGGAAAGTTGCGGCCAAGAATACAATTGCCAAATATCGGGCGGGCATTTTGTCATAGATAAAAGTGTAGCCCCACATCAGGATGCCAATGGCAATGCCCTGGCGCGTATATCCCATCACCACCACGATAAAGAGGTACGCAATTGAGATTGCCAGCATCAAAATCGGCCGCCGTTCCCGAATGGCGAACTGATAGAAACCCGAAAGATAGATCAAGGCGCCAGCGGCATTGACACCATAGATACCGGCGTTGAGCTGGCAAGATATCCAATTCAGCAGCC
>JANNFX010000081.1:0-1924 GCA_031380225.1 Hyphomicrobium sp.
AAAATTGCTTGTCGTGGCAGACGTCAACGCCGTGCCACCAGCCGGCGTTGAAGGCATGGAGTTGTTTATGGACGGCGCGCCTCTGCCGGGCTGCAACGCGCTTGGCGTCGGTCCGCTCGCAATCGGCGACATCAAGTACAAGACCGAGTCGGGTCTGTTCAAGCAAATGCTCAACTCCAAGGAACCTTTGAACCTAGACTTCCGGCACGCCTTTGTGTTGGCTCGCGAGTTGACGGCTTGAGTGACACTGCCGTATTGATTGCAGCTTACTCCGGGCGGGCGCTGGCCGCGTCGGCCCGGAGAGCGGGATTTGCGCCGTTGGTTGTCGACGGTTATGGCGATCTCGACACAATTGAAGCGGCCGAACATCACTTCCTGTTGCGCGAATTCGTAACCACCGGCATCACCGCCAAGCCGTTGCTGGCTGCCCTCGCTGACATTGCATCAAGAACAAAGTTGCCGGTTGCGGGCTTAGTCCTCGGCGCCGGATTTGAAGATCATCCGAAGTTGATGGACACTTTGGCGAGCACGTACAAACTGCTTGGCACTAGTGCGGCCGCGACACGGCGTTGTAAAATGCCGGCGGAAATGATGATGGCCTTGAGCACGCTCGGCGCCTCATATCCCAAAACTCAACTGACGCCGCCACCGCGGGATGCGACGGGATGGCTGATCAAACGCACTGGCGGCAGCGGCGGCCGCCATGTGCGCGACTGGACACCAACCGCCAAGTTCATTGAAGCCGATTACTTCCAGAAAAAATCCGAAGGCGATGCGATCTCAGTCCTCGGCATCGTCAGCCCAGACGGCGATGCGTTTGCGTTCTCGCGGCAGTGGTGTGCGCCATACGACTCGGGGTCAGACCCCTTGCACCGATCTCCGCGTGCAACAACAATGTCTTCGGCAAGGGGTCTGATCCCATCGACCCCTCCCCCCTACCGCTACGGTGGCGCCACCGGGCCACTGACACTCGACGAAGACCTTGAAGCTCGCCTGATTGATACGTCGCTGGCAGTTGCGCGCGAGTTCAATCTCATCGGCATGGTGTCGTTTGATTTCATCGTCAACGAAACTGAAGTCAATCTGATCGACATCAACCCGCGCTCCGGCGCGACGCTCGATATCTTCGATGACGACCGCGGCACCCTTTTCGCAGCCCACATCGCGGCCTGCACCGGCGCCAACCCAGTCGCAATTCTGCAGGAGAATTGGACACCACCGGTTGCCCGTTCTTCGTCCTACCTCTATGCCGACCGCGGTGCGTTAACCGTTCCAAACCTCGCTTGGCCAGAGTGGACGCGGGACCGTTCACCACACGGCACAAAAATTCACGCTCACGAGCCCATAGCCACCGTCATTGCCGAAGCTGATACCCCGGATGAGGCGGAACGCCTCTGCGGCGAACGCTTGGGGATTCTGCAATCCATGATGTATGACAGCACCGTCTGAAACAGGAATCCATCACCCATGATGTCGTCTGCCCCAAGCGTGAATGCGCGCGCCGCAAAAATTGTCGATCACATTGTTGCAAACGCGGCTGCGCTGCGCTGTGCCGTGAGCAAGGGCGAAGCTGGCGAGCGCCGCATTGATCTGGGAGCCAAGGTCCCTGGTGGCCTCGAAGCTGGCCGGCTGCTTGGCGAAGTGTGCATGGGCGGCTTCGGCACCGTCGCGTTGACGTCATCATCGGGACTTGAGAAGTGGCCACTCGGCGTGATGGTGCACTCATCGAACCCGGTCATCGCTTGCCTTGGCAGCCAGTATGCCGGTTGGACCATTAAAGACGACCACGGCTTCTTCGCGTTAGGCTCCGGCCCAGCGCGCGCGTTGTCGCGCGTCGAAGACCTCTACAAGGAACTCGGCTACGCCGATCACCACAACACTGGGGCGCTTGTGATCGAGGGCGACAATGCACCACCGTCGTCGG